>NZ_CP077093.1:3839230-4156923 GCF_014268755.2 Pseudomonas vanderleydeniana | reverse complement strand
GCGGTCTGTGCGGTCACCACATCCAGGTAGTTCACGGCACCAGCCTGGTAGCTGTTCATCGCCAGGGTCTGGGTGTGCTGTGCGGCATTGACCGCAGCCTGCTCATCACGGGCCTCCTGTTGCAGGTCACGCAGTTGCGCCAGGTTGTCCTCGACCTCCCGCACCGCCCGCAACACGTGACTGCGGTATTGGGCAGAGGCTTGCTCGAACTCGGCCTTGGCCTGTTTCTCCTGAGCGCTGATGCGACCGCCATCGAAGATCGGCAGGTTGACCAGCGGCCCCAGCGCCCAGTAGCGGTTACCCGCCGACAGCAGGTTGCCGACGCCCTGGGTCTGGCCACCGACCAGGCCGGTCAGGCTGAAGTCGGGGTACCACGCGGCCTTGGCCACGCCGATCCCGGCATTGGCGGCAAATACCCGCCGTTCGGCAGCAGCGATGTCCGCCCGGCGTTGCAGCAGGTTGCTCGGCAAGGCGCCTGGTACCGGCGGGATCGACAGGATCTGGGGCGTCGGTGCCAGCTGGAAGTCGCTCGCCGGTTCACCAATCAGTTCGGCGATCGCATGTTCGGCGAGGTTGCGTTGGCCACGCACTTCGTCCAGTTGCGCTTCGGCTTCGGCCAACTGGCTCTGGGCACGGGTCAGGTCGAGTTCCGAGGCGATCTTGCCTTCGTAGCGGTCACGGGTCAGTTGCAGCGCCTGGCTGTAGTCGTCCAGCGAGCTGGAGAGGATCCTGCTCTGGGCATCCAGGCCGTTGAGCTGGATGTACAGGCTTGCCAGTTGCTGTTGCAGGCTCAGCCGGGCCACCGCCAGGTCGTCGCCCGAGGCCTGGACCTGGGCGTCGCCGGCCGCGACCTGGTTGCGGATGCGGCCCCACAGGTCGAGGTCGAAGTTCAGCGCGAAACCGGCAGTGTTGCTGTTGTACGCCGAAGGCTGGGTGCTGCCGCGCAGCGGGCGGTTGTCCGATTGGCGCTGGCGTTCGGGCTGCGCGCTGGCTGTGATCTGCGGGAACAGTCCGGCATGCAGTTGGCTGGCGTAGGCCTGGGCACCATCATAGTGGGCCAGCGCCGCGGCGAGATCCGGGTTGGCCTTGAGCAGGCGTTGCTGCAGGTCGTTCAGGTGCTCGTCCTGGAACAGCAGCCACCACTGGGTGGACAACGCGTTGCCCGGGTTGGCCAGGTGCCAGGGGCCATCGCTGGTCTGTTCGCGATACCGGGCCGGCAGGTCGATCTGCGGGACCTTGTAGGTCGGGGCCAGCGAGCAGCCCTGCAGCCCGGCGACCAGGAGCAGGCAGGCAGCGAGTTTAAGCTTTGCGGGCATGCTGTTCTCCGGCATCGGCGAGTTTCACCAGGTCACCTTCGCGCAGGGCGTCCGGCGGGTTGTCGATCACGGTGTCGGCAGGCTTCAGACCCTGGTCGATGACCAGGCGTTCACCCAGGTCCAGCCCGATATGGATATCACGCAGGTGTACATGTTTCTGCGCGTCCAGCACCGCCACCTGGGTACCCTTGGCCCGGAAGATCAGCGCGCTGGCGGGAATGCTCACACCATGGGTATCGGCCGGTACCGGGATCGTCGCTTCGGCGTAGTCGCCGGGCAGCAGCGCGTTGTCCGGGTTGTCGGCGACGAACTGCGCCAGCAGGGTGCCAGAGCGTGCGTCGACCGCGGTGGAGTTGCCCACCAGGCGGGCACTGAAGGTCTTGCCGGGGTGTTCCGGTACGCTCAACTGCACCTGAAGGCCCGGCCGGATGACGCTGGCGTAGTTCTGCGGGACCGGCACATAGAGGCGCAGCTGATGGGTATCGGCGATATCGAACAGTTCCGGATCGCTGTCACTGTCGGCCTTGACCAACTGGCCGATGTCGGTATTGCGGGCAGTGATGGTGCCGCTGAACGGCGCACGGATGGTCTTGTAGGCTTCCAGCGCCGACAGCCGCGCGAAGTCGGCCTCGGCCGCCTGGGCATTGGCTTGCGCCGCCGCCGCGTTGGAGCTCTTTTCATCGGCCTCCTGCTGTGAGACCGAATGGGTGTTCACCAGGTTCTTCCAGCGGGTCGCGGTGGTCTGCGCCAGGCGCGCGTTGGCCTGCTCCTGCAGCATGTGGGCGTGGGCCTGGGCGACCTGCTGGTCGAGGTCCGGGCTGTCGATCTGCGCCAGCACCTGGCCGGCCTGGACCTGGCTGCCGATATCGCTTTTCCAGTCCTTGAGGTAGCCACTGACCCGCGCATGGATCGGTGCCTTGCTCCAGGCTTCGAGGCGAGCGGGCAGGCGCAGGGTGTCGCCGGCGGCGTTCTGCGTCGGTTGGAACACGCTGACCATCGGCACCGCGGCGGCTTCGGTCCAGGCGGTGACGTCGCGTTCGTGGCGGGTTCGCGCGGCAATCCCGTTGGCCACCAGCAGCGCTGCCAGGGTCAGGCCGCCGACGCCCATGTAGAGCAGGCGTTTGCCCGAGGGTTTGCGATCAGTCATGAGTCATTTCTCCAGCTACGGCGCGAGTGGGTTGTTGACGACCATGCACCAGGCTGAACACCACGGGGACGAACAGCAGGGTGGCAGTGGTCGCCAGGATCAGACCGCCGATCACGGCGCGTCCGAGGGGGGCGTTCTGTTCCTGGGAGATGGCCAGCGGCAGCATGCCGATGATCATCGCCAGGGCGGTCATGCAGACCGGACGGAAGCGGGTGTAGCCGGCCTCCAGGGCAGCCTTGAGGGCATCGCCGTGTTCGGCCAGGCGTTCGCGGCAGAAGCTCACCACCAGGATCGAGTTGGCGGTGGCCACGCCCATGCACAGGATGGCGCCGGTCAGGGCCGGTACCGACAGCGAGGTACCGCTGAGGAACAGCATCCAGACGATCCCGGCCAGGGCCGCGGGCAGGGCGGTGATGATCACGAACGGGTCGATCCAGGACTGGAAGTTGACCACGATCAGCAGATAGATCAGCACTACCGCGCCGAGCAGGCCGAAGCTCAGGCCGCTGAAGGCTTCATGCAGGGCGTCGATCTGGCCGTGCAGGCTGACCACCGCACCCTTGGGCCGCAGCGAGGCCGCCTCGTCGAGGATTTTCTGTACGTCATGGGCCACCGCACCCAGGTCGCGGCCCTGGACGTTGGCATAGATGTCCAGGGTCGGCTGGATGTTGTAGTGCGTCACTACGGCCGGACTGGGCACCCGGTTGATGGTCGCCAGGCCGCCGAGGATCTGCGACTGGCCATTGCTGCCGGTCACCGGCAGGGCTTCCAGCGATGGCAGGCTGTCGAGGCGGTATTGCGGGGTCGCCGCGACCACGCCATAGGACACGCCGTTGGCCGGGTTGAGCCAGAAGGTCGGGGCCACCTGCGAGCTGCCGGCCAGTGAGGCGACCATGCTGTTGGTGACGTCACGCTCGGTGATACCCAGGCCCTTGGCCCGCATCCGGTCGACGTTCACCTGCAGCGACGGATAGCCCTCGGACTGCTGGATGCGCAGGTCGGCGATGCCCGGTACATGCTGCAGGCGACGCTGCAGCTCCACGGCGAACTTGCGGTTCTCCTCGGCACTGCGTCCGGAGATCTTCACGTCCAATGGGGCCGGGGAGCCGAAGTTGAGGATCTGGCTGCTGATGTCGGCCGGCAGGAAGGCGAAGTGGCTGCCAGGGAAACTTTCCGGCAGCGCGCTACGCAGTTGCTTCACGTAGTCGGCCGTTGGCTTGTGGCCCGGTTTGAGCGTTACCTGGATATCGCCGTCCTGTGGTCCGATGGTGCCGCTGGCGCTGTAGGCCATGTCGATACCGCTCAGCGGGATGCCGATGTTGTCGACGATGTTGTTCAGCTCCTCGGGCGGAATGATCTCGCGAATGCGTGCCTCGATACGGTCGAAGGCCGCGGCGCTTTCCTCGATCCGCGAGCCCAGTGGCAGGCGCACATGCATGGCCAGGGCGCCGGCGTCGGTGGCCGGGAAGAAGTCCTCGCCCAGGCTTGGCAGCAGGGCGAAGGACGCCAGCACGCAGCCAAGGAAACCGAGCAGGAAGCGTCGACGGCAGCCCAGGGCGAGGGTCAGCAGGCCATGGTAGGTGTCGCGTACCGCAGAGAAACCGCGCTCGAAGCCTTGCTGGAAGTTCAGCAGCCCTTGTAGCAGCGCATTGCGTTGGCGGCCGTGCTGGTCGCCTTCGTGGTGGTTGATGAAGTCGTCTTCGGGATGGTGCCCGGCACCGCCTTCGAGAACGTGCGGCTTGAGCAGGAACATCGCCAGGGTCGGCACCAGGGTCCGCGAGAGGATGAACGAGCTGGCCATGGCGAAGATCACCGCCAGGGCCATCGGCCGGAACAGATAGCCGGCGATGCCCTGCAGCATGAACATCGGGACGAACACGATGCAGATGCACAGCAGCGAGACGAAGGCCGGGCCGACGATCTGTTTGGCACCGTCGAGAATCGCTGTCTTCACCGCCTTGCCCTGTTCCAGGTGCCAGTTGATGTTCTCGATCGTCACCGTCGCATCGTCCACCAGGATCCCCACCGCCAGCGCCAGCCCGCCAAGGGTCATCACGTTGAGGGTCTGGCCGGTGGCGGCCAGCAGGGCGATGGCCGAGAGCACCGCCAGCGGGATCGACGCGGCGATGATCAGGGTCGAGCGCCAGCTGCCGAGGAACAGCAGGATCATCGCGCTGGTCAACAGGGCGGCAATGATGCCTTCACGGGCCACGCTGCCCACCGACTCCTTCACGAACACCGAGGCATCGCCCAGCAGCGAGGTCTTGAGCTCTGGCGGCAGGGTCTCGTTGATCAGCGGCAGCATGCTGCGGATGCCATCGACGATCGACAGGGTGGAGATATTGCCGTTCTTCATCGCCGGCATCAGCACCGCACGCCGGCCGTCGACCCGCACGATGTTGGTCTGTGGCGGCGAGCCGTCACGCACGTGGGCCACCTGGCCGATGGTGATCAGCGCACCGTCGACGGTCTTGATCGGCAGGTCGTTGAGTTCATCGATCACCTTCGGGCTGTTGTTGAGCAGCACGGTGTATTCGTAGGGGCCGAGTTTGGCGGTACCCACCGGGATGATCTGGTTCTGCGCCGCCAGGGCGTTACCCACGTCCTGTGCCGACAGCCCCTTGGCGGCCAGTGCCTGGGGATCGAGGTCAAGGGTGATCTGGCGCTGCTTGCCACCCATCGGGGTCGGCAGGGCCAGCCCGGGCACGGCGGTCAGTGGCAGGCGGATGTTGTTCTGCACCAGGTCGCGGATCCTGGCTTCCGACAGCGTGGGACTGGAGAACGCCATCTGCAGGATCGGCACTGTCGAGGCGTTGTAGTTGAGGATCAGTGGCGGGGTGATACCGGGCGGCATCTGTTTCAGTACGGTCTGCGAAACCGCCGTCACCTGGGCGTTGGCGGTACGGATATCGACGCCCGGCTGGAAGAAGATCTTGACGATGCCCATGCCGGGCAACGATTGCGACTCGATGTGTTCGATGTCGTTGACCGTGGTACTCAGCGAGCGCTCGTAGGTGTAGATCACTCGGCCGGCCATGTCGTCGGGCGACAGGCCGTTGTATTGCCAGACCACCGCAACCACCGGGATGCCGATATCGGGAAACACGTCAGTGGGCGTACGCAGGGCCGCGAGCGGCCCGATGATGCAGATGAAAATCGCCAACACGATGAACGTGTACGGCTTGAGCAGTGCGGTCTTTACCAGCCCTAGCATGCCTTGGACCTCCGGAGAGTGGAATTGCAAACCCCGGCAGTCTTGCCGCTGGAACTTAACGTTTGGCTTTCACCAACATGAAGGATCTTTTAGATAAGAACTGAAATTCCCTTCATTTCCATTCATTTGTCTAAACCGCTCTGCCTCGCCACTCTTGATGTCGATTTGACGGCGAGCCTAACCGCCGAAACCACAGATGAATGTGAGAGGAATTCATACGATGAACCTGAAACCGCTGATGTTGATCCCGACCCTTGGCCTGGTTTGCCTGCTTTCGGCCTGTGCCGGCCCCGTGCCCAAGGCAGACCCCAGTGAGGCCTGGATCGGCATGCAGGGCCAGTCGAGCGACAACCTGATGGCCGAGCGTGTGGACGGCAAGCGCGTGGACGACGGTCGTTACTTCGAAGTGCAGCCGGGCAAGCACGACCTGGAAGTGACCCTGATCCAGGGCGCCAACGGTGACCTCGACCAGCCGGAATGCACCGGGCATGTCGAGTACGACCAGTTCAAGGCCGGCAAGCAATACCACCTGGTGCAATCCGGCTCAGGCAGTGACGTCGGTGCGGTGCTGGTCAACGACCACGGCAAGCAGGTGGCCGAGTCCCATCTGTTCTCCTGCATCTGACAGCTTCTTCATCTTCGAGGTAATCCTGCATGACACTCAAACCGCTGATGCTGCTTCCCACCCTGGGTCTGGCCGTTCTGCTGTCGGCCTGTGCGGGCCCGATGCCCAAGGCTGATCCGAACCAGGCCTGGATCGGGTTGCAGGAGGAGGCGCCGAATGACCTGCTGGCCGAGAAGGTCGATGGCAAGTCGATCGATGACGGACGCTTCTTCGAAGTGACGCCGGGCGCCCACAAGCTTGATGTGATGCTGGTGGAGATCCCGGTCGGCGACGGCAATCAGGAAGACTGTTCGGGAGAGGTCTCCTACAAACAGTTCAAGGCCGGTGAGCACTACAAGCTGGTGGAGTCGAGCCTGGGTCAGGAGGTCAGCGCGCGGCTGGTGGACTCCCATGGCAAGGAAGTCGCCAACACCGGTGACTTCCAATGCATGCCGGGTTGATGCGCGAGGGGCGCTGACCGTCTATCCAGCCAGGGTGCAGGTTTACGGCAAATTGATATCATGAGGCCATCTTTTCTCTGGCAAGGATGCACCCCATGAGTCGTTCGTTCCTCTCCCTGTTGCGTTATCTCGTCCTGGCGACATGGCTGGCAAGCAGTGGTGTGGCGTCGGCGGCCAACACCCCCTGTTCCGGCAGCAAGGGCGGGATCGCCGGCTGTGATGGCGAGACTTTCCTGTGCAACGACGGCTCCATCAGCGCCTCGAAGAAAAACTGCTCGGCGGTGATGGGGCTGCGCGACGATGTTCGTGCCCGCCCGCAGCAGCGCCTGCAAAGCGCCGAAGGCTGCCAGTGCGGCAGCGGCAGTTACTGCACCGGCCCCCGTGGCGGGATCTACTGCCTGACGCCTGGGGGTAGCAAGAGCTACAAGCGCAAGTAGGTGCCTGGCACGGTTCTCTCCGTGGGCGTCCTATGGATTTTGGCAGGGTTTGCGAGCCTGTTCGCGGATGAATCCGGCTCCCACAGGTTTGTGTCGTGAGTCCATTTTGTACACGACTCAACACTGTGGGAGACGGATTCATCCGCGAACAGGCCGTCAAGTCCTGCGTGGCAGCATCAGGCCCGCCACAGGCAGAGGGCGATGGCTCAAGCCCGCGCCTGGTCCTTGCGATGGGTATTCAGGCATACCCCGATGGCGATGACCACCGGTACCAGCAAACCCCACAATCCTGTCGCCATGTAGAGCAGGGCCGCGCTGATGCACCCGGTGGCAAAGGCCAGCAGGGTGGTGCAGATCGGCTTCAGGCGCTGGCGGATCGTTGCCCGTTGCGCCGGGTCGCGCTCGCCCCACAGGGCGAAGACATCGATGGCGAACTGGGTGACGTTGCCGGTCATCAGGGTGGTGGGCGGTGCGCCCTTGAGATGCTGGCGCGAAATCGCATTCTGGATCGCCATGGCGGCCACCCCGGTCATGCCGGTGATCAGCGCGGTGGTGCTGTCGCTGTCGGTGAAGGGCCCCCACCAGATCGCCAACCCGGCAAAGGCGGCGAGCATCAGCGTGTGCGCCACCAGCAACAGGCGCAACGGTACCAAGCCACGGCGGTGAATCGCCACGGCGGCCAGGTGCGTCAAGCCCACCACCAGCACGAAGACCGGTAGCGCGATCAGCTTGGACAGTGCACCGGAGGCGCCGTTGACGATGCTGACCCCCAGGGTCACGAAGTTACCGGTGACGTGGGCGGTGAACAGGCCCTGCAAGGCGAGAAAACCGAGGGTGTCGACGAAGCCGCCATTGAAGCTCAGGGCCGGAGCCACGCCGGGGTGCAAGGGGGATTCCATGAAATGTCCTTTCTGGTTCAGTTGGAAAACAACGGAGGGTGTCAGCTCGCCGCGGATCACCGATCAGGGTAGAGTCCTACGCAGCCTGATGCTTGTGTCTGAGTGCTGTGTGTTTCATTCCAGGCGCCGGTAGACGTACTGTCCTAGCCTTGTCCGTTCCAGCCATTTCTCAAGGATGTGATGCATGCGCGTACTTCAAAGCAATGCCCAGGACGATTTCCGGGTCAAGGCGTATGCCGGTACCAGTGGGGTGCTGTTGGCCTTCGACCTGGCCGAATCACGCCGCAAGGGTCTGCTCGGCTTTGCCATCGAGCGCCAGGTGGGGACCAAGCCCTGGCTGTTCCTGTTCAACAGCCTGACCTTTCCCGGCAAGGAGCACACCTTCCCCCAGTATCACGCCACCCCCAGCGACGTGGCGCCGTTGCAGAAATTCCGTTGGGCCGACTACAACGTCGAACCCGGTACCACCTGCAACTACCGGGTGCACCTGGTCTATGGCACGGCCGATGCGCCGCAACTGGGCGAGTCGCTGGCCGTGACGGTGACCACCGACAACGGCATGCCGAAGAACCAGCGGGTGATCTTCAACCGGGCCGTGGCGGCGAGCCAGGGCTTCGAGCGCAAGTTTCCCGAGCTGGACAAGCAATTGACCGGGCAGAAAACCCTGCCGATCGAGCAATGGCCGGATGCGGCGCGCCTGTGGCTGGAGAACGGTTTGCTGGAGGAGCTGCTGGGTTTCATCGCGCGGGCCAAGGATGCGCAGTGGGGGCTGGATATCGCCATCTACGAGTACCAGCTGCCGGCGATCGTCAACGCGGTGAACGCGGCCAAGGACCGTGGCGCACGCATCCGCGTGCTGTACCACGCCAAGGTCGGTGACGAGGACACCGCGCTGAACGAGCAGAGCCTGGCGGCGATTCCCGCCGAGAGCAAGCGCGGCCGGGTCACCAGCAACATCTTCCACGACAAGTTCATTGTGCTCAGCCAGCGTGACGCCGGTGGTGAATACCTGCCCGAGGCGGTCTTGTGCGGCAGCACCAACTTCACCTCCAATGGCGTCTACCGCCAGGCCAACGTGATTCATGTGCTCGACGACAGCCGCCTGGCGCTCGAGTACACCCGGGTCTTCGAGCAGGTCTGGGCGACGCCGGCGGATGTCGCCGCCACCCGCAAATGGATCACCCAGAACAATCCTATGGATCCTGCCCAGCCCCTGTTTGCCGGGTTTTCCCCGCGCAGCGGCCAGCCTGACCTCAAGGAATTCGTGCAGATCATCACGGCGGCGCAGAAGGATGTGCTGTTCGCCACCGCCTTTGCCTTGCCCAAGGAAATTCTCGACGCCTTGCTTGGCAAGCCTCATGACGATGTGCTGCGTTTCGGCCTGCAGAACACCGCCAGCAGCATCTCCGGCATCCACGCCGACCGCACTGACGACTTCGTCGCCACGGCGCTGCTCGACAGCGGCCTGGAAGGCTGGATCAAGGAAGGGCTCAAGGGGCAGAAGGGGCACCTGCTGGTGCACACCAAGGCCATCGTCACTGACTTCACCACGGAGGCGCCGACCATCATCAGTGGCAGTCATAACCTCAGCGTTGGCGCGAGCGAGGGCAACGACGAGAATTTCCTGGTCATTCGTGGCGATACCGACCTGGCCGATCGCTACGGCCTGGAGATCCTGCGTTTTTATGAGCACTACCGGTTTCGTTATTACGCCAAGAAACTGGCCCTCAAGCAGGTCCAGCCACTGTCGCCGGACGACAGCTGGAGCGAGGGGTACTACAAGGACGGTGATCTGAAGAGGGTGTCGCGATTGCGGTTTGCGGGGCGCTGATTGGGGCTGCGGTGGTTTGGCTGGCGCTTTCGCGGGCAAGCCCGGCTCCTACAAGGTGGTGGCGTATATAAAAACGTCACTCGACCATAATCTGTAGGAGCCGGGCTTGCCCGCGAAAGCGCGCTCATGGCCCTACACCTCTGCGTGTCTCACCGCAGGCGTTTCATCGCCGCCCGGTACTGCCGTGTCCGCCGTCCGACAAACAGCTGATCCAGCAGCAGTGCCCAGGCCGGCGAAACCTCGGGCTTCGTCCGCCGCCCCCGGCTCAGGCGCTTCAACTGGAACTTGACCACCGCCATGTTCGCCAGCGCCGCCAGCGGCTTTTTCTTCCAGCGGATCGGCGGCAGTTGCGGGTGGCTGTCGCGGCCCTCGCGCCAGTAGCGCGGCAGATTGGGTTCCACGGCCAACGCGGTACCGATACCGGCCATGGCGACGCCGCTGTCGAGTACCTGTTGGACCACGGGCAGGCGGCGGATGCCGCCGGTGACCATCAGTGGCATCGTCGCGACTTTCGCCAGCTCACCGGCCATTTCCAGGAAGTACGCCTCGCGCGCCAGCGTCCGGCCGTCACGCGCTTCGCCCTGCATGGCCGGCGCCTCGTAGCTGCCGCCAGACAGTTCGACCAAATCCACCGGCAGCGCGTTGAGCCATTCGATCACCTGGCGGGCGTCGTCGGCATCGAAGCCGCCGCGCTGGAAGTCCGCCGAGTTGAGCTTGACCGCCACGCAGAAGCCTGGAGACACCACCGCACGAATCGCCTTCACCACTTCCAGCAGCAGGCGGGCGCGGTTTTCCAGGCTGCCGCCCCAGCGGTCGTTGCGCCGATTGCTCAGGGGCGAGAGGAACTGGCTGAGCAGATAGCCGTGGGCCGCATGGACCTGCACGCCGGTGAAGCCTGCCTGCTCGGCCAGTTGGGCGCTGCGGGCAAAGCGGGTGATCACTTCGGCGATATCGGCTTCACTCATGGGCTGGGGCTTGGCGAACATCTTCGAAAACTCGCCCATCTCCAGGGACACGGCCGACGGCGCGAGGCTGGCCTGGCCGAGGTTGGCGAGCGTCTGGCGCCCGGGGTGGTTGAGCTGCATCCAGAGCTGTGCGCCCTTGGCCCGGCCCAGGCTTGCCCACTGGCGGAACTTGCCCAGGTGGCGGTCATCTTCGAGCACCACGCCGCCGGGGCCGGTCATGGCCCGACGATCGATCATCACGTTGCCGGTCAGCAGCAGTCCCGCTTCGCCGTCGGACCAGGCGCGATAGAGCTCCATCAGATGTCGGGAGGGGGCATTGTCCAGGTCAGCCATGTTCTCCTCCATGGCAGCCTTGGCGATGCGATTGGGGATCTGTGCGCCGTTGGGTAACGACAAAGCCTGGAAAGGTGACATGCTTGACTCCGGGGTGGTGGAGCGTTCAGGCTAAGTTTAAAGTAAGGTTTAATGTCAATAGCCGCTGCGAGGATTTCCATGAAGATCGGTGAACTGGCTCAACGCAGTGGCCTGGCGGCCTCGAAGATCAGGTTCTACGAGGCCCAGGGGCTGATTCGCAAGGTGCGGCGCCAGGCCAATGGCTACCGCGAATATCCGGCAGAGGTGCTGCAGACGCTCTCGATCATCCAGTGTGCCCAGCAGGCGGGTTTCAGCCTGGAGGAACTGCGCGCCCTGGTGCCGACCAGCGAGCCGGGCAACTGGGATCACGACGAGATGATCAGCAGCCTGGAACGCAAGATCGGCCAGATCGAGTCCATGCAGGCCCGCCTGGCCCAGAGCAAGCTGCAACTGCTGGGAGTGGTGAACAGCATCCGGAACAAGCCGGCGGACGTCTCGTGCCGGGAGAACGCCGAGCGCCTGATGGCTTCGCTGGGTGGGCCACTGGACGACTGAGCAGGGGCGGGCACGGTTGTCCCGGCCCCTTGTGACAGCGGTTACTGCCGTGCCAGGGAAAACGCCTGGGCACCGGGCAGCGGCTTGCGCATCAGTGTGCCCACCACCAGGGCCCCCAGCAGCGCCAGCAGGCCGGCAACCCACAGCACGGTCCCAAAACCTCCGACGAAGGCCTGGTGCGCCAGCGGTTGCACCAGCGGGCGTGCCGCTTCCGGCAGCGTTGCCATGGCCGCCGGCATGTCACCGGCCACGACCCGAGAGGCGATTTCCTGGGCCTGTTCGAGCCAGGGGCTGGTTTGGCTGGCGAGACTGGCTTGCAGCAGCTCCCGGGTATGTCCGGCCAGCAGCGCACCGAACACCCCGACGGCCAGCACGATCGCGCTGAAACGCATGGTGGTGCTCAGGCCCGAAGCCATGCCCGTTCGATCGCGTGGCACGCAGGCCATGATGTTCTTCTGGGTGTCGCCGTTGAGCAGTCCGGCCCCTGCGCCGGTCACGGCAATCGCCAGGCCGAAACCGAGGTAGCCGCCACTCGATACCGCCCAGGCGCTGAGCAGGTTGCCGCAACCGACCAGGGTCAGCCCGCTGGCCATCAGCGTTGCCGGTTCCAGTCGCGACGCCAGCCGCACGCCGATCCGTGGGCAGATCAGCATGGTCAGGGCAAACGGCAGCATGCCCAGCCCCGAGTCGATCGCCGACAGCTCCAGGCCGTTCTGCAGGTAGAACGGCAGCAGCGTCATCATCACCTGGGCACAGCCGGCATAGGCGAACATGCCCAGCAGCGCGCCGATGAAGCGTGGGTGACGGAACAGCTGCAAGTCGACCATCGGGCGTTTCTGCACACGCTCCACCACTACGAACAGCCCCAGCAACACGGCAGCGGCGACCAGCCGGGCGAGGGTCAACGGGTGGCTCCAGCCAATCTGGTTGGCCTCGATCAAGCCCCAGATCAGGCACAGCAGGGCGCTGCTGAACGCCAGGCTGCCCCAGGGATCGAGACGGGCCGACTGGCTGTCGCGTGACTCCGGTACCGCGTGGCGGACCAGCGCCATCAGCAGCAGGCCGATGGGCAGGTTGATGAAGAAGATCCAGCGCCAACCCAGGTATTGGGTGATCAGCCCACCCACGGTCGGCGCGGCGGTCATGGCCACGCCCATGCAGGCGCCCCAGAAGGCCCAGGCCCGGGCCCGCTCGGTCTCGTCATGGAAGGTATGGCCGATGGTCGCCAGGGCCGACGTCAGCAGCAGCGCGGCGCCCACGCCCTTGATCGCCCGGGCGATATCCAGGAACAGGCTGTCGGGGGCGGCGCCGCACCCCAGGGAGGCGAGGATGAACAGGGTCAGGCCGCAAAGCAGGGTCTTCTTGCGCCCGAAACGGTCGGCAATGCTGCCGGCGGGCAGCAGCAGGGCGGCAAAAGCCAGCATGTAGGCGCTGACCACCCACTCGATGTCGGTGAAATTGGCGCCCAGGTCGCGGGCGATGCTCGGCAGGGTGACGGCGACGATATTGGTGTCCAGCACAATCAGCGAGCAGACGCCGGAGGCCGTGAGCAGCGTCAATCTCGGGTTGATCCGGTTCATGGTCGGGCCTGCATGGGTATGGTTGCCTGGCAGGCAATGAATGCAGGCGAGGTGCCCGCGGCAAGTCCGGCTCGCTCTGAATGGGTGAGGGAAGGCAAGGGGAAAAGGCATTTGACGGACATGGGCAAGGCTCTCTACTGTTGCGGTCAGATCAGCTTAACGCTGGCTTTGAGCGCCTGCGTTAGACCGTTCCTGGCACTTCATTACCTTTGAGCTAATGCCCATGGAAATCCGTCATTTCCGCTATTTTCTCGCGGTGGCCCGCCAGCGCAATTTCACCCGTGCCGCCGAGCAGTTGGACATCGCGCCGCCGACCCTCACACGGCAGATCCAGGACATGGAAAACGCCCTCGGGACCCGCCTGTTCCTGCGTGGGCAGCGCGAGGTCAGCCTGACGGAGGCCGGGGCGGCGTTGTTGCCCGAAGCCGAGGCAACGGTGCGTCAGTTCGAGTTCGCTCAGCGCAATGCCCAGCGCGCCGGGCGAGGGGAGATCGGGCATATCGAGATCGGTTACGTCGCCTCGGCGGTGTATTCAGGGGTGCTGCAGCAGCAGGTCAAGGCGTATGTCCACGACTTTACCGATGTCAGCCTCAACGTACGCGAGAGTCCCATGGCGGCGTTGCCCGGGCTGATCGCCGAAGGCCGCTTCGATATCGGCTACGTACGCTCGCCGATGTCGCTGCCGGAAGGTGTGGAAGCGGTGCGTCTGAACGCCGAGGGCTTCGTGCTGGCGCTGGCCGACGACAGTTGGTTGTGTCGGCTGCCGGGTATCGGTGCCGAACACCTGCAGAACGAGACGTTCATCCTGCCGGAACAGATCAACGGTACCTTGCAGGTTGCCGCCGAGGGCGGTTACGCGCCCAACCTGGGGCCGCAGCCGGGTGGGCTGGTGGCGGTGATCGCCGCGGTTTCCCTGGGGCAGGGCGTGGCCGTGGTGCCCGAGTCGGTGATCGGTCACGTCAACCTGCCGAATGTGGTCTATCGACCGATCGTCGGCTGCCAGGCCACCTCCTGGCTGTCGCTGATCCACCGACGTTTCGAAAAGGCGCCAGCCGTGGCCCGTTACATCGAGCGGGTCAGGCAGGGTTATCGGCGGGAGCAGGGCGCTGCGCGATGAGGCCAGGTGCGTGCTTTCATGATTTGAAATAGTTTGTCTGTCAGGTTCGGTTCATTGGTCATGTAGGATTTATTTCCCTATTAGCCACTCAGGTTGTACATGAACACCCTCACGGAGCCTCCCGGTCGCCCCCTCCCGTTCTTCTTCTTCACGCACGTCTTCCTGTCGTGCCCCAAGCCCGGCAATTCCCCTGTCGAGCGTTTTTCCCACACCTGCAACGTCGTTTCCTGGCCATTCACGGGCCTGGCTTTGTCGTGCGCGTATGTCCTGACTGACCCAGGGAGAGCATTTTAAATGGAATGGTTGGCTGATCCGACGGCCTGGCTTGGCCTGGCGACCCTGATTTTCCTGGAACTGGTGCTGGGCATCGATAACCTGGTGTTCATTGCGATCCTGGCAGACAAGCTGCCACCCGAGCAGCGTGACCGGGCGCGGGTCATCGGCCTGTCGCTGGCGCTGCTGATGCGCCTGGGCCTGTTGGCGAGCATCGCCTGGATGGTGACCCTGACCCAGCCGCTGTTCGAGGTGCTGGGCAAGACGTTCTCCGGCCGTGACCTGATCATGCTGTTCGGTGGCGTGTTCCTGTTGTTCAAGGCCACCATGGAGTTGCATGAGCGGCTGGAAGGGCATGTCAGCCAGCGTTCGGCGAACGGCAGTTATGCGCTGTTCTGGCCGATCGTCGCGCAGATCGTGGTGCTCGATGCGGTGTTCTCGCTGGACGCGGTGATCACGGCGGTGGGCATGGTCGAGGAACTGTCGATCATGATGATCGCGGTGATCGTCTCCATCGGCCTGATGATCGTCGCCAGCAAACCGCTGACCCGCTTCGTCAACGAGCGGCCGACGGTGATCATGCTGTGCCTGGGCTTCCTGATGATGATCGGCTTCAGCCTCACCGCCGAGGGCCTGGGCTTCCATATTCCCAAGGGCTACCTGTACGCGGCCATCGGTTTCTCGGTGCTGATCGAACTGTTCAACCAGGTGGCGCGAGCCCGGCGCAAGCGCTCGGCCCATGGTCAGCGGCCGCTGCGTGAGCGCACGGCCCATGCCGTGTTGCGCATGCTGGGCGGGCGTCGCGTGTCCAGCGAGGAAGTGGACGAGGAGATTGCCGACCTGCTCGAGCCTGCGGCGGACGAGACCCTGGTGCCGTTCGAACGCAGTGAGCGGGTGATGATCAGTGGCGTGCTGCAGTTGGCCGAGCGGCCGATCCGCACGTTGATGACGGTTCGGGCGCAGGTCGACAGCCTGGATGTGGCCGACAGTCCGGCGGTCATTCGGCAGAAGCTGATCCGCTCGTCCTACTCGCGCCTGCCGCTCATCCGGCAGGGCAAGGTCGATGAGCCGCTGGGCTTCGTGCACAAGAAGGAACTGCTCAAGGCCTACCTGGAGGGGAGTGAGCCGGGACTGGAGTTTCTCGCGCGCCGGGCGATAAACCTATTAGACAGCTACTCTGTGCTCAACGCTCTGGAGCAGATGCGCCAGGCTTCGACCCACATCGCCTTCGTGGTCAACGAGTTCGGTGACTTCGTCGGTTTGTTGACGATGACCGACATCCTCGAGTCGATCGCCGGCGAGTTGCCGGATGCCAGCGAGGTGGAAGGTCCCGAGGTGGTCGAGGAAGCGGAGGGGTTCCAGGTCAGCGGTGCCATGACTCTCAGCCGTGCGCGTCAGCGTATTGGACTTGAGGCCAAGGCCACCGAGGATTACCAGACGCTGGCCGGGTTGGTGATGAGCCTGCTCGACCGGCTGCCGATGATCGGTGACCAGGTGCAATGGGCAAGTTGGCAGATGACGGTGGTTGCCGTGCAGGAGCGGCGGGTGACCCGATTGTTTCTGAAGCGCTTGTAAAGGCTGTCACTGGGGGTCGTATGTGCCTCGCGGGAAATAATGGCCATTTGCCTGTTTTCCCGTGCGTTCGTTGATGGAGTGGGTACAATCGGCGACTTTTGGCGAGCCGGACGCTGATCCGGCATGGAGTTTGAGAGAATTTCCAATGCTCACCGGTAGTTACTCCTCATCGCTGGTCATCATGTCGCTGTGTGTCGCGATCCTGGCTTCCTATACCGCCCTGGACCTGGCTGGACGAATCGCCACCGCCAGCGGGCGCGCGGTCTACATGTGGATGCTCGGAGGCGCCCTGGCCATGGGCGTGGGCATCTGGTCGATGCATTTCGTCGGCATGCTGGCCTTCCGTCTGCCGATCGAGTTGGGTTATGACGGCTCGATCACGGCGTTGTCGCTGCTGATCGCCATCCTGTCCAGCGGGTTTGCCCTATGGCTGGTCAGCCAGCCAAGCCTGCCGTTGCTGCAACTGGGGTTCGGCGCGTTGATCATGGGCGCCGGCATCAGCGCCATGCACTACACGGGCATGGCGGCCCTGCGGATGCAGCCGGGTATCGACTACGATCCGACTCTGTTCGGTGCCTCGCTGCTGATTGCCGTCAGTGCTTCAGCGGCGGCGTTGTGGATTGCCTTCCACCTGCGTCGCAACACGCCCTATATCCGCCTGGCTCGCGCCGGCGCCGCGGTGATCATGGGCGTGGCGATCGTCGGCATGCATTACACGGGCATGGCTGCGGCCAATTTTCCCGAAGGCAGCTTTTGTGGCGCGGCGGTCAGTGGCCTGGCGGTCAAGGGTCTGGACAACCTGGTACTGGTCACCAGCCTGGCGGTGCTGTCGATCGCCTTGCTGACCTCGGTGCTCGATGCCCGGCTGGAGGAACGCACCGCCGACCTGGCCGATTCCCTGACCCTGGCCAACCGGGAACTGACCCAGTTGGCCCTGCACGACAACCTCACCGGCCTGCCGAACCGCATGTTGCTGGCCGACCGCATTGACCAGGCGATGCACAAGGTCAGCGCCGAGGGCGGGTTGTTTGCGCTGATGTTCATCGATCTGGATGGTTTCAAACCGGTCAACGATGCATTCGGCCACCACGTCGGCGACCAACTGCTGCGGGCGGTTGCCCATCGTCTGCGAGATGAACTGCCTTCGCAGGACACCCTGGCCCGGATCGGTGGCGACGAGTTCGTCCTGCTGGCGCAGTTGTCCGAGCCGGACGATGCGCTGGAGGTGGCTGCGCGTCAGGTCAGCCTGGTGTCCCAGGTGTTCCAGGTGGTCGAGCAGGACCTGCAGATCTCCGCCAGCGTTGGCATCGTGCTGTATCCCGGCAGTGGCCACACCGCCGAGGAATTGCTGATGAATGCCGATGCGGCCATGTATCACGCCAAGAGCGCGGGCAAGAACGGCTACAGCTTCTTCGATGCCTCGATGAACGGCAATGCGCGCAAGAAACTGAAGTTGCAGCAGGATTTGCGCCAGGCGCTGGAGAACAGCGAGGAATTCCGTCTGCACTACCAACCCAAGTTCGATGCCCAGAGTGGCCAGCCCATCGGCGCGGAGGCCCTGTTGCGCTGGCATCACCCCGAGCAGGGGTTGATGATGCCGGATACGTTCATCCCCCTGGCGGAGAAGAGCGGGCTGATCATCCCGATCGGGGAATGGGTGCTGAACGAAGCCTGCCGGCAGATGCGTCTATGGTACGAACAGGGTTACCGGCACTGGCGTATTGCCGTGAACCTGTCGGCCCAGCAGTTCTGCCATGCCGGGCTGGTCGCCAGCGTTGCCAGCGCCCTGAACCGGCATCACCTGCCGGCCAACAGCCTGACCCTGGAAATCACCGAAACCACGACCATGAGCGATGCCGATGCGAGCATGACGGTGTTGCGCCAGCTCTCGGAAATGGGCGTGGACCTGTCCATCGATGACTTCGGCACCGGCTATTCGAGCCTGATGTACCTCAAGCGGCTACCGGCCACGGAGTTGAAGATCGACCGCGGGTTTGTCCGGGACCTGGAGCACGATTCCGACGATGCGGCGATTGTCTCGGCCATCGTCGCGCTGGGCCAGGCGCTGGGGCTGCGGATCGTCGCCGAGGGCGTGGAGACCGACGAGCAGCGTGACTTCCTCACCAGCCTGGGTTGCAACTCGTTGCAGGGTTATCTGCTGGGGCGGCCGATGCCGGCCGATCGGTTCATGGCCAGCATCCGCCAGGCGGAGGAGCAACAGGCCACCGGCTGATGGGCGAGCGGTGACCGTTGAGCCCAGGGTGGAAACGCTGCTGTGGGAGCCGGCGCTGCCACCCGCCACGCGACCACTGGCGCTACACCGCCAGTGGGGCTTCGCCGCCGACATTGCTGCCGGTCTTCGTGCGCATCAGGGTGGCGGCGATGCCGGCGCCCAGTGCGGAAAACACTGCGCCCGCCAGAAAGGCCGCCTGATAACCGTCATTGAGCGACACCAGCTCCGCCAGTCCCGCGCCCAGGTGCAACTGCGTACGCGCTGCCGCCAGGCTCGCCAAGGCGGCCAGCCCCAGGGCACCGCCCATCATGAAAGCGGTATTGACCACGCCGGAGGCCAGGCCCGACTCGGACGGCGCGACATCGTTCATCGCCGCCAGCAACAACGGGTTGAAGGCGATTCCGGCCCCCAGTCCCAGCAGCACCATGCCCGGCAGGATGTCGTGGAAGAAGTTGCCATCCACCGGCGCCTGGGCGAACAGCAGCAGGCCGAGCGTAGCCAGGCCGAGGCCGGCCGCCAGAGGCCCGCGGATACCGAAGCGCATCACCAGCCTGGCCGAGATGCCCAGGGAGAACACGGCCATGATCAGGTTCGCTGGCAGGAACGCCAGGCCAACCTGCAGTGGTGTGTAGCCCAGCACCAGTTGCATGTAGAGCGCCGAGAGAAAGAACCAGGCGAACATGGCGGCCGCCCAGAGCACACCGACGATATTGGCCACCGCCAGGTTGCGCAGGCGGAACAGCCGCAACGGCATCAATGGGACCTTCACTCGGGTTTCGATCACCAGGAACGCCATCAGCAGGCCGATGGCCAGGGCCAGTTGCCCGAGGGTACGCGGCGACTCCCAGCCCATCTCGTTGCCGTTGACGATGGCGTATACCGCCAGCATCAGAGAGGCGGTCACCGTCAGGGCACCGATCACGTCCAGGCTGCGTTCGGGGTGCTGGTTGAGGGACCTGGACAGCAGGCGCAGCGACATCACGATCACCGCCAGGCCGATGGGCAGGTTGACCAGGAAGATCCAGTGCCAGCTCAAGGTACTGGTCAACACCCCGCCGAGCAGCGCACCCAGGCTGCCGCCACCGGCACAGACGAAGCCGTAGACCCCCATGGCCCTGGCCCGTTCGGCCGGTTCCGTGAACAGGTCCATGATTAGCGACAACGCGACGGCCGTGACCACGGCGGCGGCCAGGCCCTGGAAGGCCCGGGCCCCGATCAGCAGGGTCTGGGTCTGGGCGATGCCGCAGGCCAGTGAAGCCAGGGTGAAGAAGGCGATCCCCAGCAGGAACAGCCGGCGGTGCCCGTACAGGTCACCCAGGCGACCACCGAGCAGCAGGAAGCCGCCGAAGGTCAGCATGTAGGCGTTCACCACCCAGGCCAGGGAGGTTTCGTTGAACTGCAGGTCGGTCTTGATCGAGGGCAGGGCAACATTGACGATGGTGGTATCGAGCACGATCATCAACACCCCCAGGCACAGTACGACCAGGGCCAGCCAGCGCTGTCGGGGTTCTTGGGAGGTGCAATCAGGCGCGGTCATGATGGACTCTCTTATCAGGCAGGCGCGAGAGTTTAGGCACCGGTTCAGGACGGGCTCAATGGCGAAATTGTCGGGGCTTTGTGAAGGGATGTTGCGTCCGGCGCGCCGCTTGCCGGCGGTAGCGGTGTGTCGGTCAGGAGGGTGTGTGGCCGGGCGATCGCTTTCGCGGGCAAGCCGCGCTCCTACAGGGGGCCATGGCGTTCACAAAAGTGTGTACACCCTCAGCGTCATAGGCGCGCGGCTTGCCGGCGAACGGGGCCTAAGGTTTTACCGGGTCAGCAAGGCTTCCAGTTTTTCCTGGTCACGGGCGAACTGGCGAATACCCTCGGCCAGTTTCTCGGTGGCCATGGCGTCTTCGTTGGAGGCCCAGCGGAATTGCGCTTCGTTCAGGCTCTGGCGGGCTTCGCCAGCGGTGCCCGGGGTCAGCTTGCGTACCAGCTCGCCCTGGTCCTGGGAGAGTTTTTCCAGCAGGTCCGGGCTGATGGTCAGGCGATCGCAGCCGGCCAGGTGTTCGATCTGGTTGAGGTTGCGGAAGCTGGCGCCCATGACCACGGTCTTGTAGTCATTGGACTTGTAGTAGTTGTAGATGCGGGTGACCGACTGCACGCCCGGATCATCGGCACCGGTGTATTCGTTGCCGGTGGATTTCTTGTACCAGTCGTAGATGCGGCCCACGAACGGCGAGATCAGGAACACGCCCGCATCGGCACAGGCCACGGCCTGGGCGAAGGAGAACAGCAGGGTCAGGTTGGTCTGGATACCGGCCTTCTCCAGTTTCTCGGCGGCGCGGATACCTTCCCAGGTCGAGGCCAGCTTGATCAGTACGCGGTCACGACCGACACCGGCCTTGTCGTACAGCTCGATCAACTGGTTGGCCTTGGCCAGCAACGCGGCTTCGTCGAACGACAGGCGCGCGTCGACCTCGGTGGAGATACGTCCCGGAATCGCCTTGAGAATGCCGGCACCGACCGATACCGCAAACTGGTCGCAGGCCAGGCCGACATCGCCCTTGGCATGAGCGACAGCGCTCTTGAGCAGGTCGGCGTAGCCTGGCAAGGCAGCGGCCTTGAGCAGCAGCGACGGGTTGGTGGTGGCGTCGACCGGCTTGAGGCGGGTGATCGCGTCGAGGTCGCCGGTGTCCGCGACCACGGTGGTGAACTGCTTGAGTTGTTCCAGCTTCGAAGTCATGAGCGTCTCTGTCGGGAAGGGCATGGATCAATGCACTGATTGAGTGCCTGTGGCGTAAAAAGTTCTGTTGCAGGAATAGCTCAAGGATGCCGCGCCAGCCGGTGTTGTGCAACCCGCAACACGGGCCGGCTCATGCCGGGGTTGCCGGCATCAGCGTGGCGATCAGGGCGCGGACGACGCCGGGCAGGGCTTCGAGTTCACGCACCAGAATGCTGCGTTCGCGAATTGCCCAGGGTTCGTCCAGCGCCACGCTCACCAGTTGCATCGTCCGGCTGTGCCGAACGGCTGCCGATTCGGGAATGATGCCGATGCCCACGCCCGCCTCGACCATCCGGCAGATGGCCTCGAAGCTGGAAACCTGGATACGCAGCGAAAGGGTCTTGCCGATGCGCTCGACGTGTTCGCGCAGGAAACTCAGCAATGTGCTGCCTTCATGCAGGCCGATGTGCTGATAGGCCAGGGTCTTGCTCAGGTTGACCGAAGGCTGCCCCGCCAGCGGGTGGTCGGCCGGGACGATCAATACCAGGCGATCGGTACTGAAGTGCATGACCTGCAGGCCGCTGGCCTCGACGGGGCCGGCGATGATGCCCATGTCGCTGGTGCCGTCGAGCACGCCGCGCACGATGTCCCGCGACAGCCGTTCCTGCAGGTCCACCGTCACCCCCGGGCGTTCCGAGAGAAAGCCGGCCAGCACTTCCGGAAGGAATTCGGTGACTGCCGTTGTGTTGGCGAAGATCCGGATGTGTCCGGCGGAGTCACTGCCATAGTGGGTGAATTCGCTTTTGAGGTAGTCGACCTGACGCATGATCAGGCGTGCATGCTGCAGCAGTCGTTCACCGGCAGGGGTGACTTCCACCCCCCGGCTGTCGCGGTACAGCAGGCGAGTATCGAACTGCGCCTCCAGCGCCTTGATCCGCGCGCTGGCGGCGGCCGGCGAGAGGAAGGCGCGCTTGGCGCCCTGGGTCAGGCTGGGCGATTCAGCTATATGTATGAAGAGACGCAGATCCGCCAGGTCGAAATGCATGGATGGCTCCACTCAAGGTCTGGCGTTCAGCATACCTGAACGCCGGCTTATCGAAATGCAGATTCTCGGAACGGCGATCAACTTGCATCATCGGCGCACAACGATAACCGGCAAGGGGAAACCTTCCATGAGTGTGACGGATCTGAGTGCCTGGCTGGGGCGTACCGAAGAGGCCCACGACCAACTGAGTCGCAACCTGCTCAAGCGTATCGCCGCAACCTTTGGCGAAACCGCGCCGGCTCACGGCGAGGCGTTGCCAGCACTCTGGCAGTGGTGCTTCTTCCAGGACCCGCTGCCCGAAAGCCAACTGGGCGGCGACGGTCATCCGGCCCGCGGCAGCTTCCTGCCCCCGGCGGACAACCGCAATCGCATGTGGGCTGGTGGACGCCTGGAGTTTTTCGACAGCCTGAAGGCCGGCTTCGATGCCACGCGCGTCTCCACCATCACCCATATCGAGGAAAAGCAGGGGCGCACCGGGGCGCTGCTGTTCGTCACCGTGCGCCATGAATATTCCCAGGACGGGCGCCTGGCGATCCGCGAGGAACAGGACATCGTCTACCGCGAGCCGACGCCACCCAAGCAGGGCAGCGGCGAGGCGCTGGCTGAAGGGCAGTGGCGCGAGGCGGTGGAGCCGACGCCAACCCTGCTGTTCCGCTACAGCGCCGTGACCTTCAACGGTCACCGCATTCACTACGACTATCCCTACGTCACCGGCACCGAGGGCTACTCAGGCCTGGTCGTGCACGGCCCGATGATCGCCACCCTGAACCTGCGTGCCTTCTGCCGGGCCCAGCCCGAGGCGCGGTTGCGACGCTTCGCCTACCGCGGCCTGCGTCCGCTGATCGCGCCGCAGCCCTTCGAGGTGGGCGGGCGGATCGTCGAGCCCGGCGTCGCCGAACTGTGGGCCGGCAACGCCGACGGTATCGCCCAACGTGCCGAAGTGCATTTCGAATAAAGCCTGTACGTCGACTGATCAAGACAATAAGAAAAGGTCATCCGCTGATGAATCCCAATCAAAACGAAGAACTCAATGCCATCCGCGAGGGCGTGCGCGCCTTGTGCGCGGAGTTTCCTGCCGAATACTGGCGCCGCATCGATGAGGAAAAAGGCTTCCCCGAGGCCTTCGTCAAGGCCATGACCGAGGCCGGCTGGCTGTCGGCGATGATTCCCGAGGAATATGGCGGTTCCGGCCTGGGCCTGGCCGAGGCCTCGGTGATCCTCGAAGAGGTCAACCGCTGCGGGGGCAACTCCGGCACGATCCACGGCCAGATGTACAACATGTTCACCCTGCTGCGGAACGGCAGCGACGAGCAGAAGCGCCACTACCTGCCGAAACTGGCCAGCGGCGAGTTGCGCCTGCAGTCGATGGGCGTGACCGAGCCCACCACCGGCACCGACACGACCAAGATCAAGACCACCGCCGTGCGCAAGGGTGACAACTATGTGATCAACGGCCAGAAGGTATGGATCTCGCGCATCCAGCATTCCGACCTGATGATCCTGCTGGCGCGCACCACGCCTCTGGCCGAGGTCACCCGCAAGTCCGAAGGCATGTCGATCTTTCTCGTCGACCTGCGCGCAGCCATCGGCAACGGCCTGACCGTGCAGCCGATCGCCAACATGGTCAACCACGAGACCAACGAGCTGTTCTTCGACAACCTGGAGATTCCGGCCAGCAGCCTGATCGGCGAAGAGGGCAAGGGCTTTCGCTACATCCTCGACGGCCTGAACGCCGAGCGTACGCTGATCGCGGCCGAATGCATCGGCGATGGCCGCTGGTTCGTCGAGAAGGCCAGCCAGTATGCCCGTGACCGGGTAGTGTTCGGCCGGCCGATCGGGCAGAACCAGGGCGTGCAGTTCCCGATTGCCGAGGCGCACATCGAGATCGAGGCGGCCGACCTGATGCGCTGGCGTGCCTGCGAGGAATATGACTCCGGGCAGAACGCCGGTGCCTCGGCCAACATGGCCAAGTACCTGGCGGCCAAGGCCAGTTGGGAGGCGGCCAACGCCTGCCTGCAGACCCATGGTGGCTTCGGCTTCGCCAACGAATACGACGTCGAGCGCAAGTTCCGCGAAACCCGCCTGTACCAGGTGGCGCCGATCTCCACCAACCTGATCCTGTCCTACGTGGCCGAGCACCTGCTCGAACTGCCGCGCAGCTTCTGAGGAACCCCGCATGAGCCATACCCAAGCCCTTGCCGAATTCCTCGCCGGCCTGCGCTACGAGCAGGTGCCCGATGCAGTGCTGGCGCGTACCGAAGACCTGTTCCTCGACTGGCTGGCCTCGGCCCTGGCCAGCCAGGGTGCCCACCCGATCCCGCTGTTCGAGGCCTATGCGCGCAGGATGGGCCCGGCGCAGGGGCCGGCGCGTATTCTGGTCAACGGCGAGAGCAGTTCGGCCTACTTCGCCGCCCTGGTCAATGCCGCCTCGTCCCACCTGGTGGAGCAGGACGACCTGCATAACAGCTCCGTGCTGCACCCGGCCACCGTGGTGTTCCCGGCGGCCCTGGCGGCGGCGCAGGACCTGGGCAAGTCCGGTCGCGAGCTGCTGCTGGCGTCGATCGCCGGCTATGAGGCGGGGATTCGCATCGGCGAATTCCTCGGCCGCTCGCACTACCGCATCTTCCACACCACGGCCACCGTCGGCACCCTGGCGGCAGCCGTTGCCGTGGGCAAGCTGATGGATTTCGGCCAGGAACAGTTTCTCAACCTGTTGGGCAGTGCGGGTACCCAGGCCGCCGGGCTCTGGGAGTTCCTGCGCGATGCCGCCGATTCCAAGCAGTTGCACACCGCCAAGGCCGCCGCCGATGGGCTGTTGGCCGCCTATCTGACCGCCGACGGCCTGACGGGCGCACGCAACATTCTTGAGGGTGACCAGGGCATGGCCGCCGGGATGTCCAGCGATGCCGACGCGACCCGGCTGTCTGACCGCCTGGGCAGCCGCTGGGCACTGCTGGAAACCTCGTTCAAGTTCCATGCGTCCTGCCGACATACCCACCCGGCTGCCGATGCCCTGTTGCAACTGATGGCGCAGCAGGGGTTGCGCCATGAGCAGATCGAGCGGGTGGAGACCCGTGTGCATCATGGTGCCATCGACGTGCTGGGACGGGTCAAGGTGCCGCGGACCGTGCATCAGGCGAAGTTTTCCATGGGCACCGTGCTCGGCCTGATCGCCGTGCATGGCAAGGCCGGCTTGCCCGAGTTCCATGAGCTGTCGCTGACCGACCCGGCGGTCGCGGCCTTTCGCGAGAAGGTCGGCATGACCCTCGATCCCGAGGTCGACGCTGCCTACCCACGACGCTGGCTGGGCCGGGTGGTGGTCACCACGGTCGACGGCCGCACCCTGCACGGGGCCATCGACGAGCCCAAGGGCGACCCGGGCAACAGCCTGTCGCGGCCCGAACTGGAAGACAAGTTCCGTCGCCTGGTGCAGTTCTCCGGCGCTCGCTCGCCGGAACAGGCCAGCACCCTGATCCAGCAGGTCTGGGACCTGCGTCACGCCACCGATTTGAAGGAGCTGCGCTGATGGGCAAGACAGCGGGCAACAACGTGGCCCCACGGCCACTGGATGGCATCACCGTGATCAGCCTGGAACACGCCATCGCCGCGCCGTTCTGCACCCGGCAACTGGCCGATCTCGGCGCGCGCGTCATCAAGGTCGAGCGCCCGGGCGTGGGTGATTTTGCGCGCGGCTATGACCAGCGGGTCAACGGCCTGGCCTCGCACTTCGTCTGGACCAACCGCTCCAAGGAGAGCCTGACCCTGGACCTCAAGCAGGGCCAGGCCGGCGAGATTCTCGAGCAACTGCTGGGCCAGGCCGACGTGCTGGTGCAGAACCTGGCGCCCGGCGCTGCCGCACGCATGGGCCTGTCGTTCGAGGCGCTGCATGAGCGCTTCCCCCGGCTGATCGTCTGCGACATCTCCGGCTATGGCGAGGGTGGCCCTTACGAGAAGAAAAAGGCCTACGACCTGCTGATCCAGAGCGAGGGTGGGTTCCTCTCGGTCACCGGTGGCCCGGGCGAGGACGAGCTGGCCAAGGCCGGTTGCTCGATTGCCGACATCGCCGCCGGCATGTACGCCTACAGCGGGATTCTCTCGGCACTGTTGCTGCGGGGCCGAACCGGGGAGGGCAGCCGGGTCGACATCAGCATGCTGGAGAGCCTGGTGGAGTGGATGGGGTATCCGATGTACTACGCCTTCGACGGTGCGCCGCAACCGCCCCGCGCCGGCGCGGCGCACTCGACCATCTATCCGTACGGGCCGTTCCCGGCCGGCGATGGCGGCACGGTGATGCTCGGCCTGCAGAACGAGCGCGAATGGGCGGCGTTCTGCGACAAGGTGCTGCTGACGCCGGCGCTGGCGGTGGACGAGCGGTTTTCGGCCAACTTCAAGCGTTCGGCCAATCGCGAAGTGCTGCGCCAGATCATCGTCGACAGTTTCTCCAGGCTCAGCACCGAGCAGCTGATCGGTCGCCTGGAAGAGGCACAGATCGCCAATGCGCGGGTCAACGACATGCAAGGCGTGTGGCAGCACCCGCAACTCAAGGCCCGTGACGGCTGGCGCGAGGTCGACAGTCCCTCGGGGAAACTGCCGGCCCTGTTGCCTCCGGCGCGCAACGCCGCTTTTGCTCCGCGGATGGACGCGGTGCCGGAGTTGGGCCAGCACACCGAGGCGATCCTGGGACAACTGGGGTTTTGCGCCGAAGCCGTGGCGCAGTTGCGGGCGGGTGGAGTGGTCTGAGCCCTGTGTTTGATCTTGAGGGCCCATTCGCGGGCAAGCCCTGCTCCTACAGGACTATGTTGCATGCGCGCCTGTGAACGGCACGGTTCTGTAGTAGCGGGGCTTGCCCGCGTATGAGGCCCCTCGGATCACCAATCTCCCAAACAGCTGCGCGCATCAACACCGAACAAGGAATTCACCATGTCTTCATCCATTCTCCGTTCCGCGCTGTTCGTACCCGGCAGCCGCCCCGAGCGCTTCGCCAAGGCCCTGGCCAGCGGTGCCGATGCGGTAATCGTCGATTTCGAGGACGCCGTCGAGGAACCGCTCAAGCGCGCCGCCCGTGACCACCTCGGGACGTTTCTCGAGGAAAACCCCGACGTCCGCGTGCTGGTTCGCGTCAATGCCCCGGAACACGCCGAACACGCCGCCGACCTGGCCTTCTGCAAGCAGCATCCCGGTGTGGTGGGGGTGCTGCTGCCGAAGGTTGAGAGCGCGGTTCAGGTCGAGGCGGTCGCCGCGGCCGGCAAACGGGTCTGGCCGATCATCGAAAGTGCGCGTGGGCTGCTGGCCCTGGCCGAGATCGCCGGCGCCAGGGGCGTCGAGCGCCTGTCCTTCGGTGGCCTCGACCTGGCCCTGGACCTCAACCTCCGCAGCGGCTCGGAGGCGGCCCGGTTCGCCCTCGACCAGGCTCGCCTGGCCCTGATCATCCATTCCCGGGGCGCCGGGCTGGTGGCGCCGCTCGACGGCGTGCACCCGGCCATCGACGATCCCGAGGGGCTGCAGCGCTCCATTCGCCATGCCTATGAAATGGGCTTCGCCGGTGCCCTGTGCATACACCCCCGGCAAGTCCCGGTGATCCATGCCGCGCTGACGCCCAGTGCCGAAGACCTGGCCTGGGCCCGGCGGGTCGTCGACGCCGGCAGTGATGGGGCCGGGGCTTACCAGGTCGATGGACAGATGGTCGATGCCCCGGTGCTGTTGCGCGCTCGGCGCCTGCTGGGGTTGTTGTAGGCGCCATCCCTGCCGATCGGCGGTGTCTGCCTACCGGTGAATGAGAGGGCACCGCACCGACGTTGGCCGGTCACGACCCCTAAGATGCAGATTCCCCAGGCATCCGCTGTTTGCGTACGGCGTCTATCCGGGTGGCGTTCGGCCTGGCCGAACGCAGGTACTCAAAATTCGAAATTCACGACACGCGTTGCTTTAGGCAACCTGCGATGAAAGACAACAATAAGAAGGTAACCCCAATGCTCAAGCTCACACGGGCGCTGTTCTGCGCCGCTACCCTGATGACCGCCAGCCTCGCCCAGGCGGCCGACCCGATCATCATCAAGTTCGCCCACGTGGTGGCCGAGAACACCCCCAAGGGGCAGGGCGCGCTGCTGTTCAAGAAACTGGCCGAGGAACGCCTGCCGGGTCGGGTCAAGGTCGAGGTGTACCCGAACTCGTCGCTGTTCGGTGACGGCAAGGAGATGGAGGCGCTGCTGTTGGGCGACGTGCAGATGCTGGCGCCGTCCCTGGCCAAGTTCGAGCAGTACACCCGGCAGGTGCAGATCTACGACCTGCCGTTTCTGTTCAATGACCTGGCCGCCGTCGACCGCTTCCAGGCCGCCCAGGGCAAGGCGTTGCTGACCTCGATGCAGGACAAGGGCATTCTCGGCCTGGCCTACTGGCACAACGGGCTGAAGCAACTGTCGGCGAACAAGCCGCTACGGGTGCCGGCTGACGCCCGTGGGCAGAAGTTTCGTGTCCAGGCTTCCAGCGTGCTGGAAGAGCAGTTCAAGGCGATCCGTGCCAACCCGCGCAAGATGAGCTTTGCCGAGGTCTACCAGGGCCTGCAGACCGGCACCGTCAACGGTACCGAAAATACCTGGTCGAACTACGAGAGCCAGAAGGTCAACGAAGTGCAGAAGTACTTCACCGAGTCCAACCATGGCCTGATCGACTACATGGTCATCACCAACAGCAAGTTCTGGGGTGGCCTGCCAGCGGATGTGCGCAGCGAGCTGGAAAAGATCATGGGTGAAGTCACCGCCGAGGTGAACCGCCAGGCCGAGGAGCTGAACCAGGGCGCCAGGCAGAAGATCGTCGACGCCAAGACCAGCGAAATCATCACCCTCAGCGCGGAGGAACGTGGCCAGTGGCGCGAGGCGATGAAGCCTGTGTGGAAGAAGTTCGAAGGTGAGATCGGGGCCGACCTGATCGAGGCGGCGGACAAGTCCAACCGGCCCTGATCACCGTTCGGCGACGCGGAGCGTCACCGGATGCATCCCCACGCGGAGCGTGGGGACGATCCAGCCAGGGGCCACGCTCCACGGGGCCGGCTGCTCCGGTGGCCCCACGCACTGCAAGGGCCGGCTGCTTCGGTGGCTCCCGCGCACTGCAAGGGCCGGCTGCTCCGGTGGCCCCACGCACTGCAAGGGCCGGCTGCTCCGGTGGCCCCCGTGCACTGCAAGGGCCGGTTGCTTCGGTGGCTCCCACGCACTGCAAGGGCCGGCTGCTCCGGTGGCCCCCATGCACTGCAAGGGCCGGCTGCTCCGGCGGCTCCCACGCACTGCAAGGGCCGGCTGCCCAGGTGGCCCCCATGCACTGCAAGGATCGGTTGCTCCGGTGGCTCCCATGCACTGCAAGGGCCGGCTACTTCGGTGGCTCCCCCGCACTGCAAGGGCCGGTTGCCCCGATCGTTCCCACGCTCTGCGTGGGAATGCAGCCCGTGACGCTCCGCGTCACCGTAACGCGATACCCGATCCAATCCCTTTTTCTCTTGCGGAGTCCTGTCTATGCCAACGCAATCCCTGCGGCGCATCTGGGAGCATTTCGAGGAGGGCCTGATCGCCTTCCTGCTGGCCGCCATGACCCTGGTGACCTTCGTCTACGTGATGGCCAACAACGTCTATACGCTGTTCTTCAACCTGGCCGACCGCTGGGCCTGGAGCAGCGGCTTCTTCAACACCCTGGGCGACGCGACCATGACCGTGGCCCAGGACATGACCTGGAGCGTGGCCCTGACCAAGGCCATGTTCGGCTGGCTGATTTTCTTCGGCATTTCCTATGGCGTGCGTACCGCCGGCCACCTGGGGGTGGACGCGCTGGTCAAGCTGACGCCGCGCCCGGTGCAACGCTACCTGGCGCTGCTCGCCTGCACCTGCTGCCTGGCCTATGCCGGGCTGTTCATGATCGCCAGCTACAAGTGGCTGAGCGCGGTGCTGATGGCCGGCATCGGCGCCGAAGACCTCGACCAGTTCGGCATCAAGGTCGGCTACATCGTGGTGATCGTGCCCATCGGTTTCGCCCTGGTGCTGATCCGTTACCTGGAAATCTTCTACCGCATCTTCACCCGCCGCCAGAGCGGCCTGGGCCTGGCCGATGAGGCCGGCGAGGCCAGCAAGCTGGCGAATGAGCACAAGGAGCAGCACTGATGACGGTTCTCTGCCTGTTCCTGCTGCTGTTCACCTTCATGTTCCTCGGTGTGCCGATCGCGATTTCCCTGGGCCTGTCAGGCGCCGTGTCGATCCTGCTGTTCAGCCAGGACTCCCTGAGTTCGTTGGCGATCAAGCTGTTCGAAACCTCCGATGCCTACACCTTCCTGGCGATCCCGTTCTTCCTCCTGTCGGGGGCGTTCATGACCACCGGTGGGGTGGCCAAGCGCCTGATCGACTTCGCCAACGCTTGTGTCGGACACATTCGCGGGGGCCTGGCGATTGCCGCAGTACTGGCCTGCATGCTGTTCGCCGCGCTGTCCGGTTCGTCACCGGCGACGGTGGCGGCGGTGGGCTCGATTGCCGTGGCCGGCATGGTGCGTTCCGGTTATCCAAAGGAATTCGGTGCCGGGATCATCTGCAACGCCGGGACCCTGGGGATCCTGATTCCGCCGTCGATCGTGATGGTGGTGTACTCGGCCGCGACCGAAACCTCGGTCGGCAAGCTGTTCATGGCCGGGGTGATTCCCGGGTTGCTGCTGGGCCTGATGCTGATGGTGGCGATCTACATCGTGGCGCGGATCAAGAAACTGCCGGCCCAGCCTCGGGCCACGTTCCGCGAGTGGCTGACCGCTGCCCGCCGCGCGTTCTGGGGCCTGCTGTTGCTGTTGATCATCCTCGGCGGGATCTACAGCGGCCTGTTCACCCCGACCGAAGCGGCGGCGGTGGCGGCGGTGTATTCGGCGTTCGTCGCGCTGTTCGTCTACAAGGACATGAAGCTCCGCGACTGCCCGAAAGTGCTGATGGAGTCCGGTCGGCTGGCGATCATGCTGATGTTCATCATCGCCAACGCGATCCTGTTCGCCCATGTGCTGACCACCGAGCAGATTCCGCAGCAGATCACCAACTGGGTGGTGTCCGAGGGCCTGACGCCGATCGGCTTCCTGCTGATGGTCAACGTGGTGCTGCTGGTGGCGGGCAGTTTCATGGAGCCGTCGGCCATCGTGCTGATCCTGGCGCCGATCTTTTTCCCGATCGCGATGAAGCTGGGGATCGATCCGATTCACCTGGGGATCGTCATGGTGGTGAACATGGAGATCGGCTTGGTGCATCCGCCGGTGGGACTGAACCTGTTCGTCACTTCGGCAGTGACCGGGTTGAGCCTGGGGCAGACCATTCGGGCGGCGTTGCCGTGGTTGATGATTCTGCTGGCGTTCCTGATCCTGGTGACTTACGTGCCGGTGATTTCGTTGGCCTTGCCGCACTGGTTGGGGATGCCGTAGGGCTGTCGGAGCCATGCCCGTCATCGAGGACTGCGGACCTTGATGACGGTGCTTTTCGATCGTACAACAGGGGTGTTCAGGGCCAGGAAGGCACGGTTTCAATCTTTCCCTCGGACTTCGAAAGGCCTGATTTCGACCCGGTATTCCTCACCGCCCACGGCTTGTGTTTCGAATATCAGGTCACCGGAGATGAAAGGGGCGGGGGTGTTTTCATAGATGACCAGATGGGCACGTCTTGCCGGATAAACCCACTCGGGTTGGCCCGGGATGACGACCATGTAGTGGATGTCCCTGATCCGGTCTCCGGGAAAGTCGTATTGCCCGGCTGGCAGGAACTCCTCGCTCATTGTGAAGCTTACGGTGTAGCGGATTCCATTTTCCGTGGCGTTGCCCGTGATACGGGTTCCTCCCATATCCCGGTGAATCTGGTGGATGTTGAGCAGTATCCTGTTTCCGCTGAGTGCGATGACTTCGACATGCATGAATCCCGTGGCTTTGTGGGGGTTTGGCGAGGTGTGGTCGTGAGAGGTCTTTTGAGTGGTGGGCATGTCGGTTTCTCGGAAGCTGAGGTGGTGAGGGGACTGCCTGAGGAGTCAGCTTCCGATGCTTTGCCTGGGTTGACTACTGTCAGAAATGACAGTTTTGGTGACCGTTGGTCGGAGGCGGGGCTTTAATGGGGGATAGCTGTACATCTCCATTTGCGTGTTCAGCCGATGGGGTGGTTTCGCCCCTCCACCCAGCCTGCCGGGAACGGCGCCGGTAGATCAAGAGCAAGATCAAGCGCTTCGCGGGCAAGCCCTGCTCCTGCAGGTTGGCGTCGTACCCAGAGACGGCATACGGTACCGATGTTTAGGGGCAGGGTTGGTCGGAACGCCGCATCGCCGCGAAAGCGATATGACGTTCACCGCAACACTCTCGGGGCTTACGGGTTCAGTGGGGTCAGCACCGCATCCTTTTCATCCATGAACATGAAGACCAGCAGTTTGGCCGGCTTGCTGTTGCTGGCGTTCTTCGAGACCAGGTGCTCGGAGCCCGCCGGTTCGTACCAGGACTGGCCGGCCTTGTAGGTGATCGCCGGACCGCCCTTGACCTGGGAGGTGATTTCACCCTCCAGCACGTAGGCCATGGCCGTGCCCTGGTGGCGGTGGGCGGCGGAGGCCTGGCCGGGCAGGTAGTCGACGGTGAGCATCATGGCTTTCTTGCCAGGGGCGTTGAGCAGGGCCTGGTCCTGCAGGACGGTGATCTTTTCCTGGCTGGCGCCGGCTTCATGCGCCAGAGCGCCGAAGCTGGTCAGCAGTACGGCAGTGGCCAGGGCGGTACGGAGGACTTCAAGGGTTTTCATGGTCGTTCTCGCAAGCTTCAGTGAAAAAGGGAGCTGTCAGGGCGTTCAGTGCTGCAGGTCGATACGGCAAGCCAGCCTTGCGCCGAGCAGGTCGATGAAACCCTGCAGGGCCGGTAGCTGGAAGTGCGCCTGCAGCGCAGCAGGGGATTGCCAGCGGCCGGTGACGGTCCACTCGCCAGGTGTGTCGGCACAGGTCACCACGTAGTCCACGCAACCGTTAGCCTGGCGCAGGTTCTCGACCAGTGTGCCCAGGCGCTGCCCGAGTTCATCGCTGCGTCCCGGGACGGCCTTGAAGTGAATGATGTTGATCACCTGGACTGACATTGCCGAATCTCCTGTGTCACGAGCACCCCGACAGCGGGGTGGCGTGAACAAGAGTAGGGGCGGCAGGCGAGGGGGCCTATAGCCAATTTCCGGCAAAAACCACGGGCCAATCGCCGTGGCTTTGGCCTGCAAAAAAAAGCCCGAATTGGCTACCTGAAATTGTCTGGCGAGGCTTTAGGCTGCACGCCGTTCCGGTTCGACTCACCGCGGCTCGACCTTAGGCTTTCGCCAAGGGGCCGGATCGAGTCAAACCCATCCCGTCTGTCCCGAGAGGTCAATCGCCATGAAACTGATGCACGTAGACGCCAGCGCCAAGGGCGACTGGTCCAACTCCCGCACGCTGTCGCGCTTTTTCATCGAGCAACTGCGCGAGCAGGGTGTCGACCTGACGGTCGATTACCTGGACCTGAACATCGATACCCCGCCGCATGTCACCGAGGCGTTCGCTGCGGCCACCTATACCCACCCGGACGCCCGTACTGACGAGATGAAGCAGACCCTCGCGGCTTCGGATGCCCTGTGTAAACGGGTGATGGACGCCGACGCCTGCCTGTTCGCCATGCCGATGTACAACTGGTCGATGCCTTCGACCTTCAAGACTTTCATCGACAGCATCACCCGCACCGAGTTGACCTACCTGAACACCCCGGAGGGCATCGTCGGCCAGTTGACCCGGCAAAAGGTGCTGTTTCTGACCAGTCGCGGTGCCGACCTGCGTCCGGGCAACCCGATGGCCTGGATGGATGCCCTGACCCCGGCGCTCAAGGCCGCCTTCGCCTTCATCGGCGTGCAGGACCCACAGTTCGTCGATGCCCAGCCGCTGCTGTTCTCCGCCGCCGAAGCCCGCCTGGAAGCCCTGGAGCGGGCACGCATGGAGTTGGCACAGGTCGCCCGGCAGTGGGCCCAGCCGGCCTGACGGTCCGGTTACTGACCCGAGACCGGACGCTGGGGCTTGACCGAACTGCCGAAGGTATTGCCCATGCGGATGCGGGTGGCGGCCGGCGTGGCCAGGCCCGCCTGGTTCGCTGGCTTCCTGGTGATGTCCGGGTTCATCGCTGCCTGATTGCGACGCTTGGCTTCGGTGTTTTCCGGACTGCTCATCTGCTGGCTCAGGCAGTGGTAGTCCGGCGCCTTGTAGCCGTCGACGCTGACTTCGACGCAGCCGCTCGGTTCGCCCTGTGCGGCGTGAACCAGGCCGGGCAGGGCGGCGAGCAGAAGAACACTGGATAGACGTGAAAGAGCTTTCATGAGGGCCTCCTGGCTGACCTCGCGACTGAGGTTCTGGTGCCCTGGAGTCTAGTGCAAAGCCCGTCCTGCCTGGGTGATGGTTTTTTTGCGACGTCCGTCATATCAGATTCATAAACAGCCCTCAGGATGACGGTTTTCAGGGATACGTCAGCCGTGCAGGGACTTCGATCCGTGACCGTGAGTCTGTCGTTTTTTCGCCTGGTTCTGAGGGGGATCGCCCTGGTGGTGCTGCTGGTTGGCCAGTGGCCGGTCTGCTTGGCAGCCGAGCCACTGAAGGTCGACCCCCAGGCCCGTGTTGACCTCGATATCGCCGCCCAGGACCTGGCCGGTGCGCTGGATGCCTTCAGCCGCCAGACCGGGATGGCGGTGCTGGTCGACCGCGACCTGACCCGTGCCCGCCGTTCCCTGGCGGTGCACGGCCGCTATCGGGCCGGCGAAGCCTTGGCCCTGTTGCTCACGGGCAGCGGGCTGATGGCGCGTTATGCCCGGGCCGATGCCTTTACCTTGCAGGTGGCCCAGGTCAGTGAGTCGCCGACCAGGGGTGCGCCCGGCAAGGGCGGGGCGCTGGCCGGTAGTTATGCACGAGCGATCCAGCAGGCCATCGAACAGGCCTTGTGCGCCGTGCCCTTGACCCGCCCCGGCACCTACCGGGCGGTATTGCAGGTCTGGATCGGCCATGACGGTGCCCTGCAGCACAGTCGACTGGTCAGTTCGACCGGGGATGTTCAGCGTGATGGGGCGCTGGTCGAGCGTTTGCGTACGGTGCGGGTCGATCGCTCGGCCCCGTCGTCGCTGCGCCAGCCGGTGACCCTTCTATTAATGCCGGATTCAGCAGGAACGAGCATGGATTGCACAGAACGAAAGGGAGCCGCTGGGGTATGAAGAATATCGGGCACAGTCCGATGGTCCGGTTGTTCCTGACCTCCTACGACGATTTCAAGCTGCGCCTGCGCCGCCGCCTGGGGTCGGAGGAGTTGGCCAATGACGTTCTGCATGAAACCTACCTGCGGGTCGACCGCATGGAAGCGCCGCTGAATCTGACCCAGCCCAATGCCTATCTGTATCGGATGGCCCTGAACATCGCCGCCGACCGGCGCCAGGCCGATGCGCGCCTGCTCACTGGCGAAGAGGTCGAAGAATTGCTGCAACTGAGTGACGAGGCCCTCGACCCGGAACGGGTGGTCGGTGGCCAGAAGGAAATCCAGTCGTTGCTCAGCGCGTTGTACGAACTGCCGGCCCGGCGCCGGCGGATCTTTATCGCCGCCCGCCTGGAGGAGGCGCCACACCTGGAGATTTCCCAGCGTTTCGGTATTTCCACGCGCATGGTCGAGAAGGAACTGAAGGCCGCCCTGGGGCATTGTGCTGCCCGTCTTGAAAGAAAAGTGATTCAGCGGTTCGGTCCCGGGGCGGGAAAACAGTCTTAGTCATACATCAGCGAAATCTTCGTGAGTACCTGTGCGCTTGAACACGACTTCCATTACCCCATTGCGGGTCGGCCCGACCGCCCGCTTGCAGAGCGAAGCCCGGGATTGGCTGATTCTTCTGACCTCTGGCCAGGCCACCGTCGCCGATGCGCGGGCCTTGCGCCAATGGTGCGAACAGAGCCCCGAGCACGCCCAGGCCTTTGAGCAGGCCAAGCTGCTGTGGCAGTCGCTCAAACCGGCGCTCGAACAACTGCAGCATCCACCGCGTGCCCGTCATTTCGGGCGCCGCGCATTCCTGGGCGGGGCGATTGCCGCGTCGGCGGCGTTTTTCCTGGTGCGAGCCACCGTGCCGGGTGGTTTCTCCGGTCTGGGTGCGGACTACAGCACCGAGGTGGGGGAGCAACGCCGCATCGACCTGGCCGCTGGCGTCAGCCTGGAACTGAACACGCAGACCCGGATCAATCGGCTGCCGTCGAGCGATGGTGACGCACGGATCGAGCTGGTCAGCGGTGAGGTCGAGGTGCTGGCGCGGGCCCAGGCCCCGGTCAAGGTGCAGGCCGGTGGTGGTCTGTTGACCGCCGAGCAGGCGCGCTTCAACCTGCGCAACCTCGATCAGAGCGTCTGCGTCACCTGCATCGAAGGCAGCCTCACGGTGGACGTGCTGGGTCGCCGTTTCCGCCTGGAAGGCGGCCGGCAGCTGGTGTACGACTCCCGCCAGGCCAGTGAGCCGCAAAGCGTCGACCCGAGCGCGGTGATCGCCTGGCGCAACAAGATGCTGGTGTTCAACGATGCGACCCTGGCGACGGTGATCAGTGAGATCAACCGCTACCGGCCGGGGATGCTGGTCCTGCTCAACAGCGAGTTGGGCAAGCGCAAGGTGCAGGCGCGCTTCAGCCTGGATCAGCTGGCCGGTGTGGCGTTGCTGATTCGTGATGCCTACGGGGCCAAGTGCACCGAGTTGCCGGGTGGGGTGGTGTTGCTCAGCTGAGTCCGCTGCTCTGATGTGGGAATCACGCAATCCATTGTAGGAGCCAGCAAGCCGGCTCCTACAGGTGCTGTGTTCAGCTCCAGTTCCAGGTCTCAGGTGCTGGGTATCGATTCACTCCAACGGTCCTAGCACCTGCCGATAGCGCTCCACACCTTGCGGCGTGTTACGCACCAGGCTGATCTCCAGCCCGGTCGGATTGTCCCGGTGATTGCCACTCAGTTGTCGCCAGCCCTTGCCCGGCTGCCACACCCGTAAATCCATCGAAGTCACCTGCTCCAGAACGGCCACGCCGTCCTTCGGCGCCGGAAGCGGAAACGTCGTGCGCGCCGCCGCCACGGAGCGGTACAGGGTTCCGCCTTTCAACCACCAGCGGACCCGCTGCAGGCGGCCATCCTGCTCGGGCGAGGTGCGAATCAGGTCCAGCCGAAAGCCCTTGCCCTCGGCGCTGCGCACGCTCAGCGCGGCCGGCGCGCCCGAGGGGCGCGGTTCCTGGTCGGGGCGGGGTGGCTCCACCAGTTCGATGCTGGCGCGCAGCGCCACATCGCGTTCCAGTTGGCCCAATGCGGCCAGCAACTGATGGGTCTGCCCGCTGCTGCGCCTGAGGTGTTCGTCGGTACGATTGACGCTGTCCAGGCCACGCCAGGCAATGATGCTGACCACCGCCATCAGCATCAGGGCGATCATCACCTCGATCAGGGTAAAGCCGGCCTGGCGCTTCATTGCACGCGCACCTCGCCGTTGGCACTGCGCACCACGCCGATGCTGTGCTGGCCGTCCGAGAGCGACAGGCGCATGGGCGGGGCAATCCACTCGGCGTCGAGCACCAGGGTCTTGCCCCGGTCCAGTTGCACCTGCATCGGCGTGCTCTGCCAGCGGGTCGGGCGCAATTGGGCGTCGCCGTTGAACTGCTCCTTGCCGCCCTGGCCATCGGTGCGGATGAACTTGTAGCCCTTGCTGTCACTCAGCCAGAGGATCGGCCGGCCATCGGCCCGGGCCTCGGCCTGGGCCACCTGGATCGCCTGGGCCAGGCGTTCTGCATCCTTGCGCAGCAATTGCAGCGGGTCGGGCCTGATGCTCAGGCTGATGGCGGCGCTGGCGATACCGACGATCACCAGCACCACCATCAGCTCGATCAGGGTGAAACCCGCCTGGGCGGGGTGTGGGGCATCCATTCGACAGACTCCTTGTGTCTGGCTTCATGCTGCATGGCAAAGATGATGAGCGTGTGAAATAAAAACGTGAGAATTGCCAGGTAGGCTGGTGGGGTCGTGGCCGGGCTCGCCCTTGCGCACGGCCTGTGGACTGCTGTCCGCCAACCCTGTTGCGCCGATCGATGAAAAAGGAGCCTCAAGCATGCAATGGACCCCGCGCTTCGCCCCTGTGCAGATTGTCCAGTCGGCCGCCTTGCTCGCCGCCCTGGCCGGTGTGCTGGTCTGGTCGACGCTGTTGCTGACCCCGGCGGTGTCCCAGGTCCCCGAGGCCCAGTTGCCGGTGGCCGCGGCACGTAGTGACAATCCGGCCCTGCAGTGGTTTTCCAACCAGCCGGCGCGACTCGACATCAAGGTCTCCGGAGTGATGGCCAGTTCCCGTGGCGCGGTGGCGATCCTCAGTCTCAACGATGGCCCGCCCCGCAGCTTCCTGGCTGGCGAGCGGTTGGGGCAGGGGGTAAAACTGCTGTCGATCGAGCGTGACGGCATCCTGATCGAGCAGGGTTCGCAGAAGCTGCACCTGGCGGTGACCCGGCTCAGCGAAGTGCCGTTCCTGCCGAAACTGACCCGGCCTTGAGGGCCGGCGGGCTCATCAGGGTTTCCAGGCGCGCCAGCGGCGGACCTTCGTGGCGCCGGTCCGATACCAGGATCTCGACCCGTAACAGCCCTGGGTTTCCACCTGGGCCGATGGTCTGGTCGCAGCGCAGGGCCAGGCGGCCCTGATCGCACTCGAAGGATTGGCGGCCATTGCCCAGCCGGCCCTCCAGGCGCAGTTCGGCCAGCCGGCTCTGGGCGGCCAGCAGGGCCACGGAGCGGTCGCGCAGCATGCCATTGCTCTGGGTCATCAAACCGGCCACCCGCACCGCGGCGGACATCGCCACGGCAATGATCGTCAGCGCCACCAGCACTTCGATCAGGGTGAAACCTTGTTGGCGGGAAGGGCGCTGCATGGCGGTCTCGAAGCCGGGAATCGAGTCAGGACACTAGCGCGCTTGTTTGACCGCTTGCTGACCAAAGCTCCCGAGCTTTTCGCCTGGCGGGGTGTTCCAGGGGGCTTGCGAGCCCATTCGCGGGTAAGCCGCGCTCCTACGGATATTGGCAAGGGTGTTGTGGCGAGCGGGCTCGCCCGCGCCGGGGCGCGCAGTGCCCCTGAAACCTGCCAGTGCGTTGCATCAGGGCTCATGCGATCGCAGGGTTTGCGTCTGCTTTGCAGCCGAGCGCCAGCCAGCCCGTTCGCCACGACGCCTGCACATTCATCAGCGTGACCGCCATCGGATTCACCCGAGGATTTTCAATATCGGTGACATATCTTCTTGCAACAATCCGCCGCGAATCGAATCAAGCCAAGGACTGTCGAGATGGATATCGCGCGCATCAATTCCCGTTCCAGAGGTCGCCGGGCTCAGCAGGGATTCACGCTGATCGAGATCATGGTGGTGGTGGTCATCCTCGGGATTCTCGCCGCCATGGTGGTGCCCAAGGTCCTCGACCGGCCTGACCAGGCGCGGGTCACCGCGGCCAGGCAGGACATTGGCGGGTTGATGCAGGCGCTCAAGCTCTACCGCCTCGACCACGGCAGCTACCCGAGCCAGAACCAGGGCCTGAAGATCCTCGCCGAGCGTCCGGCCAACGCCAAGGACAGCAACTGGCGCTCCTACCTGGAGCGCCTGCCCAACGACCCGTGGGGGCGTCCCTATCAGTACCTGAACCCGGGCGCCAACGGTGAAGTCGACGTGTTCTCCCTGGGCGCCGACGGCAAGCCGGAAGGCGACGGGGTCAATGCCGATATCGGCTCCTGGCAGTTGTAGTCGCGGCCATGAAGGCGCGTTCGCCGAGAGCGGCGAAGCAGGAGGGCATGGCGATCATCAGCGCGCTGCTGATTGCCGCGGTGGTGGCGGTGATTGCCGCCGGCATGCTGAGCCGCGAAACCGTGTTTACCCGCAGCCTGGAAGCCGAGCAACTGCGTGTCCAGGGTTCCTGGCAGTTGCGCGGTGGTCTTGAGCTCAGTCGCCAGGTGCTCTGGGAGGCGCGCCAGCGCGACCCCTTGACCCATCAGGCCCAGGCCTGGGCGCAACCGATCCAGAGCGCGCGCGGCGGCCGGTTCGACGGGCGCCTGGAAGACGAACAGGGCAAGTTCAACCTGCGCAACCTGGTGAGTGATGAGCGCATCGATGCCGAGCAGATGGAGGGCTTTGCCCGTCTGTGCGAGATGATCGGTGTCAAGTCGGTGGTCGCCCAACGCATCGCCCAGCGGGTCATCAGCTCCTACCCACGCCTGCAGAACCCCGAGCGCCAGGCCAGCGGCGCCTTGCAGGGCACCTTCGACAGCGGTCGCCTGACCTCGCCGGGGGCTGCCGACAAGCCGCTGCCCGCTACCCGGCCGATGCTGCGCAGCCTGGATGACTTGAGAAGCGTCGACGGCGTGGACGACGAAACCCTGGCCCGCCTGGCCCCGCATGTGACCATCCTGCCGGCCAATACCTGGATCAACGGCAACACCGCCACCGCCGAAGTGCTGGCCTCACAGGTTCCCGGGCTGTCGCCGCAGCGCGCCCGGGGCCTGATCAGCGAGCGTGACTCCGGGCAGTGGTTCATCAACCGGGGCGACTTCGTCAACCGCCTGCGCATGCCGCAACTGGTGGTCGCCGACATCAAGGTCGGTATCACCAGCGAGTGGTTTCTGTTGCTCGGCCAGGCGCGCAACGATCGTCGCCGGGTCAACCTGACCGCCTTGCTGCATCGCAGTGAGCTGGACATGCCCCAGGTGATCTGGTCACGGGTGGGCGTATGAGTCTCTTGCGTATTGCCTTGGCGCCGCTTGCGGCGCTGGACCTCGACAGTCCGCTGGCGTTCGCCCGACTCGACCGTCAGGGCCAGCTTGGCGAAACCGGCCGTGCCAGCCTGGCCCGGTTGGGGCAGGCCAACAAGGGTGGCACTGTGGAGTGCTACCTGCATCCGCAGGACAGCCTGTTGGCCAGCCTGGAATTGCCGGCATTGCCGCCGGCGAAGATCCGTGCGGCGGTCGACTGTGCAGCCCAGGCGCTGATCCTTGGTACCAGCGACTCGATGCACATCGCCCATGGTCCAAGGGATGCCGACGGTCGCGTACCGGTCGCCTGGTTGCCGCGCGAGGCTCTGGAGCGACTGGGTGCCTTGCTGCGCCAGGCCGGTTTGTCCCTGCGCGGCCTTTACCCGGCGGCCTATTGCCTACCGGTGATTGGCGCCGAACCGGTACTGGAGGTGCGTGACGAGCATCTGCTGATTCGCCTCGGGACGGACCTGGCCGAAGTGCACCCGGATGTTGAACAGGCCCTGGCGCAGTTACAGGCGCGTGGCGAAGTGCTGCATTGGCTCGGCGAGCCGCCCTCGACGCATCCGCTGCTGCAGGCCCTGCCGGCCGATCGCCGCTGGACCGGCAAGGTGCCGGCATGGGGTCTGCACCGTGCGCTGCGCCAGCCGGGCGCAGCCTCCGGCAAATGGGGCCGGGCAATCGCTTGCTGCGCGCTGGCCGTGCTGGTCTGGGGCGTGGGCCTGAACCTCTATGCGGCGCGGCAGGCCGAGCAGGGCGAACAACTCAAGGCGTGGATGGTCCAGCGGGTCAAGCAGGCATTCCCGGCCTTGCCGGTGGTGCTCAATCCCCTGCAGCAGGCTCGCCAACAACTGGCCCAGAGCCAGGCCGGTGGCGACAGCGATTTCTCCCGGCTGGTGCGCCAGGCCGGCCTGTTGATGCCGTTCGTGGTCGGTGGGGTGCAGGGCCTGGCGTTCGAAAAGGGCGAGTTGCACCTCAAACTGCTGCCGGATAACCGCAAGCCGGGCGCCGCTGCCACCTGGCAGGCCGAACTGGCTCAGGCCGGGGTGCTGGCGAGTGCGTCGGCCGAGGGCTGGACGCTCAAGGCCCAGGCCGAACAGGGACAACCGGCGGCGGAGGCTGAAAATGAGTAACTCCAGGTTGGTTCATTACCGGGCCCGCTGGCAGGCGCTGTCAGCCCGGGCGCAGGGGTACTGGCGCGGTCTGGTGCCCCGGGAAAAACGCATGGTCATCGGCATGGCCATCGGTGTTTCGGCACTGCTGGTCTGGACCGTACTCATCCAGCCGCCGCTGAAGAAGCTTGATTACTGGGCGGCCGAGACGCCCAGGCTCAGGACCCAGGCCCAGACACTCGAGGGCCTGCTGCAGGGCATTGCCCGGCCGGCCGGCGATGACCTCGAGGCGGGGCTGCGCGCCAGTCTCGAAGCCGGCGGGTTGTCCGGGCATTACCAGTTGCAGGGTAGTGGGGAAGGCTGGTTGTTGACCGTCGAGGATGCCCCGGCCGATGCGCTGCTGGACTGGCTGCTGGGCAAACCCCGTTCATTCACCCTGGATGTGGTCGAGGCCCGCCTGCAACGGACGGCCGCGGCCGAACCCGAAGGCTCGGCGGGCAGACTGTCGGGAACCGTTCGCATGGATCAGGCGCTTGGCGCTAAGGAAGCTTCATGAAGTGGTCAGGCTCGTTGTATGGGTTGCGCTGCCGGCAGGCGGCGGCGCCGTGGTTGCTGTTGGCATTGACCGCCTGCAGTAGCGGCATGACGCCGCAGGCGCCGTTGCTGGCCGAAAGCGAACTGGGACGGCCATTGGGCTCGACCGGCAACAGTGGCGATGTCGTGGCGGACCGGCAGCGTGCCCAGGCCCAGGTCGAACAGCATCGGCGTGTGCTGCATCCGGTCGGCAGTTCGGCACGTGCCGGCAGTACGACGAGCAAGACGATCGCGGCCAGCAATCCGTTGGGCGACCAGCCGGTGCAACTGAATTTCGTCGACGCCGATATCCAGGCGGTGGTGCGCGCCCTGTCGCGGTCCACGGGGCGCCAGTTCCTGGTCGACCCGCGGGTCAAGGGCAACCTGACCCTGGTCTCCGAAGGTGAAGTGCCGGCGCACCGGGCCTACGACATGCTGCTGTCGGCCCTGCGCATGCAGGGTTTCAGTGTGGTCGACGTCGGCGGTGTCGCCCAGGTGGTGCCGGAAGCGGACGCCAAGCTGCTCGGCGGTCCGGTCTATAGCGCCGACAAGCCGGCGGAAAACGGCATGGTGACGCGAACCTTCCGCCTGCAATACGAGAACGCGGTCAACCTGATCCCGGTACTGCGCCCGATCGTCTCGCCGAACAACCCGATCAACGCCTACCCGGGCAACAACACCGTGGTCATCACCGACTACGCGCAGAACCTGCAACGGGTCGCCAGCCTGATCGCCAGCATCGATACTCCGAGCGCCATCGACACCGATGTGGTGAGCATCCAGAACGGCATTGCCAGCGATATCGCCAGCATGGTCTCGGAGTTGCTGGAGAACCAGGGCAATGACCCGACGCAGAAGATCAGCGTACTGGGTGATCCCCGCTCCAACTCGGTAATCATCCGCGCCAGCAGCCCGGAGCGCACGCAATTGGCGCGGGAGCTGATCTACAAGCTCGACAACGCCCAGAGCAACCCGAGCAACCTGCACGTGGTCTATCTGCGCAATGCCCAGGCCGGCAAGCTGGCCCAGGCCCTGCGCGGCCTGCTCACTGGCGAAAGCGACAGCAGCGGCGAGGGCGACCAGACCCGGGCCATGCTCAGCGGCGGTAGCAATAACAGCAACAGCCAGAATAGCCAGAGTGGCAGCCAGACCAACAGCACCAGCCAGACCGGTAACAGCGCCAGCGGTAGCAACTCGCTCTACGGCCAGTCCGCCCGCAACGGTTCCAGCCAGGCTTCCGGCACGGGGCAGGGTAACGAGCAGAACGTGGCGTTTTCCGCCGGCGGCGTGACCATCCAGGCCGACGCCACCACCAACACCCTGCTGATCTCCGCCCCGGAGCCGCTGTACCGCAACCTGCGCGAGGTCATCGACCAGCTCGACCAACGCCGCGCACAGGTGGTGATCGAGAGCCTGATCGTCGAGGTCAGCGAGGACGAGGCCAACGAGTTCGGTGTGCAGTGGCAGACCGGCAACCTCGCGGGCAATGGTGTGTTCGCCGGGGCCAACCTGGGCAATACCGGCATCGTCACCACGGCCAAGACCAGTATCGATGCCTTGCCCCAGGGCCTGAACATCGGGGTGGTACGCGGCGCCGTGGACATTCCCGGGATCGGTCGGGTGATGGACCTCAAGATGCTGGCCCGGGCCCTGAAGAGCAAGGGCGGCTCCAACGTGCTGTCGACACCGAACCTGCTGACCCTGGACAACGAAGTGGCGAGCATCTTCGTCGGCCAGACCATTCCCTTCGTCAGTGGCAGCTACGTGACCAACGGCAGCAATTCGAGCAACAACCCGTTCCAGACCATCCAGCGCGAGGAAGTCGGGCTCAAGCTCAACGTCCGGCCGCAGATTTCCGAAGGCGGTACCGTCAAGCTCGACGTGTACCAGGAAGTCAGCAGTGTCGACGACCGCGCCACCGTGACGGCGGCTGGTACCGTGACCAAGAAGCGGGCGATCGACACCAGCATCCTGCTCGACGATGGGCAGATCATGGTCATGGGCGGCCTGCTGCAGGACGGCTACACCCAGAGCAATGACGGCGTGCCGTTCCTGTCGAGCATCCCCGGGATCGGCGCACTGTTCCGTCATGAGCGGCGCGACAGCAACAAGACCAACCTGATGGTGTTCCTGCGGCCCTACATCATCCGCGACGGTGCGGCCGGGCGGGCGATCACCCTCAACCGCTATGACTTCATCCGCCGTGCCCAGGGCAGCCTGGTGCCGGAACGCAGCTGGATGATGCCGGACATGCAGGCCCCGCAGCTGCCGGCCGCCAGCGAAGCGATCCCCGGCTCACGACCTGTGCCGGTGCCGCAGACCCCCAGGCCGATCCGTGCGGTGCCGGTGTCGCTGAACGAGCGGCAGCAGCCATGAGCCCCCTTCAAACCGCAACGGCCAGCCCCACTGTGTGGCGAGCGGGCTTGCCCGCGCTGGGGCGCGCAGCGGCCCTCAAACCAGCGAATGCGGTGTGCCAGACAGGGCTCGATTGCTGGGTTTACGGCTGCTCTGCAGCCGAGCGCGGGCAAGCCCGCTCGCCACAAGGGTGTGATAGCGTCGTTCAACAGCGGGAGGCTTCACAATGAGTGCGTTGCCGTACGCCTGGGCCAAGGCGCAGCGGGTGGTGCTGGCCGACGGTGTGCTCACCGCCTGTCCCTCGACCCCTGGCTGGGCCATCAGCGAGGTGCGGCGGCAGTTCGGCCCGGCGCGGCTGGAACGGGTGCGTGACGAGGAACTCGACAGCCTGCTGACCAGCGCGTATGCCGACACCGGCAGCGCCGCGGCGGTGGTGGGGGCGGCGGAGAACGAGGTGGACCTCGACCGGCTGATGCAGGACATGCCGGAAGTCACCGACCTGCTCGACACCCAGGACGGCGCCCCAGTGATTCGCATGATCAACGCCTTGCTCACCCAGGCGGCGCGTGACGAGGCCAGCGATATCCATATCGAGCCGTTCGAGACCCATTCGGTGGTGCGCTACCGCGTCGATGGCACGCTGCGCGACGTGGTTTCGCCGCGCAAGGCACTGCACGGCGCGCTGGTGTCGCGGATCAAGATCATGGCGCAACTGGACATCGCCGAAAAGCGCCTGCCCCAGGATGGGCGTATCGCCCTGCGGGTCGCCGGCCGGCCGATCGACATCCGGGTTTCCACCGTGCCCACCGGCCACGGCGAGCGGGTGGTCATGCGTCTGCTGGACAAGCAGGCCGGGCGCTTGCAGCTGGAAACCCTGGGCATGGACCCGGACGTCCTGGCCCGGCTCGACCACCTGATCCGCCAGCCCCATGGCATCGTGCTGGTCACCGGTCCCACCGGCAGCGGCAAGACCACCAGCCTCTACGCGGCGCTGGCTCGGCTCGACGCCAGCACCAGCAATATCCTCACCGTCGAGGACCCGGTCGAGTACGACCTGCCGGGCATCAGCCAGATCCAGGTCAACGCCAAGATCGACATGACCTTCGCCCTGGCGCTGCGGGCGATCCTGCGCCAGGACCCGGACATCATCATGATCGGCGAGATCCGCGACCTGGAAACCGCGCAGATCGCCGTGCAGGCCTCGCTGACCGGTCACCTGGTGCTGGCGACGCTGCACACCAACGATGCGGTGTCGGCGGTCAACCGCCTGATCGACATGGGGGTGGAGCCGTTCCTGCTGGCTTCGTCGATGCTCGGCGTGCTGGCCCAGCGGCTGGTACGGCGACTCTGCCAGCACTGCCGTCAACCCGACCCGGCCGCGCCCGGCACCTGGCGTCCGGTCGGCTGCAGCGCCTGCAACCACACCGGCTACAGCGGCCGGACCGGCATCCACGAACTGTTCTGCATCGACGATGACGTGCGCACCCTGATCCACCAGGGCGCTGGCGAGCAGGCGCTGCGCCAGGCGGCACGTGCCGCCGGCATGCTGAGCATGCGTGAAGATGGTGAGCGCTGGGTTCGTGCGGGGGCGACGGCACCGGAAGAAATCCTGCGTGTGACGAGGGATGCCTGATGAATCGCTATCGCTTCGAAGCCGCCGATGCCCAGGGCAGGATCGAGTCCGGCCACCTGGAGGCCGACAGCCAGGGCGCGGCCATGGCCACCTTGCGCGGGCGCGGGCTCACCGCACTGTCGCTCAAGGCCGAGGGTGGCGACAGTGGCGAGACGGCCGCCGGGCTGTTCAGCGCGAAGCTGTCGGACAACGACCTGGCCTGGGCCACCCGCCAACTGGCCAGCCTGCTCGGCGCCAGCCTGCCGCTGGAGGCGGCCCTGAGCGCCACGGTCGAGCAGGCTGAACGCAAGCACATCGCCCAGGCCCTGAGCGCGGTACGCGCCGACGTACGCGGCGGCATGCGCCTGGCCGAGGCACTGGCCAAGCGGCCCAGGGACTTTCCCGAGATCTATCGGGCGCTGATCGCCGCGGGCGAGGAGTCCGGCGACCTGGCCCAGGTCATGGAACGCTTGGCCGACTACATCGAGGAACGCAACAACCTGCGCGGCAAGGTGCTCACGGCGTTCATCTACCCGGCGGTGGTCGGGCTGGTGTCGGTGGGCATCGTGATCTTCCTGCTCAGCTACGTGGTGCCACAGGTGGTCAGTGCCTTCTCCCAGGCCCGCCAGGACCTGCCGGGGCTGACCCTGGCGATGCTCAATGCCAGCGATTTCATCCGCGAGTGGGGGGTGTTGTGCTTTGGCGGGTTGGCGGGGGCGTTCTGGGGCTGGCGCCTGTATCTGCGCAAACCCGAAGCGCGGCTGGGCTGGCACAGCCGGATCCTGCGCCTGCCGATGGTCGGGCGCTTCGTGCTGGGGCTCAATACCGCACGGTTCGCTTCGACCCTGGCGATTCTCGGTGGTGCCGGCGTGCCCTTGTTGCGGGCGTTGGAAGCGGCGCGGCAGACGGTCTCGAACGAGCGCTTGAGCCTGAGTGTGAGCGAGGCCACGGCACGGGTGAAGGAGGGCGTGAACCTGGCGGCGGCGCTGAAGGTGGAGAAGGTGTTTCCACCGTTGCTGATCCACCTGATCGCCAGTGGCGAGAAGACCGGGGCCTTGCCACCGATGCTGGAGCGGGCGGCGCAGACGCTGTCGCTGGATATCGAGCGGCGGGCGATGGGCATGACCGCGCTGCTCGAACCGTTGATGATCGTGGTGATGGGTGGGGTGGTGCTGGTGATCGTGATGGCGGTGTTGTTGCCGATCATCGAGATCAACCAGCTGGTGCAATAGCCGGGATGGGTGGTGCCTGGGTGGGCCTCTTCGCGGATAAACCGGAGCGCCGGACCGCCGGCTCCCACGGGTTTCGTGTAGTACACAAAACAGGCGTACGACTCGATCCACTGTGGGAGCCGGATTTATCCGCGAAGGGGCCCTCGGATTCAGCGAGAGATCATCCGATCGTTCCCATGGGTACTGCGGGAACGCGAAGAGGCGCGGATAAACCGGAGCGCCGGCTCCCACAGTGTCAGCGCCGTTCGCAGGATCCATGCACTGCGCGAGCGCTTGTGGGAGCCGGATTCATCCGCGAAAGGGCCCTCAAGTTCAGCGAAGGATCAGGATGCCTTGCGCCGAACCCGCTTCATCACCACCACAAAGAACACCGGCACGAACACCACCGCCAGTGTCGCGCTGATCATCCCGCCGATCACCCCGGTGCCGATCGCCTGCTGGCTCGCCGAGCTGGCCCCGGTGGCGATCGCCAGCGGTACCACGCCGAGAATGAATGCCAGCGAGGTCATGATGATCGGCCGCAGGCGCAGGCGCGCCGCCTGTACCGTCGCTTCCAGCAGGTCATGCCCCTCGTCGTACAGGCTCTTGGCGAACTCGATGATCAGGATCGCGTTCTTCGCCGACAGGCCGATGATGGTGATCAGGCCGACCTTGAAGAACACGTCGTTGGGCATGCCGCGCAAGGTCACCGCCAACACCGCACCGAGTACCCCCAGCGGTACCACCAACAGCACCGAGGTCGGAATCGACCAGCTCTCGTACAGCGCCGCCAGGCACAGGAACACCACCAGCAGCGACAGTGCCAGCAACATCGGTGCCTGGGCGCCGGACAGGCGCTCCTGCAGCGACAGGCCGGTCCATTCCATGCCCAGGCCCCGCGGCAGTTGCTGCACCAGGCGCTCCATCTCTTCCATGGCCTGGCCGGTGCTGTAGCCCGGAGCCGATTCGCCGGAGATGGAAATCGCCGGGTAGCCGTTGTAGCGGGTCAGTTGTGCCGGGCCCTGGGTCCAGCGGGCCTGGACGAAGGCCGACAGCGGGACCATCTTGCCGCTGCTGTTGCGCACGTGGATCTTCAGCAGGTCCTCGACCTGGGCGCGCTGGTCGCCCTCGGCCTGGATCACCACCCGCTGCATGCGGCCCTGGTTCGGGAAGTCGTTGACATAGGTCGAGCCGAGGGCGGTGGAGAGAATGCCACCTATGTCGGCGAACGACACCCCCAGGGCATTGGCCTGCTTGCGGTCGACTTCCAGTTGCACCTGTGGCGCTTCGGCCAGGGCGCTTTCACGGACGTTGGCCAGTACCTTGCTCTTCTTCGCCGCATCCAGCAGTTCGGTGCGCGCCTGCATCAGCACCGGGTGGCCGACGCCGCCGCGGTCCTGCAGGCGGAACTCGAAGCCGCTGGAGGTACCGAGGCCATCCACCGGGGGTGGCAGGATGGCGTAGGCCACCGCGTCCTTGAGCTCGGTGAAGGCATAGTTCGCCCGCTCGGCGATCGCGGCCGCCGAATCCTCGGCGCTACGCTGCGACCAGTCCTTGAGGGTGGTGAAGGCCAGCGCGGCGTTCTGGCCACTGCCGGAGAAGCTGAAGCCGAGGATCATGGTGGTGTCGCCGACACCCGCCTCGGTGGCATTGTTGGCCTCGATCTGTTCGACCACCTTGACCGTGCGGTTCTTGCTCGCACCCGCTGGCAGCTGGATATCGGTGATGGTGTAGCCCTGGTCCTCGACCGGCAGGAACGAAGCGGGCAGGCGGCTGAACAGCAGGCCCAGCAGCGCCACCAGGAGGCCGAACAGCAGCATGTAGCGGCCGCTGCGCTTGAGCGCACTGACCACCCAGCCCTGGTAGCCGTCGCTCATCTGCTCGAAACGGCGGTTGAACCAGCCGAAGAAACCGCCCTTGGCATGGTGCTCGCCCGGGGCGATCGGCTTGAGCAGGGTGGCGCACAGCGCCGGGGTCAGGGTCAGGGCGAGGAACGCCGAGAACAGGATCGAGGTCGCCATCGACAACGAAAACTGCTGGTAGATCACTCCCACGGAGCCTGGCATGAAGGCCATCGGGATGAACACCGCCACCAGCACCAGGGTGATGCCGATGATCGCGCCGCCGATCTGGCCCATGGCCTTGCGGGTGGCTTCCTTGGGCGGCAGGCCTTCATGGGCCATGATCCGCTCGACGTTTTCCACCACCACGATGGCGTCGTCCACCAGGATGCCGATGGCCAGCACCATGCCGAACATGGTCAGCACGTTGATCGAGAAGCCCAGGGCCAGCATGGTGGCGAAGGTGCCCATCAGCGCCACCGGCACCACCAGTGCCGGGATCAGCGTGTAGCGGATGTTCTGCAGGAACAGGAACATCACCGCGAACACCAGCGCCATCGCCTCGAGCAGGGTGTGGACCACCTTGGTGATCGACACCTTGACGAACGGCGAGGTGTCGTAGGGGATCTTGTACTCCACGCCGGCCGGGAAGTAGCGCGCCAGTTCGTCCATCTTCGCCCGCACCAGGGTCGCGGTCTTCAGGGCGTTGGCGCCGGGCGACAGCTGTACGGCGAAGGCCGTGGTCGTCTTGCCGTTCAGGCGCGTCGAGAACTGGTAGTCCTGGCTGCCGATTTCCACCCGGGCGACATCGCCGATGCGCACGGTGGAGCCGTCCGGGTTGGCCCGCAGGACGATGTCGGCGAACTCCTGGGGCGTCGACAACTGGCCCTTGACCAGCACCGCCGCGGTGATTTCCTGGGTCGACGGGCCCGGCAGGTCGCCGATGCTGCCGGCCGAGACCTGTGCGTTCTGTGCCGCGACGGCGGCGTTGACATCGGCGGCGGTCAGGTTGAAACCCACCAGCTTCTGCGGGTCGATCCAGATCCGCAGGGCACGTTCGGCCCCGTACAGCTGGGCCTTGCCGACACCGTCGAGACGCTTGATCTCGTTCATCACGTTACGCGCCAGGTAGTCGCTCAGCGCAGTTTCATCGTACTTGCCGTCAGTGGAGGTGAGGGTTGCCAGCAGCAGGAAGCCGGCGGAAACCTTCTCCACCTGCAGGCCCTGCTGGGTCACGGCGGCGGGCAGGCGCGGCTCGACCGCCTTGAGACGGTTCTGCACGTCGACCTGGGCCATCTCCGGGTTGGTGCCGGGCTGGAAGGTGGCGCTGATGGTGGCCGTGCCCAGGCTGCTCTGCGACTCGAAATACAGCAGGTGGTCGGCGCCGTTGAGCTCCTGCTCGATCAGGCTGACCACGCTCTGGTCGATGGTCTGGGCCGAGGCGCCGGGGTAGGTCGCGACGATCTCGATCTTCGGCGGTGCGACGTTGGGGTATTGCGCCACCGGCAACTGCGGGATGGCGAGGATGCCGGCCAGCAGGATGAACAGGGCGACCACCCAGGCGAAGACCGGGCGGTCGATAAAGAAGTGCGGCATGCTCACTGTCCTTTGGACTGGGCGAGGGAAAGGGGGCTGTCATCGATCTCGACCGGCTCGCCGGGACGGGCGTGCTGCACGCCCTCGACGATGACCCGGTCGCCGGGCTTGAGGCCTGCGTTGACGATCCAGCGGTCGTTTTGCGCGGCGCCGAGGTCCACCGTCTGCAGGCTGACCTTCATCTGGGCGTCGACCAGCAGCACCTGCGGTACGCCGGCGCTGTCGCGCTGGATCGCCCGCTGCGGGATGCTGATGCCTTCCCGGTTGACCGCCTGCTCGACGCGCACCCGCACGAAACTGCCCGGCAGCAGGTCGAGTTCCGGGTTGGGGAACTCGCTGCGCAGGATCACCTGGCCGGTGCCCGGATCGACGCTGATGTCGGTGAACAGCAGCTTGCCCGGCAGCGGGTAGGCGCTGCCATCGTCCTGGATCAGCGTGGCCTTGGCCTGGTTCTGCCCGACCTGTTGCAACTGGCCGGCGCGGAAGGCGCGGCGCAGGTCGTTCAGTTCGCGGGTCGACTGGGTCAGGTCGGCATGGATCGGGTTCAACTGCTGGATCAGCGCCAGGGCGGTGGTCTCGTTCTGGCCGACCAGCGCGCCTTCGGTGACCAGCGCGCGGCCGATGCGCCCGGAGATCGGCGCGGTAACGGTCGCGTAGCCCAGGTTCAGCTTGGCCCGTTGCACCGCAGCCTGATTGGCCGCCACATCGGCGGCTGCCTGGCGCGCGGCACCCTGGGCGTTGTCGTAGTCCTGGCGGCTGATGGCATTGCTCTCCACCAGTTCGCGGTAGCGCTGGTGCTGCAGCTTGGCCTGGAACGCGTTGGCCTCGGCTTTCTGCAAGGCGGCGACGGCGCTGTCGAGGTCGGCCTTGAACGGCGCCGGATCGATCAGGAACAGCACATCGCCCTGTTTGACGTCGCTGCCTTCCTGGAACATGCGCTTGAGCACCACGCCGGCAACCCGGGCACGAACCTCGGCGATACGCGGCGCGGCAATGCGCCCGCTCAGCTCGCTGCTGATCGACAGGGGTTGGGTGTGGATGGTCTCGACCCGGACCTTGGGCGCAGGCATGGCCTCGGGCTCGCCGGCAGACTGGTCGCAGGCGGCCAGCGCCAGGGTCAGTGCCGACAGGCAAAGCGGGGCAAACAGCTTCTTCAACATAATCAAGTCCCAATGATGACCCCGGCATGCTACGGGTGGCCGTCAATGGCCGCTGTGAAGCAATGTAGGAGGTTGGTGAAAAAGTGTGAAGCATATGCTCGCGCACGCGTAAGGGCGTATATCCTTTACCTTTTCCTCCATTTCGTAGTTATTTATGCCGACGATTCTCCTGGTCGAAGACGACACCGCGCTTGCCGAATTGATTGCCAGCTATCTGGAGCGCAATGGCTATCAGGTCAATGTGCTGGCCCGTGGCGACCAGGTGCGCGAGCGTGCCCGGCAGAATCCGCCGGACCTGGTGATCCTCGACCTGATGCTGCCGGGCCTCGATGGCCTGCAGGTGTGCCGCTTGCTGCGCGCCGACTCGGCGAGCCTGCCGATCCTGATGCTCACCGCCCGCGACGACAGCCATGACCAGGTGCTGGGCCTGGAAATGGGCGCCGACGACTACGTCACCAAGCCCTGCGAGCCACGGGTGTTGCTGGCGCGGGTGCGGACCCTGCTGCGCCGCAGCAGCCTGAGTGAGCCGCAGGTGGCCAGCGACCAGATTCTCATGGGCAACCTGTGCATCGACCTGTCCGAGCGCACCGTGACCTGGCGTGACCAGCAGGTGGAGCTGTCCAGCGGTGAGTACAACCTGCTGGTGGTGCTGGCCCGGCATGCTGGCGAAGTGCTCAGCCGCGACCAGATCCTGCAGCGCCTGCGCGGTATCGAGTTCAACGGTACCGATCGTTCGGTGGACGTGGCGATCTCCAAGCTGCGGCGCAAGTTCGACGATCACGCCGGCGAGGCGCGCAAGATCAAGACCGTCTGGGGCAAGGGCTACCTGTTCAGCCGCTCCGAATGGGAATGCTGAGTCGATGTTCAAGATCCTCATCCGGCTGTACCTGATCACCATCGTCACCTTCAGTGCAGCGATCTACCTGGTACCCGACCTGGTGGTCGGTCTGTTTCACCAGCGCTTCATGGACTACAACATCGACCAGTCCCGCGGCATGCAGAGTCTGCTGGTCAAGCAGTTCCAGGCCGTCCCCAACGAGCGCTGGCCGGCGCTGGCCGTCGAGCAGGACAAGAGCTTCGCACCGTTGCGGGTGTCGCTGATCCGCATCGATGACATCAGCTTCAGCGAGCCGGAGCAGAAACGCCTGCGCCGTGGCGAGAACGCCATCCGCATCGGTGACTGGGGCGCACCGGACCTGGTGGCTTCGCCGCTGGATGGGCAGTTGGCGGTCCAGGTGCAGATACCGCCGGACCCGATGGACGTGAAGCTGCTGTACTGGAGCATGAACGTACTGGTCGGCGCGGCGCTGCTCGGTTGCCTGCTGTTCTGGCTGCGCCCGCACTGGCGTGATCTGGAGCGTCTCAAGCAGACCGCCCGATACATCGGCCAGGGCCAGTTGCACGAGCGGACGCGTATCTCGCCGCGCTCGAACATCGGTGAGCTGGCCCAGGTGTTCGACACCATGGCCAACGACATCGAATGCCTGCTCAACCAGCAGCGTGACCTGCTCAATGCCGTGTCCCATGAGTTGCGTACACCGCTGACCCGGCTCGACTTCGGCCTGGCCCTGGCGCTGTCCGACGACTTGCCGCCGGCGACCCGTGAGCGTCTGCAGGGATTGGTGGGGCATATTCGTGAGCTGGATGACCTGGTGCTGGAACTGCTGTCCTACAGCCGCCTGCAGAGTCCCGGGCGTACGCCGGAGCGGGTGCTGGTGCCACTGCACGAGTTCGTCGACAGCATTCTGGGCAGCTTCGATGAGGAGCTGGAAGCGCCGGAAATCGTGCTCGATGTGCTGATGCAGGGCCCCCAGGAGCATTTCTCGCTCGACCCGCGGCTGACCGCCCGGGCGGTGCAGAACCTGCTGCGCAATGCCATGCGCTACTGCGAGCGGCGGATCCAGGTGGGTATCCAGGCAACGGCCGAGGGCTGCGAGTTCTGGGTCGATGATGATGGGATCGGCATCCCCGAGCAGGAGCGCGAGCGGATCTTCGAGCCGTTCTACCGCCTGGACCGCAGCCGCGACCGAGCCACGGGTGGTTTTGGCCTGGGCCTGGCGATCAGCCGGCGCGCGGCCGAGGCCCAGGGTGGGACGTTGACGGTCGAGCAGTCGCCGCTGGGCGGAGCCCGATTCCGCCTCTGGCTACCCGCAACCTGATCGCTCCCACGCCCCGCGTTTGATCGTTCCCACCCTCCGCGTTTGATCGTTCCCACGCTCCGCGTGGGAATGCCTCCCCGGACGCTCAGCGTCCGCCCCTGGTGACGCGGAGCGTCACGGGCTGCGTTACCACGCGGAGCGTGGGAACGATCGGTGGTGGAGGGCAGGTCGGAATGAAACCTAGCGTCCCTGGCTCGCGCGGATCAGGTCATAGGCCCGGCGCACCAGCGGGTTGACCGTATTCGGCCGGATCCACAGGTGGTAGGTCACGTCCGGCAGGCGTGGCAGCCCGTCCTTTTCACCCAGCACCCGCATGTCCGGCCCCAGCAGCTCCATGCTGCGCGGCGTCACGCCCAGTCCCGCGCGGATCGCTGCCTTGATGCCGATCAGGTTCGACGCCAGGTACGCCTGGCGCCAGGCAATCCCCTCGCGTTCCAGTGCCTCCATGGCATAGCGCCGATAGATGCTCGGTTCCTCCACCAGGATCAATGGCAACGGCTCGCTCGGGACATGGATGTACTGCGCCGAGCAGATCCACCAGACCGGCGAGGTACGCAGGGCAAAGCCCTGCAGGCGCGAATCCTCGCGGGTGGAAATGACCATGTCGATCTTGCCCCGGTGCAGGTCCTCCATCAGGTACGGACTGCGACCCACGTCGATCTCCAGGCGCAGGCGCGGGGCCGAGCGGGCGATGTGGCTGAGGATCGGCGGCAGGATGGTGTCGGCGATGTCATGCGGCGAGCCGATCCGCAGCACCCCGCTCAGATGGCTTTCCTGCAGTGAGTTGAGTACCTCATCGTTGAGCGACAGCATCTGCCGGGCATGGCGCAGCAACTGCCGGCCGGGCTCGGTGAGCTGTTTCTGCCGCCCCTGTTTCTGGAACAGGCTGACCCCGACCTGATGCTCCAGGCGCTGCATCTGCTGCGTCACCGACGACTGGGTACGGGCCAGGTGCTGGCCGGCTTCGGCGAAGGTGTGATGGTCGACCACCGCGACAAAGGTGCGCAGCAGTTCCAGATCGAGGGTGGGCGAGGGCATGGGGCGGCTCGGAATCATATCAGGGGCTATTTGCAATAGATTACGGATTCTTATGTGTATGGCGAGATAAAAATCTCTTTCCCTCGCTGAGTGCCTGTAAACAGGGGTTATTCCATTTTTTAAGAAAATTAATAACCAGAAAGTTATAACAATATTAGATATTTGAATTTCCGTTCGCCGAGGCCGCTCCCTAGCATGCGGGGCAACGAGGTCGGGAGACGCCGACCGCCACCGAGGGGAAATCCATGCCATTGTCGCGCACACCGATCCAACGCTTCCTGCCCACCGTGCTCGGGGCCCTGCTGGCCTTTGGCGCGAGCGCTGCCGCCCAGGCCGACGCCACCCTCGACAAGATCCAGCAGCGGCACAAGCTGGTGGTCGGCGTGGTGCTGTCCGGCGGGCCGTTCGGCTCGATCGATCCGGCGACCCAGGACCCCAGGGGCCTCAATGTCGACCTGGCCAACGCCCTGGGCAAGGATCTTGGCGTAGCGGTCGAGCTGATACCGGTGCTGCCGGCCAACCGCGTGCAGTTCCTGCAGCAGGGCAAGGTTGACCTGTTGATCGCCAACATGGAGTGGACCCAGGAGCGTGATGCGCTGCTCGGCCATGTCCCAACGCCGTTCTACAAGATCGGTGGCACGGCGGCGTTGCCCAAGGACAGCAGAATCACCCGCTGGGAGGACCTCAAGGGCCAGTCGGTGTGCACCTCCCAGGGCAGCAGCTACGTCAAGCCGCTGAGCGAGTTGGGTGCGGACATCAAGGCGTTCAAGAGCTCCTCCGAATCACTGCTGGCCCTGCGTGGCAACAACTGCGTGGCCGCCGTGCATGACTCGACGCTGATCAACCCGTTGCTGGCGAGCAACCCGGAGTGGAAGGACTATCGCGCGCTGACGCCGGATCTCAACCCGGCGCCGTCGGTGATCTGGACCCGCACCGGCGAGACCGACACCCAGAAGCGTCTGGACAGTGTGGTGCAGGGGCTGCATCGCAGCGGCTGGCTGATCGAGGCCGAGACCCGCAACCACATCGCCCCGGCGTCGCCGGCGCTGGTGGAGTTGCATGACAAGTTCAAGGGTTGAGTCATTCAGTTAAAGGCTGGGGAGTTTGCGGGCCTCTTCGCGGATGAATCCTGCTCCCACAGCCTTGTGGCGCTCACAAGAGTTGTGAACACCGCTAAACCTGTGGGAGCCGGATTTATCCGCGAAAGGGCCATCCCTGCCATCCCATACCCCAAGGACACGCCCTAATGCCCACATCCCCTGAGCACCATCCCTGATGGAAATCTTCGTACAGTGGGCCGCCACCCTCGGCCTCAACTACCGCTTCCTGCTCGACGCCTACCAGCGCGGCAGCCTGGTCGACGGTGCCTGGACCACCTTGCTGCTGTGCGGCTTCACTCTCATCGGCAGCCTGCTGGCCGGCTTCGTGCTGGCGGCCATGCTCACCAGCGGCAACCGCTGGCTGGCCCGGCCGGCGCGGATCTTCGTCGAGGTGACGCGCAATACGCCGACCCTGGTCCAGCTCTACTGCGCCTTCCTGGTGCTGAACATGCTGTTGACCCAGGCCGTGGGCGCGGCCAACCCGCTGACACCGTTCGCCTGGGTGGTGATCGTGATTTCCCTGCACAAGGGCGCCTTTCATGCCGAGGCCCTGCGCGCCGGGATCGAGGCGGTACCGCCGGTGACCCTGGAAGCGGCCAGCTCGCTGGCCTTCAGCCGGCGCCAGCTGTTGTGGAACGTGCAGTTGCCGCTGGCCCTGCGTTTCGCCTTGCCGGCGCTGGTCAACAATCTGATCGACCTGGTGAAGATGACGGCCGTGGCTTCGGCCATTGCCGTGGGCGACATCACCTACGCCTCGATCATGATCTGGACACAGAGCGACAACGTGCTGGAACTGATGATCCTGATCCTGGGTTTCTTCGGCCTGCTGAGCTTCATCGTCAACTGTGTCGGCCGCTACCTCGAAGCGCGCCTGAGGATGCCCGGCTATGGCCATTGAAACATCACTGGCGGAATCGCTGCTGCGCTGGACCCCGGCGCTGGTCACGGGTTTTGGCCAGAACATCCTGATCAGCCTGCTGGCGATCGCCCTCGGCTCGCTGTTCGGCCTGCTGATCGGCGCCCTGGGCCTGTCGCCCCTGCGCCTGTTGCGGCTGCCGGCGCGGCTGTGGGTGCAACTGTTCCGCAATGCGCCGTGGCTGGTGCTGATCTACTTCACCACCTACGTGTTCCCGTTCGAAATCCACCTGGGCAGCTACTACGTGCCATTTCCCGACTGGGTGAAGGTCACCCTCGGGCTGGCGTTGCCGGCCAGTGCCAACGTGGCCGAGATCTTTCGCGGAGCGATCGGCTCGATCCCGTCGACCCAGTGGGAAGCTGCGCGGTCGCTGGCGTTCAGCCGCGCCCAGCTGTTTCGCTCGATCATTCTGCCGCAGTGCTTCAAGCGCATGCTGCCGCCGTGGATGAACCTCTACGCCGTGATCACCATGGGCACCGCCCTGGCTTCGCTGGTGGGCGTGCATGACCTGATCGACACCGCGCAGATTGCCAGCAATACCATCAACCGCACCGCGTTCACCGTCGTGATCTACTTCAGCGTGCTGGCGCTGTTCTTCGCCTATTGCTACCCGATCTCCCGCCTGACCCAACGCCTGGAGCGCCGTTATGCCTTCTACTGAAACCCTGGTCAGCCTGCGTGACCTGCACCTGTCGTTCGGCGCCAGCCCGGTCCTCAAGGGCATCGACCTGGATGTGCAGCGCGGCCAGGCGGTGTCGATCATCGGCCCGTCCGGCTCCGGCAAGTCGACCATCCTGCGGTGCATCACCGGGCTGCTCAAGCCCCAGCGCGGCAGCATTCGCGTCGGCGATACCGAGGTGCACCGCCTGCAGCGCGAGGCCGAGCTGATCGAGTTGCGCAAGCGGGTCGGTTTCGTTTTCCAGCAATACAACCTGTTCCCGCACCTGTCGGTACTGGAGAACCTGCTGATCGCCCCCTGCAAGGTGCTCGGTCGCAGCCGCGCCGAGGCCGAGCAACAGGCCCGGCAACTGCTGGCCAAGGTGCGCATGGAGCACAAGGCCGATGCCTATCCCGGCCAGCTGTCCGGCGGCCAGCAGCAGCGCGTGGCGATCGCCCGCACCCTGGCGATGCGCCCGGAGCTGATCCTGTTCGACGAGGTGACGTCGGCCCTTGACCCGGAAACCGTCGGTGAAGTGCTGACGGTGATTCGCGAGTTGACCGAGGAGGGGATGACCTGCGTGCTGGTCACCCACGAAATGCGCTTCGCCGAGGAGATCAGCGACGTGGTCTATTTCACCGAGAACGGTCGTATCGTCGAGTCCGGCAGCGCCGGGCAGATCTTCCAGCAGCCGCAGAGCGAACGGACCCGCGAATTCCTCCGGCATGCCCTCGGCGACAACCGTCGCCCGCCAGCGGCCGACCCGTTCCGCCTGACCAATATCAGCCCCTTCAGCCTGTCCATCTGACCGTGATCCACCCTATAAGGAACTTGCCCATGAGCACTACCGAACGCGCCCACGTGATCGAATCTTTCCTGGTGAAGATCCGCGCCATCCACCAGCGCGGCGTCGACCGCGCGGCCCTGGAGCAGATCGTCGCGCTGCTGGAGGAACTGGCCGAGCGCCGTGACCTGTTCAACTTCGACAGCTTTCCTGCGCCGGTGGCGGGCGAGGGCAATACCGCGTTCCGCTACCGCCTCAACGACGACGGCGAAACCCCGACCCTGTACCTGAATTCGTTGTTGCCAGGCAAGAACACCGTCGCCCACAACCACGAGACCTGGGCGGTGATCAGCGCCATCGAGGGCCAGGAGCTGAACCGCGTCTATGCCCGCCGCGACGATGGCAGCGATCCGACCCGCGCGGTGCTGGAGCTTGCGCGCGAAGTGGTGGTGCAGCCGGGTACCTCGATCGCCTTCCTCGGCGAAGACCTGCACAGCATTCGTGTCGATGGCGAGCAGGCGACCTTGCACTTCCACCTGTACGGCCGGCCGCTGGAGTCCCTGGAGGGCCGCTACGGGGTACAGGACGATGGCACGGTGCTCAACTACAACAAGTCGCAGATGGCGCCTTCGATCAAGGCCTACGCCTGATGATCGACCTCTACTACTGGCCGACCGCCAATGGCCTCAAGGTCGGCATCCTGCTCGAAGAACTGGGCCTGGAGCATCGCCTGCAGCCGGTGAACATCCGCACGGGAGAACAGCGTGAGGCGGGCTTCCAGCGCATCAGCGCCAATGGCCGGATTCCGGCGATCGTCGACCACGCGCCGACCACCGGCCGCGAGCCGCTGAACCTGTTCGAATCCGGGGCTATCCTGACTTATCTGGCGGACAAGGCCGGGCGTTTCCTGCCGGCGGCCGGCAGTGTCGAGCGCCAGCGGGTACAGGAGTGGCTGTTCTGGCAGGTCGGGCACATCACCCCGTACCTGAGCCAGTGGCAGCTGTTCCGGGAAAAGGCCCCGGAGCCGATTCCCTTCGCCCTCGACCTGCTGCAGGCCGAGGCGGCGCGACTGTACAACGTGCTGGAACGGCGCCTGGGCGAGTTCGACTACGTGGCCGGCGACTACGGCATTGCCGACATGGCGATCTTTCCTTGGATCCAGCCGAGCCGGCAGGGCTTCGACCTGGCCGACTACCCGGCGATCGCCGCCTGGCGCGAGCGGATCAAGGCCCGCCCGGCGGTCCAGCGCGCCTATGCCCGTGGCCGCGAGCTGGCATCGGCTGAGCGCTCGCTGGTGCTGGAATGACTTCACTAACCCGAGACGAGGCTTTCGTGAGCACAACCCTGACTCCGGCGCAGTTGCAGACGTGGCTGTTCGATGGCCGGGAAATCGCCCTGTTCGACATCCGCGAGCACGGCCAGTACGGCGAGGCGCACCTGTTCCACGGCGTGCACCTGCCCTATAGTCGCCTGGAACTGGAGGTTCGGCGCCTGGCCCCGAACCCGGCGGTGCGCCTGGTGATCTACGACCAGGACGGCGGCGAGCTTTCGCTGCGCGCGGCGCAGCGCCTGGCCGAGCTGGGCTACAGTCAGGTACACCGCCTCGAAGGCGGCGCCAACGGCTGGCAGGCGGCCGGCCTGCAACTGTTCGCCGGCGTCCACGTGCCATCCAAGGCCTTTGGCGAGCGGGTCGAAGAGGCGTGCCACACGCCGCACATCGGCGCCGCTGAACTGGCGGCCTGGCAGGCCGACGGCCGGCCGCTGGTGCTGCTCGATGGCCGGCCGTTCGACGAATACCGCAAGATGACCATTCCCGGTTCGATCTGCTGTCCCAATGGCGAACTGGGCTATCGCCTGCATGACCTGGTACCGGACGAGTCGACGCCGGTGGTGGTCAACTGCGCCGGCCGCACCCGCAGCATCATCGGCGCGCAGACCCTGATCAACCTGGGCGTGAAGAACCCGGTCTATGCCCTGGAGAACGGTACCCAGGGCTGGTACCTGGCTGACCTGCCACTGGAACACGGCAGCACTCGGCGCTACCGTGACGAGCAGGCGCCGGCAGGTGTCGAGCAACAGCGCGCTGCCGCGCGGAACCTGGCCCGGCGCGCCGCCGTGCCGAACGTCAGTGCCGAGCAGGTCGCCGCCTGGGCTGAAAGCGCCGAGCGCAGCCTGTTCCTCTGCGACGTGCGCAGCGCCGAGGAATTTGCTCTTGGCAGTTTGCCCGGCGCGCAACACACGCCGGGTGGCCAGTTGATCCAGGCCACCGACCTCTACATCGGCGTGCGCCAGGCACGGTTGGTGCTGTTCGATGGCGATGGCGTGCGTGCGCCGATCGTCGCCAGCTGGTTGCGGCAACTGGGCCATGACGCCCAGGTGCTGGAAGGTGGCTTGCACAGTGGCTTGCGCTTGCCGCTGCCGGTCACTGCGCCGGCACCCGAACTACCGACCATCAGCGCCGCCGAACTGTTGGACGCCCTGACTGAAAATGCCGTGGCGCTGATCGACCTGCGTCCGGGCATGAGCTTTCGCAGGCAGCATGTAGCCGGCTCGCAATGGTCGATCCGTCCCTTGCTGGCAGCCCAGGTGGCAGAAGAAACCCGGCCGCTGGTGCTGCTGGCGGATGATCCGGCGGTCGCCCGCCTGGCGCTGCAGGAGCTGCCGCCGGCGCAACAGGCCACCGCGCGACTGCTGGCGGGGGACCTCGCCAGCTGGCAGGCGGCCGGGCTGGCGCTGGTCAGCGACGCGGCGGCCTTGCCCGATGAACGTTGCATCGACTTCCTGTTCTTCACCCACGACCGCCATTCCGGCAACAAGGACGCGGCACGCCAGTACCTGGCCTGGGAAACCGGACTGCTGGGGCAGATGACCGAGGCCGAGATCGCCAGCCTGAGCCCGTTGCAACCGGCTGCCGCCGTCGATGTGCGCACCCGCCTGGTCCAGGCTGCCCGCACCACCGGTGGCAATGGGGCACGGGCGGTCAACGTGCCGGTAACGCGCCTGAGCACGGTGCTGTTCGACAACGTTGCGCAGATGCGCGAAGCCCGGCGCCGACGCGACCACGAGCAGGTCCTGAGCTACGGCGCCCGCGGTAATCCCACGGCCTTTGCCCTGGAAGACCTGGTGACCGAACTGGAAGGCGGCCACCGTACCCGCCTGTTCAGCACCGGACTGGCGGCGGTGGCGCAGGCCCTGTTGGCCTACCTGCGTCCGGGCGACCATGTGCTGATCACCGATGGCGTGTACGGACCGGTGCGTCAGCTGGCGAGGGAGTTTCTCGGACCGTTCGGTATCGAGGTCGAGTACTTCCCGGCTGATGGTCAGGACCTCGAAGCCCGGCTGCGGACCAACACACGGATGGTCTATTGCGAGGTACCGGGTTCGTTGCTGTACGAACTGGCCGACCTGTCGGCGATCGTTGCCCTGTGCAAGCCGCGCAACATCCTGGTGGCGGTCGACAACACCTGGGGTTCGGCCTACCAGTACCGGCCGCTGGCACTGGGCGCGGACATCTCGATCATGGCCCTGACCAAGTACCTGGCCGGCCACAGCGATGTGGTGATGGGTAGCGTCTGCACCACCGAGGCCGCCTGGCCGGCACTGGCACGGATGAGCGACAGCTTCGGCAACACCGTCAGCCCGGACGATGCCTACCTGGTGCTGCGTGGGGCGCGGACCCTGGCGGCACGGCTGGAGGTGCACCAGCGCCAGGGCCTGGAAATCGCCCGGTGGCTCAAGGCGCAGCCGCAGGTGCGGCAGGTGTTCCACCCGGCCTTGCCTGAGCATCCGGGGCATGCGCTGTGGCAACGCGATTTCAGCGGCAGCAACGGCCTGCTGTCGTTCGAATTCGCCGAGGCCGACAAGCGCCAGGCCGAGGCCTTCATCGATGCCCTGCAGGTGTTCGGGCTGGGTGCTTCGTGGGGGGGGTATGAAAGCCTGGTGACGCTGGCCGACCTGAGCGACCGGCAGTTCCCGGTGTCGGCGCGCAAGCCAGTGATTCGCCTGCATATCGGCCTGGAGGCGGTGGCTGCGCTGATCGAGGATTTGCAACGCGGGTTTGCTGCGCTCCAGAACCCGGTGAAGGACTGACCGTGTGGCAAGGCACAATACGGTGCCTTGCCACGCAGCGGTTTCAGGTGGACCGCGAACCTTCCTGCTACACCGCAACATCCCGGCCGCGTTCGTCCAGGCGAGGACGGCGCAGGTGAATCCGCCGCCTGCCCGATAGAACCTAGGACTGAATGGCAACCACGAGCGATTCAAGAATCTCCGATCGTGAAGACTGGCTGCCGGTCGCGACATTGAGTGTCTTTCGAATGGTTGCCGAGGCCACATCGGTTGACCAGTAATAGTTCGATCCCATTGGCCAGTGGCTGCCCCACTCGCGATTCATACCGTTCAACTCCGCCAGGCTCGGCAGCCGGTAGCCAATGTTTTGCGCCGCCGAAACCGCATTCTTGTAGTTACGGCCGCCCAGCCCCTGGCAGAGGGTGACTTGGGTCCAGGTGATGTTGTAGGACTTGGACTGGCCATTGGCATCGGTCACCTGGATAGTGGCCGTGCCACGACCGCGAACCACCACCGAACCACGGCTGTCGACCGTGGCAATCCTGGTGTCGCTGGAGGTGTAGGTGTAGGGCGTGCGCCCACCGCTGGCCTGCCGCTGGAAGGAGTTGGCCGCGTTGACCAGGGGGTAGCGGTCGGGGTTGCCCGGAATGACATAGACCCGCTCGCTCTTGGAGACGGCTCCCTCGTCGAAGTTCAGCACCGGTATCACCGTGAAGGTGCGTGCCGCCGACTCCGGGTTGCTGCCGTAGATACCCCGGGCCCTGATGACATAGCGCTTGGTCGTCACCGCGAGTGCGGTCGTGGACCAGTCACCATTGCCATTGGCCGTCACGGTGGCCATGGGGTTGCTGCTGCCTTCGTCACGGATTTCGACCCGTTGGTTGGCGACTGCGCTACCGGTCAGCGTGATGGTCGTGGTGGCGACGTTGTCGTTGTTGTAGATCTCCTTGCCCGATGCGTCCTTGACTGTCCTGATCGTCGGCGCCGCCAGCACCTTGATGGTGAAATTGCGCACGTTGGAATAGACATTGCCGCTGTGGTACAGCGACTTGGCATAGAACCTACGGGCACCCAGGGGGCGGTCACGGGTGGTGAAGGTCCATTCCCCAGTGGCGTCGGCGGTCGCATTACCCAGGTCTTCGGCCGTTGCGCCGGAACCGTCTTCAATACTCACCTGCTGGTGTTTGCTGGCGGTTCCGGTCAGGGTGAACACCGTCTCGGTGGTGGTATCGCCCTCGCCGATGGTGTTGCCTTGTGGGTCCTTCACCGAGGTCAGGGTGGGTGTCACCAATGCCGTGACGGTAAAGCTTCGCGCCAGCGACTCCGGATTGCTGCCATAGAGGCCTCGAGCCGTGATCGTGTAGGGCTTGGCCGTCACCGTCAGCGCCAGCGTGTGCCACTCGCCATTGCCGTCGGCGGTGACGGTGGCCAGGGGTGTGTCGTTACCCTCGTCAAGGATTTCGACGCGTTGGTTGGCGGCGGCGGTACCGGTGAGGGTGATGGTCGAGGTGACGACGGTGTCACCGTTGTCGATATCCCTGCCAGAGGCGGTCTTGATCGATGTGATGCTGGTTGAGTCCAGTACATTGACGACGGTGAAGGCTCGTACCGGGAACACGATGGCGTCCCCCTCGTTGCTGCCGCCTCCGAACACCACCTTGAACACCACTCTCAACTGATGGCCGTCGACCAGTTGCCGCAGCCAGGTGGCGTGTGCCGGTGTGCTGGTGATCACCTTGCGCAGGTATTTCTGGTTGAACTCGGTGCCGTTGATCGCCGAGGCGGTCCAGATGGCCAGGCGAAGGGTCGTCCCGCTCGAATTCTCGCTTTCCAGCGACAACCAGACCTTGTCGCCTTGACGATAGAACGGCCAGGCATTGACCCTGAACGTGACGCTACCCCGCACATCGACCGCGTTTCCCGTCGCTTCCTCGATCTGCAACGGGGGCAGCGGGTTACCCCCAGGGATCTCGTCGAAGCTGAGCACGCGTAGATTCAAAGGTTTGGAGGGTAGGGGCAGTTCATCGCGGGTGACTTCGTAGCGCAGGGTGACGAACCGTCCGATGTTCGCCGCGACGGTGCGGCCGGTCACCGCGAAATCGACATACCCCTGGGTACTGTTGCCCGGCTTGGGAGCTATGACGGGGCTGCCGCTGTCACCGGGTGTGCCTTCCCAGTAGACCTGGATATTGTCGGAGTTCTTCATGTCCAGGTAACGCACCCTGATCGTGGCCACGTTCTGGGCATTGATCGGGTTGAGCAGGTCACCGGGGGCGCTGGCCTCCAGTACCTCGGGGCGGGACAGATCGAGCGTTTCGCCGACCCTCAGTGAACGTACATGGGAATAGAGCACCGTATTGCGGCCGCGCTCGACGAGGTAGGAGGCCCTGACCGAGCCGCCTCGGTTGGCATCCACGTATTGGCGATCGATGGGGAAGGGAATATCGGTATTGAGCCACTGGCTGGTTACGTCGAACTGGCGATAGGTGAAGCTGCCCCCCGGCTTGCTGCCCCGCCAGTAAACGTTGAGCCGGTCGTCCAGTTCCAGGTTGGCGGTCTTGGGAACCACGACAGTGGCGCCGCGTGTCGCCGCTTCCGGATCGAGTATGCCGCCAATGGCTTCGGGGACATTCGGTACGGGCAGCGTGGCGGAGGCCTCGCCGACCTGGAGCAGGGTGTGCCGGGATTCACGCACGCCCTCGGCATTGCCGACCTGATAGTGCAGTTGTAGCGTACCGCCATTGAGACCCGCGATATCCAGGTCCGGACCATGGCGCAGGTAGAACATTACCGGGTCCTTTTCACTGCCGGCCATCTTGAAGAAGTGCCAGAATTCCAGTTCGTCATTGGCCTTGGTGCCCAGCAGGTAAAGGTCGACGCGGTCCGTGAGGTTCTGTCCGGTATAGGGCGTGATTTGTACGGTAGCTTCCACAAGGGTGGGATCGAGAAAGTCCCCGATCGCTTCCAGTACCAGGGGGCGTTCCAGGCGGCTGATCAGGCTGCCGACGATAGCCAGGCGGGTCACTTCCGACGGCTGCGGTTCCTCGCCGCTACGAATGCGCTCGTAGCTGAGCACCGCCGTGCCGCCGACCAGTTCGCGGACGATCGCGTTGCGCAGGGGCAGGCGGGTGTTGCGGCCAATCTCTTCGTCGGGAATCGGGTAGTTGATCACCTCGCGCACGGCGGCGTTGTCTGCCGTACGACCTTCGAAGGTGATCCGCAAGGCGTCCCCTCGCTCATAACCCTGGCGAACCTGGGTGACCACGATGGTGGCGTCGTTGTCCTCGCCCAGCTCATCGTAGTCGAGGGTGTCGAACTCATCGCCCAGGTGGGATTCGTCGATGTAGGCATAGGCCAGGCGGGGTCGGGTGTCGTTGCCGATATTGACCTTGAGCACGGTCTGCGGCGACCACTTGACCGAGTAGTTGCCGCATTGGTCGATGGCTTCGTATTCGAGCACCTTCTGGCCGTCGCCGACCTTGAGCCAGGTTTCGTAGTAGAGGGTCATGGTCAGGGGGAGCCGATTGTTGGCCTCATCCCAGGTGACCCGGTGCACGGGCTCGACCAGCACGCCGCCGATGAACAGGCGGATGCGGTCATGTTCGGCCATGCGCCAGCTGTGCGGGGCCGATTCGTCCAGCGGGTAGGGCTCGATGGTCACCGGTACCCCACGCTCGGCGCTGTCGCGGTCGACGCCGTAGTCGATGATGAACGGCGGTGGCAATGGCGGGGCCATGCCTTCATGCCAGGGTGTGCTGGGAACCGGATCGTAGGGGCCGGCGGGAGCAATGGTGTCGACCATCAGGCTTTGGCGCCGGGTTTCCTCCTGGTTGCCGCCGTTGACACGGGTCAGGCGAAAGAACACGGGTTGGATCACCCCGTCGGGCAGGCGGGCATGGGGAATGAACAGGGGGATGCGCTCGCCGTTCAAGGCCTGGGAGGCAGTGACGTGGGTGAACGCCACGGGGAACTCGTCGTTGCCGCAGAACAGTTCGACGAAGTCATCTTCTTCCTGCTCCAGGTAGGGCAGCAGGAAGCACAGCAGGCCGTGGGGGTAATAGGTATCGAGGGCACCCTTGTTGATGCCGAGGTCGGCACCGATCACCGGGCGCTGGCCGTAGACCTCGATGGCCAGGTCGCTGAAGGGGCGTCGCTCGGGCTGGGGGTCACGCTCGAAGGTAGGGGCCGGAAAGCGCAGGCTGGAGACGAGATCGTTCATGGCGAGATCCTGTGTGATCGCAAGCTGGGAATCGGCTCGATGAGTCGTGTCGCATTTGTCTTAGAGTGCAACCACCCACAGGTGGCGACCGTTGTAGTTGCTCACGTAGGCCCTGCTGCCGTCCGCGGTGACGGCAAGGCCTCGCGGGTCGCTGAAGCCGGGGGCAGTGGCCGAGACCTGCTCGTGCCGGGTGTCGATGACGGCCAGCCGGTTGTTGTACAGCGCGACGTAAGCCTCGTCGCGGACAGGATTGAAGGCGATCGCGTGGGGGGACGCCTCGACGTTCAGGGTCCTGCTGTGCGAGTAGTCGCGGGTATCGACGATCGAGACCGTATGACCGGTCTGGTTGGAGAGGTACACGCGGGGGCGATGCGGGTCACAGGCCAGGTCCTCGGCCTGCTCTGCCATGCCGTGCCGACTGATCGCTTGATGGCTGGCCGTGTCGATGACCACCAGGTGGCCGGGGTTGAGGTTATCGATCGCATAGAGTCGTGTGCCGTCGTGACTGAGGGCCAGGTTGACCGCCGCATCCATTTCGATGGTGGCCAGTTGCGGGTACGGCGCGGTGGTGCTGTAGGCCCCCACGAAGCCCGGGCGCTGGCAGGCCACGTAGAGAATGGAGCCTTCCAGGTTGGTAGCCAGGCCATGGGGGCGCTGGTTATCGGCGAGGGTGCCGACCAGCGAATGATCATTCAGGTCGACGATCGAGACCGCCTCCGAGCTGCCGCCAGGGCCGTTGCTGCCGACATAGAGGTGCGATCCATCGGGGTGGATCGCCAGGTACCAGGGGTGACGGAGGCCGGTAATCGTCCGGGTGACCTGTTGGGTTGTCGTGTCGATCACGGAAACCGAGTTGGCCCCTGCATTGGCGACATAGGCCAGCTGTCCATTGGGGTGCAGGACCACACCGACAGGATTGGCGCCGACCTCGATGTGGGCAATGATCTTGATGGCGCGGTCGGGGACGTGATTCTGATCGGTAGGGACTGGCGGCAGGGTGTTCATGTCGAGATCCTGTGTGATCGCAAACCGGAAACCGACCCGACAACCCCTTAGGCAAGCCGTGAGGGCTATTGAACTGCGCACGCCGGAAGAAAGAACCTGTCAGAAATGACAGTGGCGACGAGTGGTATAAGGGCAGGACCGTGGGCGCTCGACGGCTCGCGGTTTTCAAAGCCATGTCGAGGAGGGCTTTCGGGGCGGTCGGGGGTGGAAGGCCTCGAAGAGGGCCAAGGATGACTACCGTCGACCTTTAAGTTGCCAGGGCAAGGTTTGGAGGTACTCGATACCGGTCTGTCAGGCTGACTGGCATCGAGTATTGGAGCATGGGCCTGTCAAATCTCGCTCAGAGCGCTACGACCGATACGCTGTGGCTGTTGTTGTTGGTCACATAGGCCCTGCTGCCATCGGCATTGATGGCGACACCCATCGGGTTGTTGAGACCGGAGATGTTGCTCAGTACCTGCTCGCTTTGGGTGTCGATGACACAGAGAGAGTTGGAGGGCGACCACAGAGCAACGTATGCCTTCTTCTGGGTCGGGTGGAAGGCAGCCGTATACGGGGGACTATCGAGTTGCAGCGGTTTTACATCCGAGTAGTCATTGGTGTTGACAATCGAGATCGTGCTGCCCGTTCGATTGGATACATAGACGCGAGGATGGTGTGGGTCGCAGGCAATACTGTAAGCGTTGCTTGCCATTACCCTGTACCAGGCAACCGATGTATGGGTCTGGGTATCAATGAGGTACATGGCGCCGGGAGTATTGTTGCTGATGGCATATAACCGTGCGCCAGTATTGCTCAGAGCGAGGCCGACCACATGGTTGATGGCTATGCTTGCGAGCCTTGTGTACGGAGAGGTGGATCGGTAGGCATAAATGAAACCTGAAGCGGCTACGTACAGCGTGGAACCGTCCAGATTCAGGGCCAGCCCTTGTGGAGAGATGGGGCCATTAATGTTGCTGATAATCGAGTGGGTACTCGTGTCGATCACAGTGACCGAGCTTGGACTGCCTACCGTGCCGAAATTACTGACATACAGAGGTGACCCACTGGGGTGAATAGCCAGTCCCCAAGGCTTGTTTAACCCCGTGATCGTCTGGATGACTCTGTTGGTTGTCGTGTCGATCACTGACACCGAATCGGATGAGTAGTTACTGACATAAGCCCGCAGCCCATCCGGACGCAGGACCACATTCATGGGGGAACCGCCAACGTCAATATGAGCGATGATCCCGGCCGCACGGCTGACGGTGTAGCTCGGTTCTTCAAAAGGGGTGGCGGTGTCAAGAGAGTTGCTGCCATCCAGTGATACCAGCACCTGGACGCTCAGCGAGCTCCTGTCGGCCAGACTGCCCAGGTAGTCGCTGGGTATGCTGTGTTCGATTTCTCTGTTGAGTTCGTCGCCGCTGACAGGGGTTCCATTGCGCAGGGTGAGATCAATCGTGCCTCTGAGGTAGATCCACAACGCCTGTCCTGCGCGCTTGAAGGGCCAGGCCTTGATGTGGACACGATGGGCACGCGCGGTGTCGATGACACCATTCGTCGCTTCAGGGACACTGACCAATCCCTTGAGCGGATTGCCGCCAGGGATTTCCTCGAAGTTCATCACCTTGACCGTGAGCTCGGCAGACTTGGTTGTCTTGCCCCCACGTGTCACCTCGTAGTACACCGTGAGCGAGTGGCCCAGGTTGGCGGCGACAGCGCGGTTGTCACTCAGCGTGAAATCCACTTCGTCTGCGCTGGCCGCGCCGGGTTTGGCGGGAATCTCCGGTGTACCCAGTCCCGGCCTGCCAATCCAGTACAGCTTGATATCGTCGCTGGCCTGCATGCCATCGTATTTCACCCGGATGCTGACCACGGGTGGATTGACGACTTGCATGGGATTGATCGTCGCAGTGTCCGGCCCGGTGACGGTGCTCTGGTAGATGTAGGCCACTGGCAGATCCAGGGCGCTGCCGACCCGCAGTGGCACGGCGTGGGACAGACGCCGGCGGCTGTTCTCGCGTTCGACGGTGTAATAGACGCTGGCCGAGCGATCCAGGTTGGCAATGACGTACTGGCGCGGGATGGTGTACGGCAGGTCCACACCGATCCAGCCGCCAATAACCTTGATGGGAGCTGGGGTAAAGCTTCCGCCGGGTGCGGTGCCTTCAAAGTGCACGGTGACGGTGTCATTGGCCTGGATGTCGGGATGCTTTCTGACGAGCACCTTGAGATCGAACGGCGAGAGCGCCGGATCGAAGACGTAGTCGGGGGGTGGCGCCTCTTCCAGGAAGGGCTCCGGCAGGCTGGCGACCGGATCGCCGACGTCGAGATCGATATCGTCGGAGGTGCGTGTGCCTTCGGTGTTGGTGACCTGGTAGTAGAGCCGCAGTGTGCCACCTTCGAGTTCGGCGATCTCGCCACCCGGACCGTTGAGTAGGCGAAAGGTCACTTTCTGGTCGTCACTGCCGGCCCTGTCAGTCAGTTCCCGGTAGTAGCTGCTGCCGTTGGCACGAGTGCCCTCCAGGATCAGCACGACCCGGTCATCATGATCCTGGCCCAGGTAGGGCAGTACGTCGACGGTCAGGTATTGAACGTCGGGCGGCAGGATGTTACCTGGGGCATCGTGCACGACAGGGGCCGGTAGACCAGGGCTGACAGGCGTGCCGATCACACCGACGAGCACGCTGCGGGAGCGGCGGTTCGGCATGCCGGCGCGGATACGCTCATAGCTGATCTCGGCCCGGCCATTGATCAGTGGCTGGATATCGATGAAAGGCCAGGGCACTTTGGCTGCACGCCCAATAATGGTGACCGGTTGTTCATAAGAGCGGATCACCGTGATGTTGTCTGTCGTGCGCCCTGCGACCTTGACGCGCAGGATATCGCCCTGCACGTAGTCCTCGCGGGTGACCGCGATGACAATGGTGGCCTCCTTGCCGTCAAGCTTGTCGGCATCAAGTATGTCGTCTTCGTTCGACTCCTCGACATAGGCTTCAGGTAGCAGAGGTTCAGCCCCATCATCGAGTCGCACCTCGAGAATCTGTGCCGGCGACCAGCCATCGGAGTAGTTGCCAACCTCGTCGATCACCTCGTATTCGCAGACGTGGGAGCCGCTGCCGACTTTCTTCCAGTCGCCGGTGTTGACCATCACATCGATCGGGTCGCGATTGTTGGGCGCTCCCTCGCCATCGGTGACGCGGTGTTCGATGATGACGCCGCCGATGCTCAGGCGGATACGATCGCGTGGGGCCCGGTGAGTGTTGGCGGGTAGGTCTTCGACCGGATAGAAGTCGATGGTGACCGGAACCGGCGTGCCGATATCGCCCTCGCCAACGCCGAAGTCGATCAGGTCCCGAGGGAAAATGGGTTTGGCGAGGTTTTCGTTCTGGAAGGTGCTGGCGACGGGGTTGCGGCCGCCGGGGCGAACGGTGTCGACCTTGAGCTTGAACCTGCGTGTTTCTTCCGGATTGCCGCCGGTGACGCGGGTGACCTTGAAGAACACCGGCTCGACCGAGCCATCGGGCAGCCGTGTGCGCGGGATGTAGAACGGGATCTGCAGACCTTTTTCCGCTTCCGTCCAGGAGACCGTATGGGTACCGACAGGAACCAGCGTGTCACGACAGAACAGCTCGATGAAATCGAGTTCGTTCATCTCCTGGTACGGGTCCAGCAGACACAACAGGCCCTTCTCGCGGTGGTTGTCGAGGGCCGCCAGGTTGATGCCGCCGTCGAAGCCCTGCACCGGCGTGGTCATGCCGGGAATGAATAGCGTCAGGTCGCTGAAAGGGCGGCGTTCGCGGGGTTCGGGTTGTGACAGGTCGAAGGCGCGTGGCTGGCTGATGCTATCGGGCGTCGGGGCGCTGTCGGGCAGGGGCAGGTCTGGAGCGAGATCGTTCATGTCGATGTCCTGTGTCATCGCAGAGGGAGTTCGACCCGACAGCCCGTGAAGCGAGTCGTGGGGAACATTGAACTGCGATGACCCGCAGAAAGAACCTGTCAGAAATGACAGTGGCGACGGGCGGTTGACTGTCAGGGTGCGAGGTCGCCATTGGCCGGTGTTGAAGTGGAGGGCAGGGTGCTTTCTTTCGGACGTAAGGCAGCCCGACCTGTCATTTCTGACAGTATCCAGCCCAGGGCTTTGCTCCTTAAATGTTCCCACGGTCTTGCTGCCGGGCCCTTGGCCCAGGTGCAGTCGGCGAGCGCCCGTCGACCACTCGCCGAGGAATGAAAAATGTCGAAACCCAAGTCCAAGAAAGGCACATCAAAAGCCTCAACGCTGGCAGCCCAGGCAGACATGCCAGATGCCCAGAGGGCCAAGTCCGGGATCCTGGAACTGGACTCTCCGACGGTGCCTGGCGGCTTGCCCCTGTTGCCCGATGAAACCGCCTACACCATCCCTTTGAGCCAGCAACTGCAACCGTTGGTCGTCAGAATAGAACGGCCCTGGACTGACCCCTTCCATAATCAGTCAGTCACCACAAGGATCGATCTGAAGTGGGGCGCGGAAACGGTGGTGCCCCATCATGAGATCGTGGGGCCCTACGATCCCAATACGCTGTTTCCCTATTTCTGTTTCATCCCTGCCCATTACATGACCAACCCCGGTTTTCGAGTGATCCGCTATGAGGTGAGCAACCCGCTGATCGGTTCGGATGAATCGAGTCCGACGTTCGTGAACATCGACCAGACCGCACCCAACCAGGGCAATGCCGGACTGAGGCTGCGTTTCGAGGATGAGGTGGAGGCCGATGGACTGAGCGACGAGTACCTGACCGATCATGGCGGCGCTCCAGTGGTCGTCCCTCGCTGGTCGGACCTGCATATCGAGGACACGGTCATCTTCTACTGGTCGAAGACGCCACGGCTATCGAGCAGTGATGACGATGAGGATGAGGCACACACCCTGCAAATCACTTACGCACACTGGGTGGATGAGAATGCACCGATCGAGGCGACGATCCCCGAGGCGGTCATTCGTGCCAGCGGCCCCGGTCGGCGTTACGCCGGCTATCGCCTGAAGGACCGTGCCGGCAACGGCGGCGGGTTCTCGGCACCGACGCCGATCGAGGTCCTGACCGTGGCGGCTCCCGGCGACCTGGAAAAACCCTGGATCGAGGAGGCGCTCGATGGCCTGATCGACCTGGCTGATGCCCGCTTGCCGCTGAAGATGAAGATTCCGTTCATCGACGGCGCGTCGGCAGGCGATTGGGTGATGCCTTACTGGAACGCCCAGGCATTGCCTTCGTTCCAGCTCGCGGATGTGAATACCTGGCCGATACCCCGTGATCTCAGCTGGACCGTGGTGTCCTCGGGGGGCTTCGATGCGCCGGTCCCCACGCGCATCCATTACTTGTATCAGAGGGGGACACAGCAACCCAAACCCTCCGATTCATCATTCTTCCTGGTCGACCTGACGGTGGCCGGCCCCGCGCCCGAAGGGCCGGACCCGATCAACCGGTTCCTCGACCCGGTGACGGTCAAGGGCGTGACGGGTGACAACATCGTCACCTCGGCCGACAGCAACCGACACCTGAAGGTGGAGGTGACGCTGTTCGACAATCCCAAGCCGGGGGAAAGGCTGGAGCTGATGTGGGGCAGTGACGCGGAGCTGGCCCGTACCTATACGGTCCAGCAAGGTGATGTCGCCGGCCAGTTGCTCGAGCTGTTCGTACCCTGGCCGGTGGTCGAGGGCGTGGGCAGCCATCCGCGGTTGCCGGTCTATTACTGGACCGACAATGGCGTCAACCGACAGCGCAGCCGCGATACGCTGGTGAAGGTGGCCATTACCCGGATCGAGGACCTGCTGGCGCCGGTGGTGGTCGATGCCGACGCCAGGAACACCATCAATTGCGAGACGGTGCCGCGCCCCTGGGAAGGCATTCGGGTACACGTGCCTGCGGACCCGCGTTTTGCTCCTGGCGACACCGTCACCCTCTACTGGAAAGGCTACAGCACCACCAACGGGGCAGGGGCGCCCATCCCGGGCTCGGAAGAAAGCTTCCCGCGGATACTGAGCCCGGAGGAGGCCCGCGACGGTGTCGACATCACCGTCCTGCCGTTCAATCCACTCATCACCTTGCCGGGGCTGGTGACGCCACGCAACGGCTCGGCGGTATTGCAATACTCCCTGAGCAAGCAGGACGGCAGTTATGGCGACTCGAAGAAAAAGATGATTGCCGTTTCGCTGATCCGGCCCTCGGGCGAACGGTGCCTGGGCGTCTAGCCCGCCTGGTTCGACAGCAGCGATGAAGTGTTCCCGCGTGGTGGCCGGGTAGTGCTTTACCACGCGGGGCGACCCGCTGAGAACCGTTGATAGTCTGTTTCGAAATAGCCGGATCGCACCCTGATGCCCGGGTCTTTTTAAAAGGCATTTTTGACCCGCTTTTGCCGCGATGCACAGTTTTGCGGTTTGCGCACCTGTCAAAACTGACAGGATGTGCGCGAGCCGGTTTCCCGATTTAATAGGTTCACCTTGATCGATGTACGGCGGCATTGCCCGAAGGGGCGTCCGGTGGTGAAGGCGCGAACAGGGCGCCTGGATGGCCGGGCGACCCGCCGTGACATTGATGGAGTGGATGAACATGCGAACCAGCAAGAAACATCTGGAGGCAGAGCGCCAGAGAACGCAGTACCTGACGAGCAGAAACACTTCGGCCATACGAGCGCCGGTGGAAGTGGAGATCGACCCGCTGCGGCCGAGCAATCTTATGCCCGATATTCCGAATGGTCAGAAAGGGCTTTTGAGCAAGGCGGAGTTGAATGCCAATGGTTTCCAGTTCGAGATCGACCAATGGTACACCAATGAACTTCCAGGGCAGGACACACTGACCCTCTACTTTCAAAACGTTGCTCTGGAGCCGGTGATCAAGATCAACCGGCCGTTGGCGGGCCAGTTTCCCCTCAAGCTCAATATTCCGAAAAACCGTCTGGGAGGGGATGGCCTCAAGAAAGTGCACTACCATGTAGTCACTTTCACGCAGCAATACGGGACTGCGACGCCGGTCGAATTCACGGTGGACCTGTATGATCCCAACGCCCTGGGCACGCCCGACGCCGCCGAGCTGCCCCCGGAAATAGGTCATGTGCTCACCGGTGAGTACCTGGATACCCATGGTGGGGTTGAAATCACCATTCCGCCCTATGCCGATCCCTGGCCTGGCGACCGTTGCGAGTTTTTCTGGAGCTATTTCGATGGCCAGCCGATTCAGGTCGAGGATCTTCCCGGCGATGGCCAGCCCTATACGTTCACCATCGACGCCGCCAAGATCCGCAGCCAGCCGGATGGTGAGCGGCTGCTGACCTACAAGTTGTGGGATCGAGCCGGCAATGACAGCAAGCCCGCCACGGTCTATCCGCTGAAAGTGATCAGCGAGCCGGAACCCGCCAACCTGCAGCCTCCTCGCGTACCGCTGGCCCCAATCGACCTCAAGGATGCCCAGATTGGCGTGACGGTGGAGATCGACCATTACGACAACGCCATTCCCGGCTTGGACACCATTGTGGTCAACTTCAATGGCAAGCCATTGTTCAAGCCACTCGACCGTCCCTCGTTCCCCGTATCGATCGATGTGCCATGGGAAGTGCTCAAGTCTGGCGGGGTCACAGGGCCCTATCAGGCGCCGGTCAGCTACAAGATCGTTCGTGGAACCGATGAGTATTTCTACACGCCGCCCATTACTGTCGAGGTGGATCTGAGCACGGCTGGCGGTGGGGACGATCCCAGTGGTCCGGGGCCGATCAACGACGACCTCGATCCGCCCCTGGTCATTTCCTCGACGGGTAAGGACAACGAACTGGGGCAGGAGGATATCAACGAGGATGCCAAGGTCACTTTCGCCCTGTATGACGATGTCCAACTCGGCCATCAGGTACAGGTGTATTGGGGGGGAGTAGAGGCTCTTTCGCCTGCCCATACCATCAACCAGGATGACCTGGATCGCGGGCACTTTGAACTGACGGTACCCTGGAGTGTCATCGACACGGTGAAAAATGGCGAGCATGAGGTCTATTACACTCTCAATAACGGTCTCAATGACAATGAAACCGAGTCGCCAAGAACATTGGTGAAGGTCAATATCTTCGAGATTGGCGATCTTGCGGACCCGCAATTTACCCGATTCATTGAACTTGCACCGGGACAATACCTGATCAACTGCACGAACCAACCCTACAATGGCGTGCCCATTCGGATTCTGGATAGAGCCAATATAGAAGCTGAGGATACAATCACGATCGAGTGGCGTTTGCTTCAGGGTTTTTCGGGCGATACCGAGATCGGAGCGGCCAGCGGAACTTTCCTGATCACGGTCAAGCAGGACCATGCTAATGCGGGGCACCCAGGCGAGTTGTTCACCGTGCCTTACTCGCCCTATGTGGAACTGGGTGGATTCGAATCCAGGATCCGCCTGTATTACCGGCTGGAGAAGTCCGATGGATTCAATGGCGGCACTTCCGACATCATTGAAGCCTACCTTTTGCAGCAGGAGCTGGATGGCGGTGGCTGCAGGATATCGTCCTAATGGCTGAATAGGGGATTTGGCAAGGGAGCACAAGTACTCGATACTGTGCTCCCTTTTTGTTTTTTGATAATTCTTAAGGAAAATCACTTCGCGATGTAGAGAAAAATCCTACATGAACCTTTCTTTCATACCTGTACTTTGACGCCTCTCGAAGCCGGTGACCAATACTCGGCTTTATGTAACGGGATGTTCTCCCATCATGTCAGGTAAGAGGTTGGTATGTTTAAAGGTGTAAATAAGGATTTCAAATACTCTCGATTGTTTAGTGCAATAAAGTTTCTTTCGGTTGCGCCATTTTCCCTGGTGGGCGGCTATGCGATGGCGGGTCTGATCGATGGCCGGGAGGAAACCATCAGCGCGGGTGATATGCTTGACCGCTATGAACTCAGGAACGGCGCCACCCTGAATGTACTTGAAGGTGCCTACACGCTTGATATCCAGGCGCGCGGCTCAACGCTGAACATCACCGGGGCCGGGGTGTCTTCCAACGCGCAAACGGCTATTGCCCTCTACGGTAGTTCGGCCAATATCGCCAACTCGACGGTTTCCAGCCGTGATGCCACCGGGCTGGTCCTGGGCAACTTCATGGGCGTACCCAACAGTGGGTCCACGGTGAGCGTGCATAACAGCACCATCAGTGGCGGGGCGGGAGGTGCCTTCATCGGTGCCGAGAGCGAGCTGTTGCTTTCCGGGTCGCGGGTGACCGGAACCGGTGCTTCCAGTCACGGTGTCCAGATGATGGGTGGGCGCCTGACGGCCATCAACAGCACCATCACCGGAGGGGCCAATGGCATTTTCATGTCCCCCGATTTTGAAACGGACAACGGTTCCGCGCTGCTGCTGGACGGTACCCGGGTGGAAGGGCTGACGGGCGCCGCGTTAAAGGTGTTCGCAACGTCCACGACGCCCACCACGGCCGAGATCGATGTGCGCAACGGTTCGACCCTGGTCGGCGGCAACGGCAACATGCTGGAGCTGGAGAACGGCGCCAATGCCAACATGCGGGTGAGCAACACGGCCCTGACCGGCAATATCCAGGTGGGCAGCGCCAGTACCCTGGACCTGACCTTGAACGGCGCCAGCATGACCGGCGATATCGTCAAGGACGCCAACGGCACCGCCCACGTGGCGCTGAACAACGGCTCGATGCTTACCGGTCGGATGGACAACGCCGACACCGTGGCGATCAACAGCAATGCGTTGTGGGTGATGACCGACCACCAGAGCATCGGTGACCTGACCCTGGGCGGCGGTAACGTCCAGTTCGGCACGCCGGGCGAGTTCTACCAGCTGGACGTGGAAAACCTCAAGGGCAGCGGCACCTTCATCATGACCGCCGACTTCGCCAACCTGCACGGGGACTTCCTCAACGTCACCGGCACGTCCGAGGGCTCGCACAAGCTGCTGATCAGCAGCAGCGGCGCTGACCCGCTGTCCGGCGACCGTCTGCTGGTGGCGCGTACCGCCGATGGCGGCGCGAACTTCAGCCTGGTGGGTGACTGGCTTGACGTGGGCACCTACTCCTACCAGTTGATCGGTGACAACGACAACAAGGACTGGCACCTGGACCCGAGCACCAAGGTCATCAGCCCGGGCACCCGTTCGGTCCTGGCCCTGGCCAACGTCGCGCCGACCGTGATGTACGGTGAAATGAGCTCGCTGCGTTCGCGCATGGGTGAACTGCGTTTCAACGGTGGCCAGAGCGGTGGCTGGATGCGCACCTACGGCAACAAGCACAAGGTCGATGCCGGTAAGGGCGGCGCGTACGACCAGAACCAGCAGGGTCTTTCCCTGGGGGCAGACGGCCGTGTCGGTGACAGCCAGTGGCTGGCCGGTGTCATGGCCGGTTACAGCAAGTCCGACCTGAGCCTGGGCCGTGGCACCACCGGCATGGTCAACAGCACCTACATCGGCGGCTACGCGACCTGGCTGGATGCGCAGAGCGGCTACTACTTCGACGGCGTGGCCAAGCTCAACAGCCTGCACAACAAGTCGTCGGTGGCGCTCAGCGATGGCCGCAAGGCCAAGGGTGCCTACAAGGACCTGGGCACCTCGGTGTCCGGCGAGTTCGGTCGCCATATCAAGCTGGACAACGACTACTTCGTCGAGCCGGCGGTGCAGGTGACGGCGATGGCCATCCAGGGCCGCGACTACAAGCTGGACAATGGCATGAAGGCGGAAAACGGTCGTACCCTGTCGCTGCTCGGCAAGGCTGGCGTGACCGGTGGCCGCAACTTCGACATCGGTGACGGTCGCGTGGCCCAGCCTTACATTCGGGGTGCCTTCGTGCAGGAGTTCGCCAAGAACAACAAGGTGCAGGTCAACGACAACACCTTCCACAACGACCTGTCGGGTTCGCGGGTGGAGCTGGGGACCGGTGTCGCGGTGTCGGTGTCGGACAAGTGGCAGGTGCATGCTGACCTGGACTTCAGCAAGGGTCAGAAGATCGACCAGCCCTGGGGCGCGAATGTCGGAGTGCGCTACAGCTGGTAAGCGTACGGCAAGCAGTGAAAAAGAGAGGCCTCGGCCTCTCTTTTTTTTGATCGTACCCATGCTGCGCGTGGGAGAGATCGAGGGTACCTGGCCCGTGAGTACGGCTTGGCAGCGTGTCACAGGACGATGTCAAGGCACCAGGGGTTGCTGGGGAGGCAGTGGGTCACCGGGTTTGCGCGGTACTGGCGCATCCTTGCCTGGACAAAAGTCAGGGCCGCAATCGCTCTCGCCATTGATGGGCGCACCGGGGCGTCCTCTGACATCCTGGTTGTTCTTGCACCGGTATTGGTATTGCAGGTAATCACCGTTGAAGAGCTGGCAGTAATAATAAACACCACATCTTGTGGAGGACTTGAACCAGCCGACCTGTCTGCACGTGTCATCCGCGTTTGGGGTTGAAGGTGATTGGACACATGCCGCCAGTAGTGCAAAGAGCGGCAGGATCATTGTCTTGCCTGAAAACAGTCCAGTTGGGCTTGTCATTTTTATGTCCTTGAAACCTTTCGCAGGTTTCGATCGTTTCATCAGGGTTATCGAGCACAGCCTGTGGTTCATCGGTAGAACTTGAAGAAGTCGAAGAAGAGGTATTCGTCGCTCAGGATCTCGACATGGTTGATCGGTGCGCCTGGCGTGGCGGTGAATTCGATGAGATCGTTGACGAAACCGCTGGCGGGCTTGGTCAGGGTCTTGCTCTCCAGGAGCGTGTCGCCCGTACCGAGGAAACGAACGGTGAGTGCCTGGTTTCGTTGGCTGCAGGTGAAGCTCACCTTGCGGTAGGTGGCCTTGAAGGTCAGTTTGACTCTCTGGTCGTTTTTCGACGCCTGGGGCAGGTTGTAGTTGACCACCAGCGCCGGGCCTTCCAGAAAATCGGGAACGGGATAGTCGTAGGTATACACTCCGCATGTCCTGTTTCTGTCCGTGCTTTCCAGCAGTTGGATTGCCATGCTGCGGCTGATGTCGAGCGTTTCTCCTCGGGTGATGAACTGGTTGGCCATGCCATCGAATTTCTCTTCGAGGGCAAAGATCGGGTCGGTCTGGTTGAGCACGTTGAGGCGCAGTGGGTTGAAGACCTGGGCATTGGCTTCCTGGTTGCCGCCACCCAACACCACCTTGAAGACCACGTTCAGCGAGCTGCCATCGGGGAGGGCACGCAGCCAGGCCGCGTGCGCCTGGGTGCCGGTGATGACCCGGCGCAGGTACTTCTGCTGGAACTCGGTGGCATTGATCCTGGAGCCGTTCCAGATACGCAATGTCGAGCTGCCGCTTTCCAGTATCAGCCACACGTAGTCGCCTTCCCGAAAGAACGGCCACTCGTTGACCCGAAAGGTCACGCTGCCATTCACATCGATGATGCCGTTGCGGGCCTCTTCGATCTGCAGGGCGGGCAGCGGATTGCCCCCGGGAATCTCGGCGAAGCTCAGCACGCGCAGCGACAGCGAGCTGTCGGAGGGGCGGGTCACGCCGTCGCGGGTAACCTCGTAGCGTACGTTCACGGTGCGGCCGATGTTGGTACCCACGGCGAGGCCGGGTACCGTGAAGTCGACATGGCCCAGGCTGGCATTGCCGGGCTTGGGGGCAATGCTCGGACTGCCGCTGCTGCCTGCCACGCCTTCCCAGTAGACCTTGATGCTGTCGGTATCGCGCATGTCGTAGCGCACTCGCACGGTGGCCTGCTGCCGGGCATTCATCGGGTTGAGCAGGTTACCGGGTGCGGTAGCTTCCAGCACGCTGGGAGGGGGGAGTTCGACAGGCGCCGGTTGGTTGAGCACGTTGAGATTGAGTGATGGGAAGGATTGGGCATCGACCTCGCTGGCGCCCCCACCGAAGGCTACCTTGAACACCACGCGTAACGGGCTGCCATCCGCGAGGGACTTCAACCAGTCAGCGGAGGCGGGTGTGCCGGTGATGACATGGCGCAGGTACTTCTGCTGGAATTCGGTGGCCGTGACCTGGTGCCCGGTCCAGATGCGTAGCGTCGAACTGCCGCTTTCCAGCGTCAACCATACCCGTTCACCCTGGCGGAAGAACGGCCATTCGTTGACGCGGAATGTCACGCTGCCGTTGACATCGATCCGGCTGTTCTGCGCTTCTTCGATCTGCAGGGAGGGCAGTGGGTTGCCTCCGGGAATCTCGGCGAAACTCAGCACGCGCAGTTGGCGCGACTGGGAGGGTAGCGTTATTTCATCGCGAGTGACTTCGTAGCGCAGGGTGACGAACCGTCCGATGTTCGCCGCGACGGTGCGGCCGGTCACCGCGAAGTCGACATACCCCTGGGCGCTGTTGCCCGGCTTGGGAGCAATGGCCGGGCTGCCGGTGTCACCGGGTGCACCGTCCCAATAGACCTTTATGTTATCGGAGTTCCTCATGTCCTCGTAACGTACCCGGATAGTGGCCACGTTCTGGGCGTTGATCGGGTTGAGCAGGTCACCGGGTGCGCTGGCTTCCAGCACTTCGGGCGGGCGCAGGTCCAGCGTTTGTCCGATCCTCAACGACAGTACGTGTGAATAGAACACGGTATTGCGGTCGCGCTCGACGAGGTAGGAGGCCTTGACCGAACCACCACGGTTGGCATCCACGTATTGGCGATCGATGGGGAAGGGAATATCGGTGTTGAGCCAGCCATTCACGTCGACCTGACGGTAGCTGAAGCTGCCCCCCGGCTTGCTGCCACGCCAGTAGACGCTGAGCCGGTCGTCCAACTGCAGGTTGGCTTCCTTGGGTACCACGACACGCACGCCACGTATTGCGTCTTCCGGGTCGAGTACGCCGCCGATGGCTTCGGGGACCTTGGGCACCGGCAGGGTGGCGGAGGCCTCGCCGACCTGGAGCAGGGTGTGCCGGGATTCACGCACGCCCTCGGCATTGCTGACCTGGTAGTGCAGTTGCAGCGTACCGCCGTTGAGGCTGGTGATGTCCAGGTCCCGCCCCGCCTTGAGATAGAAGTACACCGGCTCCTTGTTGCTACCGGCCATGGTGAAGAAGTGCCAGAACTCCAGTTCGTCATTGGCCTTGGTGCCCAGCAGATAAAGGTCGACGCGGTCCGTGAAGTTCTGTCCGGTGTAGGCGGGGATCTCGACGGTAATCTCCAAGGTGGTGGGATCGAGAAAATCGCCTACAGCCTCCAGCACCAGGGGTTGGGTCAGGCGGCTGGTGAGGCTGCCGACGATAGCCAGGCGGGTCACTTCCGACGGCTGCGGTTCCTCGCCGCCACGAATGCGCTCGTAGCTGAGCACCGCCGTGCCGCCGACCAGTTCGCGGACGATCTCGTTGCGCAGGGGCAGGCGGGTGTTGCGGCCAATCTCTTCGTCGGGAATCGGGTAGTCGATCACCTCGCGCACGACGGCGTTGTCTGCCGTACGACCTTCGAAGGTGATCCGCAAGGCGTCCCCTCGCTCATAACCCTGGCGAACCTGGGTGACCACGATGGTGGCGTCGTTGTCCTCGCCCAGCTCATCGTAGTCGAGGGTGTCGAACTCATCGCCCAGGTGGGATTCGTCGATGTAGGCATAGGCCAGGCGGGGTCGGGTGTCGTTGCCGATATTGACCTTGAGCACGGTCTGCGGCGACCACTTGACCGAGTAGTTGCCGCATTGGTCGATGGCTTCGTATTCGAGCACCTTCTGGCCGTCGCCGACCTTGAGCCAGGTTTCGTAGTAGAGGGTCATGGTCAGGGGTAGCCGATTGTTGGCCTCATCCCAGGTGACCCGGTGCACGGGCTCGACCAGCACGCCGCCGATGAACAGGCGGATACGGTCATGTTCGGCCATGCGCCAGCTGTGCGGGGCCGATTCGTCCAGCGGGTAGGGCTCGATGGTCACCGGTACCCCACGCTCGGCGCTGTCGCGGTCGACGCCGTAGTCGATGATGAACGGCGGTGGCAATGGCGGGGCCATGCCTTCATGCCAGGGTGTGCTGGGAACCGGATCGTAGGGGCCGGCGGGAGCAATGGTGTCGACCATCAGGCTTTGGCGCCGGGTTTCCTCCTGATTGCCGCCGTTGACACGGGTCAGGCGAAAGAACACGGGTTGGATCACCCCGTCGGGCAGGCGGGCATGGGGAATGAACAGGGGGATGCGCTCGCCGCTCAAGGCCTGGGAGGCAGTGACGTGGGTGAACGCCACGGGGAACTCGTCGTTGCCGCAGAACAGTTCGACGAAGTCATCTTCTTCCTGCTCCAGGTAGGGCAGCAGGAAGCACAGCAGGCCGTGGGGGTAATAGGTGTCGAGAGCGCCCTTGTTGATGCCGAGGTCGGCACCGATCACCGGGCGCTGGCCGTAGACCTCGATGGCCAGGTCGCTGAAGGGGCGTCGTTCGGGCGTGGGGTCACGCTCGAAGGTCGGGGCCGGAAAGCGCAGGCTGGGGACGAGATCGTTCATGGCGAGATCCTGTGTGATCGCATGCTGGGAACCGACCCGAAAACCCGTTAGGCAAGCCGTACGGGTTATTGAACTGCGCGTAGGGGTAGAAAGAACCTGTCAGAAATGACAGTGGCGACGAGTGGTCAGCCCTTGTTTCTTGTCGACCAGCTGATGTGCTGCGTCGGTATGCCCAGGGCCCGCAACTTCCGCTCCACCGGCGCCAGGCACGCTCCTCCATCGGGTTTGTAGTGACCCGAGGCGTCGTTGACCATCGCAATCATGTCCACCATGCCACTGCCGCTCCGGGTTCGCTCGATCCGGAACTCCCCGGCGCAGACCACCGGTTTGCCGCTGCCCAGTTGGCTGTGCCGGACGTAGTCCGCGGTCTGTCGGTGTTGCCAGAGTCGATAGATGATCGCGCCCTCGGGGGTGAAGACCCAGGTGTAGCTGTCGTGCTCGCCGTTGGGGACCAGGGTTTCGCAGTGACGATCCTTGAGTTGCTGGCCGATCAGTTGGCCGTTGCGCATGCCCACCAGTTGCCCGACCCCGTCGATGGTCGCCGGGTCGTAGTTGCGCCAGGACTTGAGGTCGGCGATGTAGGGCAGCCAGGTGACCGGGTAGGTGGTGTCGCCGTAGTGGGCGGGGGCGTGCCGGGTGTCGCGCCAGGCGCAGGGGGCGATGCTGCCGCTCCAGACCGGATGGACCACCGGGCTGGGAACGTCCAGCCAGCGGTTGATGTGGCCCAGGGAATCATTGGTGTAGTGCCCGTTGACGGTGAGGATGATCGATTCGAGCTTCCAGGCGTCGCTGGACAGCGGATGAGGGGCGGGCTCCTGGTACAGATAGACCTCGCTCAGGTCGCTCAGGCAGATCGGGGAACTACCGAACATGTCGGTGATGTCGATCTCGAGGGTCTTGCTCTGGCCGCGGGTCGGTCCATCGAAGAGCTGGACCGCCCGGCTTGGCGAGTTCAGGGAAATCAGAATCCGGTCGTCCGTCCCCGCGTAGTAGTCATCGGCCACCTTCACGGTGACGCTGAGCTGATGCACCGGCTCATGTTCGGACACGGGGCCGGAGGTGCTGGCTGTGTGTTGCGCAGTTTGTTGAACGGAAGTCTCGGGCATGTTACTGGGCTCGGCACTGAGGATGGGAGGGACAGAGCCTAGGCAAGTGCAGCGTGGCTGTCGGTCGTATCGATCGTTGTGCGATGGGCGCAAGTGCGCTGCGCCTTGCGCGACCTGGCGGTGTGGGTCGTAGGGCCTTGCGCCTGCCATCTATCGGTTGGGCGGCACGAACTGTCATTTCTGACAGTAGGCAGCACGCGCCGGTTGGGGCATAACGATGCTCAGGCGTTTTCGGGCAGTGCCTACTCATCCATCGTTCGCGCAGGAGTCTTCCTGATGAGCCCTACCAAACAGGCCGCCCTCGACCTTGCCAAACCCACGCTGTTGCAGGCCGAGGGTTCCAGCCTCGACCCTTCCGTAGTCGCGCCCGAGGGCACGCCCGTCGAGGTGCGCTATGACGATATGCGCGCCACCGACCTGATCCAGCTCTGTTGGCCGGGGCTGCCCCCCGACGAGGAGTTTGCGCCGATTGCGCCGCAGTACGGCAGTGTCGATGGCCACCTCACGTTCCTGGTGCCCTATGACTACGTGGGGTACTGGGTCGATGGCGTGGTGGCGTTTTTCTACAACGTGACACGGGATGAAGAGGTGACGCCGTCGCCCATCGCCACGGTGATCATTACCTGGCCCAGGCCGCTGCCGGAACCGGTCGTCCCGCAGGTCGTCGAGGGCACTCTGTACACCTCGGCCCTGCAAGGTGATGAGTTCACGTTCCGGGTGCCGCGCTGGCCATTCATCAACCGGCTGAATCGGGCCTGGCTGGACTGTCATGTCACGACGCCCGAGGGGCGTCGTTTCACTCTGTATCCGGTGGTGGCGCAACTCCTGACCGAAGAGGATGTGTTGCGCGGCTGGGAACGCCATTTCTCAACGCAGTTGTTATCGGATGTGCCCTCCGGCAGCCAGTTGCTGTGGGTTTTCCGGGTTGCGTTCAGAGGGCAGAACGAAGCCGGGATTCCCCGGTTGTTCCCGTCCTTGAGCCTCAAGCTCGACCGTGCCGCTCTACCGACGCCCGAAGTGGTGGAGGCCCCCGATGGCCTGCTGGACCTGGGTACGGTCAACGGCGACCCGCAGTGCTCGGTGGCCGCATGGCCCTTCGCCCGACCCGGCCAGCCGATGTGGCTGCACGTGACCGGCGTACGCCCGGACGGTTCGCCCTACCGTTTCGATGTCCTGCGCGGCGAACCCTATTCGCCACCTTCGCCGTCGCCGGTGGAGCTGTTGGTGCCGCTGCCGCGCGATGAGCTGGAGCAGTTGCGCGATGACAGCCTGTTCGAACTGCACTTCGCCGTGAACCGCCATGAACCGGCCGATGAAGGCACGGCGGTACGCTTTCCGGTCGCTGGCGTGCGGCTGTACCTGGACGCTCCGGAACTGATCGAGCCCAGTGTGCTGGAGGCGGTGGATTCGGTCCTCAACCCGATCAACGCCGAAGCGGGGGCGACGCTGCGGGTCGCTTATGAAGGCATGAACGACGGGCAGATGATCCAGCCGTTCTGGCAGGGGGCTCCCGGCGCGGGGACTCCCGCCCTGGCGCCCAAACCGGGGAGCCTGGAAGGCTACGTCGATTTTGTCGTGCCCGCTTCGGCGGTGGCGGCCAACCTCGGCGGCAGTGTGTTGCTGGGCTACGAAGTCACCTGGCGGGGGCAAACGCTTGAATCGCCGCAGCGCTCGCTACAGGTGCTGGCGCTTGAGGGGCTGCCAGCCCCCCAGGTCACCGAGGCGACAGAGGGTGTGCTGGACCTGAACACCTTCGACGGCGATGCCCAGGCTACGGTGCAACCCTGGCCCTTCATTGCCCAGGGCCAGGCCTGCTGGCTATGGGTGACAGGCCATGCGGACGACGGTACGCCACAGGTGCTCAGTGTGCTGGAGGGTGAACCGCTGCCCGCCACCGGGGTCGACGAGGGCATGATCGCCAGCATACCGCGCCAGGCCTTGATGCAACTGGCCGATTGTAGCCGGATCGACGTGCACTTCGCGGCCAACCTCGATGGGCAGGTGGATGAAACCACGGCCGTCGAGTTTCCATCCCTGACGCTGCACCTGGCGCTGCCCGATCTGGATTTGCCCGAGCCCACGGTGCGCGAGGCGGTGGGTGGGGTCTTGAACCCTGCCAATGGGCAGGAGGGCGTGACGGTACGGGTGGAGTACGAGCGGATGAGTGTTCGCCAGACGATCGAGCTGTGCTGGCAAGCCCCCGATGGCAATTGCCTGGCGATGGTCGCGCAACGCGGGAACGCCGTTCTCGGGTATGTCGACTTCCATGTGCCGCGCGAGGCGGTGATTGTCGGCATGGGCAGGACCGTGCCGCTCAGCTATACGGTGACCAGTGCCTGCAAGGAGGCCACGTCGCGCACGCTCGAACTGAAGATCCTGCTTCCCGCCCAGTTGCCGACACCCGTGGTGGCGCAGGCGACCGCGGGGGTTCTGGATCTGCGCACCTTTGCCGCGGATGCCGATATCCGTGTACCGCGCTGGTGGTTCATTCTGCCGGGGCAGAGGGTGTGGCTGCGGGGAGTGGGCACGTTGAACAATGGCGCACCGGGTGCCATCGATGTCATCGTGGGTGAGCGGGTGACGGTACAGGACGTGAGTGCGGGCCTGCATCGCCTGTTGCGCCGTGCACCGTTGGCGCAGTTGCGCGATTTCAGCAAGTTGACGTTCACCTGCAAGGTGACGGCCGATGGCGGTGACCGTGAGAGCGAGGCGATTGTCTTCCCAACGCTTTCACTCACCTTGCGCAAGCCGTTCCATGACCTGACCGATTTCATCAACTTCAATTGGAATGGTTGGGCCAAGGGACCGGCAGCGGTCGATCCGCGTGACCTGGTGATCAGGAACGAGAAGGGTGATTGGTTCCTGTGGAACTACACCTATACCGAGAAATCGGCAGGGGTCATCCTGGGCAAATCCTTCACGCTGGAGCGTGGGCACCAGTATGAGTTTGATGTCGAGGTGCAACGGGCCAATTCCAGTCCGGCAGTCCCGAGGCTGTCGACGACAGTCGATGGGATAACGCTGGGCGGTCCCGTGAATGTGGTAAGCCCCACGGTCTGGGTCAACATCAAGGGCACGTTCACGGCGAGAACGGCCAATGTGCTGCTGGAGATCGTCAGCCATGTGGCCACGGGGCAGGGCAACGACTACAAGCTGAAGCATTTCGTGGTCAGGGAAGTCTACTAACCCCAATCGGTCAACGATCGGGTGCAGGCCTCTTCGCGGGCAAGCCCTGCTCCTGCTGGAGCAGGATGTACACCGGTCTGGTGCACGATACCGCCGCGTAGGCGCGTGGCTTGCCCGCGAAGAGGCCTGCAAGCCTTGCCGACATCTCCCGGACTCCCCACAAGCCCCTGCGTCGGAACACAAGGTCCGCCGGGCCGGGCAGGTGCATCGTGGTGGCTACGCCCGGCGCTGTCTCAGCAGCCGCTTGACCCCTTCGAGCACCAGTACCAGCACCGCCAGCCAGATCGGGATGTAGGTCAGCCATTCGCCCGGGGCGATGCTTTCGCCCAGCAGCAGGGCGACGAACACCAGCAGCACCGGCTCGACATAACCGAGCAGGCCGAACAGGCCGAAGGGCAGCATGCGGCTGGCCAGCAGGTAGCAGATCAGGGCGGCGGTGCTGATCAACCCCAGCCCCGGAATCAGCGCATAGAGCGCCGGGCGCTGGTCGACCACGGCGAAGCCCTGTTCGCCGCTGTGCACGAACCACCAGGCCACTGGCAGCAGCAGCGTCATGTCGAACCACAGGCCGCCAAGGTTGTCGGTACCGGTCCGCCGGCGCAGCACGAAGTACACCGGGTAGCCGGCCGCGACCACCAGGGTGGTCCAGGACACCCGGCCGACCTGGTACAGCTCGTTGAGCACGCCGCCGAGGGCGAGCAGGGCGGCCAGCACCTGCAGTCGCGAGAGCTTTTCGCCGTAGACGATACGGCCGGTCAGCACCATGGTCAGCGGCAGCAGGAAGTAGCCCAGGGACACGTTCAGGCTGTGGCCGTTGAGTGGCGCCCAGAGGAAGATCCACAACTGCACGCCGAGCATGGCCGAGGAGGCGATCAGCTTGAGCAGCAGCAGGGGCTCCTTGATGATGCGGGCAATGATCGTCGGAACCCGTTTCCAGTCACCGGAAATCAGCATGAACACGGTCATGCAGGGGACGGTCAAGAGCATGCGCCAACCGAAGATGTCCTCGCCGTTCAGGGGCGAAAGCAGGGACGTGTAGAAATACATGACGGCGAACAGGCAGGACGCCGATACCGATAAAACGATGCCTCTGGACACAACAGCCTCGCGGGTGGGCAGATAGATGAATGATCGTTCCCACACTCTGCATGGGAATGCAACCCGTGACGCTGTGCGCCACAAGAGCGGACGCTGAGCGTCCCGAGAGGCATTCCCACGCGGAGCGTGGGAACGATCAGTTAAGGTTTTTGGGTCGCGCTTTCTTGTAGTCATTGTGGTCGACAATTCATGATCGTTCCTACGCTCGGCGTGGGAATGCAGCCCGTGACGCTGTGCGTCACAAGAGCAGACGCTGAGCGTCCCGAGAGGCATTCCCACGCGGAGCGTGGGAACGATCAGTTAAGGTTTTTGGGTCGCGCTTTCTTGTAGTCATTGTGGTCGACAATTCATGATCGTTCCTACGCTCGGCGTGGGAATGCAGCCCGTGACGCTGTGCGTCACAAGAGCGGACGCTGAGCGTCCCGAGAGGCATGCCCACGCGGAGCGTGGGAACGATCGGTTAAGGTTTTGGGTCGCGCTTTCTTGTAGTCATCGTGGTCGACAGTTCATGATCGTTCCTACGCTCTGCGTGGGAATGCAGCCCGTGACGCTGTGCGTCACAAGAGCGGACGCTGAGCGTCCCGAGAGGCATGCCCACGCGGAGCGTGGGAACGATCGGAGTACATGATGGCGAACAGGCAGGACGCCGATACGGATAGAACGATGCCTCTGGACACGACAGCCTCGCGGTTGGGGCGGATTTAAAGGTTCAATGGTGGTGTCTTATCACAATTGTGGCCGACACCTTGTGCGGTGCACAGGGCTGTTGTGGCGAGCAGGCTTGCCTGCGCTGGGCTGCGGAGCAGCCCCAAACCCCATGACCTCGCTGTGCCTGGCACTACGAGTCGACTGGTTTTAGGGCTGCTCCGCAGCCCAGCGCGGGCAAGCCCGCTCGCCACGTAGTGTGCGGCCGGCAAGAACGTGTTCTGCCCGACATTCAGTCTGCGCTAGTGTGTAGACGGAACACCAGGGCCTTCAGGCCGCCGTTGGCGTCGTTGTCGGGAAACTCCGGCGGGTTCTCCAGCCGCTGCTCGAAGCGCAGGCCCGGCGCTTCCTGGGTCACGCCCTCGATGAGGAAGTCCGGGCCGATCGACGGGTCGTTCATGCAGGCCAGCACCGTGCCCTGTGCCGCGAGCAGCTCCGGCAGGCGGCGCAATACCCGCTGGTAGTCCTTGGTCAGCAGGAAGCTGCCTTTCTGGAACGACGGCGGGTCGATGATCACCAGGTCGTACGGGCCGCCATTGATCACCTTGCCCCAGGACTTGAACAGGTCGTGGCCGAGGAACGCCACCTTGCCCAGGTCGTGGCCGTTGAGCCGGTGGTTGTCACGGCCACGGCTGAGGGCCGCGCGCGACATGTCCAGGTTGACCACGCGCTCGGCCCCCCCCTCGATGGCCGCCACCGAGAAGCCGCAGGTGTAGGCGAACAGGTTGAGTACGCGCTGGCCGCGAGCATTGGCACGGACCCAGTCGCGGCCGTAACGCATGTCCAGGAACAGGCCATTGTTCTGTTTGCGACCCAGGTCGATGCGGTACTTGAGCCCCCCTTCGACCAGCGTCCATTGCTCCACGGCCTCGCCCAGCAGCCACTCGGTCGGGCTCAGCGGCAGGTAGCGGTGTTGCAGCAGCAGGGCCTGGGCGCCGCTGCGATCCCAGGCGTCGCTGCGGACCAGGTTTTCCAGCCGCAGCTGGAGGTCGTCCAGTTGCGCCGGCGAAGGCTCCTTGAACAGCGACACCAGCACCAGCCCCTGCAACCAGTCGACGGTCACCTGTTCCAGGCCCGGCCAGCAGCGGCCACGGCCATGGAACAGCCGGCGGGTTTCCTCGGGCGGGTTCGCCAGGGCGTCGAGCAGGTGGTCGTGAAGGGTGGACAGGGCTTGCGGATTCATCGGGGTAACGTCGGCAGCTTCAAAGGGCCGGCAGTTTAACGCCATAAGCGCGGAAAATCGTCGGGTTTTCCTCGCTAAATACTGTCAGTCTGCCAGCTTTTCGCTGATTCCTACGCTCGTGGAAGTATTTTCTTGTCCTTTGTTCGCTGTGGATGGTAGAAGCCTCGCCGAGCCCTGAGCAGTGGCCTGTGTGGCTAATTCGCATACTCAACTTCGGCCCAAGTTTTAGCCAGGCTGCGTTGCCATTCCTTGCCGTAGCCCGGCTACGACTCGTCATGGCGCCTTGCCTGGCAAACCCTTGGACTCGAATTTGCGTATCCCAATTAACCGTACAGACCACTGGAGGGCTTTGTAGGACTTTTTTCGACCCTCCCGAGTAAAGAAGCGACGCATGAAACCAGGCAAGTTAGCAGTCGGTCTGTCAGCCCTTTTGTTGTTGACCAGTGGCGCCGTGCAGGCGCGCAGCGTGCTGGATCTTCTCGACCCACCCGCGCAACACGAAAAGCAGGGCCATCGTTCCGGCTCCATCAGCCAGGGCGCGGCCCTCGACCTGTATTCCAGCCAGCAGCGCCAGGCCTCGTTCGACGGCTGCGCGCAGCTGTTCCCCAACGCCCGGCCGATCAACCTGGGCAGCGTGCCGGCGAGCATGAAACCGTTGGCACTGTGTTCCGATACCTTCGCGGTGTTGTACTCGCAAACCAGCAAGACCCCACTGGTCGTGGTCGAGCGCCTGAATTCGGCGCAACTCAAGGACGCCAAGGGTGAGGAGCGCACCAACCAGTTCTACCCGGACCCGCGAATTCCCAAGGGCGGCCGCGCCGAGCTGAGCGACTACCGCGCCCAGCACCCGGCGGTCGATCGTGGGCACCAGGCCCCGGCGGCCGATGCGCCGACGCCGAACGCCATGGCGCAATCGTTCGCCTTGTCGAACATGGTGCCGCAGGACCCGACCAACAACCGCAAGATCTGGAACGTCACCCCTAACTAATACTCTTAATATAGGATTAATAGCTGTTTTTTCTTCTCGAGGGTGAGTCTTTCTCTATTGTTTTTTTGACTTTATGGTCAAGAGATTATTCTGCTCACCATGTAAATTACCCCGATTACTATATACTTTTAATGGTTGTGAATATGAAGAAGAATATTTCCGCTCTTTTCCTGGCTTTCTTTCTACTCGCTCCTGTTGGGGCGCATGCGGCTTTTGATGCGTGCCGCGATCAATTCCCAGGGAGGGTTGTTCCCCAAGTTTTAAACATGGCAAAGCTGCACGAAATATGCTTTGACTCTTTTGCAGTGTTGAGCTCAGGAGAGAGCAAGACTCCGGTCTATACAGTGGAACGACTCAATCGTGCTCGACTTGCCGCTGCGAAGGACGAAGAACGCACAAACAAGTTCTATGAGGATGCGCGACTTCCTTCGGCTGAGCGAGCTTCACTGGATGACTACAGAGGTTCTGGCTATGATCGTGGTCACATGTCTCCGGCGGCCGATATGCCTTCACCCGGTTCGATGGCCCAGAGTTTCTCCTTGGCCAATATGGTGCCGCAGGCACCTGAAAACAACAGGGGGGTTTGGGCGCGTCGGGTTGAAGCGGCGACCCGCCATTACGTCATGCGGGCCCAAGGCGATGTTTATGTATTCACTGGTCCGGCTTTTGAGGGGCAGGTCAAGACGATTGGTCGTGGGCATGTCTGGGTGCCGACGCATCTGTTCAAATTGGTTTATGACCCGAATGCTCAGCGTGCCTGGGCCTACTGGGTTGAAAACAAGGATGATGCAGCGGTTACCAAGCCCATATCCTATCGTGAATTGGTTAATCACATCGGTATTGAACTCCTGCCGGGTGTTCAATTGAAAGGATAGCCTTGACTACATGCGTTCATTACATGGACATTCCCACCTTTGCCTCGTAGTCGCTGATTCGGAGCGAAGTGGGAAGCTCATTCATCTCATCGTGGCCAGCGGGACTCCCGTCTGGCCACTTTTCCATTATTTCCAGGCTAGAAACCTCGACTTCTCCACCGAAGCAACCTACGCCCAGGCCATCGGGCTCTTCATCGATTTTCTAGCGGCGAAGGCTAGTGAGTTTGCTGAGGTAGGGGATCGCAGCCGGCTATTCAATTCGTTTGCTCATGCACTTCTCTACGGCACGATTCGAGATGGCGATGATTCTACGGGGCTTTGGTGGCATGCCCGTAAGCAGCAGCGAGTCAATCGACTGGTGGGCTTAGTCTGCGAGATAAGTGATTGGCTTCACCAGCGCTACGACAATGTGGCTATAAATCCCTTTAGCCGACCTGCCTCGGTAGCCGAGCAAATTGCTTTCTGGCGCCGCTGGAACACGTCAAAGGCAGCATCCCTGCTGAACCATACCAAAAGTCGAGGGGCCGCCTCCGGTAAGGCTAAGACCGCGCGGACTGTGGTCTTGCCGGTAGACGTCCCAATAGTCGCCGATGGCGCGCCGGCATTTCTTGAAGACCATATCGAGCGTCTATTGTTTGAAGGTTTTGTGCGCAGTGGTGCCCATTCCCAAAAGCCACCCTGGCTACGGTGGAACATCCGGGACATTCTTATAACGCTCCTGCTGCACTACGGTGGGTTGCGCGTCAGTGAGCCTATGCACCTCTGGGTGGATGATGTTTTTATTGACCCATCCAATCCCAAAGCTGCCCGGGTTCTGGTTCATCATCCATCCGATGGCATCTACGAACACCCGGACCCCATGACCGGAAGGACCATTTGCAGCACAAGAGCTGACTACTTGCAGGTCAAATACAATCGGCTACCGTTAACTGAGACGACAGGAAAAGGGCATGCCGGTTGGAAGAACTCCCTGCTGACCCACCGAGCACGCAATGCTTTTGAAGTGTTCTGGTTTCCTCAGTCAATCGGAGAGCTGTTTCTGTCGTTGTATCGTACGTACATCCAGCAGGTGCGGCCTTTTTCGTTGAACCACCCATATCTTTTTGTTACGCAGGACGGAGAGCCCGTTGGAGTGGGAAGCTTCAGCAAAAGCCATTCGAGTGCTGTTAGACGCATTGGGCTGGAGCCGGTCAAGGAGCTGGGAACCTCCCCCCACGGTCATCGGCACGCATATGGTCAGCGGCTAAAGAAAGGAGAGCTTTCTACGAAAGAAATTCAGGTCGCCATGCACCATGTGTCACCTCTTTCTCAAGATGTTTACACCCAGGCAAGCTCTGCAGACGTATGGGAAGTCATCAAGACAGCTACGCCAAAGCTGGCTGCTTCTGGCCTGCCATTTAACAGCCATGCGTTGCTCTTACCTCCGTTTAAGTAATTATGACTGAGGTCTCTATGTTCAGAACCGCGCAATCCTATCTCTCCGGGCGTACCGTCCACGTAAATACTTCTGCCGAGTTTGCCGTTCCACCAACATTTTCTGTTGAGCAAATGCGCTGCTGTGCAAGCGTCATTGAGCAGCACATCCGAGACACGCCCACAAAATCTCGCCACACCCAGGCCCTCCGGAAAAACTTAGCAGATCTATCTGATATTGATATGCCGGTTCAGCTCATGGCGCTTGTGCATAAGCTGCTTTCGTATTTGGATCGAAAGCCCAATCCGCATGATGTTGTGCATGTCCGAGAGGTGCTTCTCAAGCTATGGCACTTTGATTTGTTGGCATGGCCATTGCTGCCGAATGAGCACACAAAGGCCTTCAAAATTACAAAAAAGTGGGGTTGGGAACCTGATCGGCAAGAAATGTTAGATAGCCTGGCCGGCCTGGAGACCAATGAAGAAAGCAGCTGTTTACGAGTCCGTGGTGTTATGACTTTAGCGATGGCATCGGCGGGTGCTCGTGATATTGGCGACTTTACACCCGAGGTGGCTGGGGATTACTTTGACGCAGTGCTCGACGTAAAAATGCGATCACGCATCGTGCTAGACGTCATTTCGCTTCAGTATCTGAAATACGGTTCCACAGTCGTCCATGTGTTGAAAGATTACGGCTCATTCGGCCGTATGCCAGTTCGGGGCGATGACAAGTTTCAATGGGCACTGAAAAAAGACGTTACCTTGGCTGAGTGGGTTTTACTTGCATCCGAATTTATGGCGACTATTTCATCGAATCCCGCCAGCTATCGGGTGCCGCTCAACAAATTTTTCGATTTCTTAGTGGATAACGCTGAGGTAACTCGTGTTCCAGAAAAATATCTGCATCGAGACTATGTGGCTCCGGCTTTGTTTCGGCTTGCTAATGAAGGCCGTGAGTCGTCTTTTTACTCCTTTTTCGACTACATATTGGAGACACGCTGTGTCTCCGAAGATGACTACGGGTACAAGGTGCGTTTGCCTGGATTTTATAACCCGATTGAAGTGCGATCACGACCAAGTCGGGTTGCCGAAACACATCGGGAAGCCATGCCCACGCGCTTTGTACGGATGCTTCACGATATTTTGGTCGCTGACGATTTCGCTTGGGCCCGAAAATTCGGAGAAGCTCGTTGGAACGGCCATGGCGGGGACACCTTTAGGTGGTATAATCCTGATACGGGTCTTTACGAAGATGTGTGGTCCCCCGTCCGAGCCATTGCGCTACTTGTGAAACTGCTGTTACCCGCCCGTACGTTTCAGATTCGTATGCTCGATAGCGGTGAGGCGGATACCGATGAGTATGACCTAGCCTCCAATAGCTGGCTAAAGAACACAGGGCACTTGGCACCCACTGGTAAAAGTTCTGTAGCCAAGGGGGTATTTGCCCGGCACCGAGATAAGGATGGGCAGGAGTTTGTGTTCCTTCGGTTTAACACCAACAAAACAGCGGATCAAAATAAAGCCAGTGCTGAGGCTGGCTACATCATGCCCTGGCAGCATGCCGAAGTAATTCAACTTCTTACGACTTTGCGGGAATGGCAGAAGAAGTACAACCCTATAAATGCCCCGACGCGGTGGCAAGACATCAAAGATGGCAGTATCTCTACGCGATATACGACTGATTCATTGGCGGCCAAAGGCAGTAATTGCTTCCTTTTTCGAGAACCTTGTCTGCCGCGTCGCGACCAACCCGTGACCGATGCCCGATTGAATACGCTGTGGCGTAACTTAAACTTGGAGCTTGAGCGTCGACTAGCGGCAGCCGGCGAATTGATGCCGGATGGATCGTCGATTGTGCTTGTCGACAAAACTTCGGCGAGCAGGCCCGTTTATGATTTGCACTCTTTGCGAGTAACCCTGATTACGGCCCTGGCCGAATCTGGAGGAGTCCCCCCTGAAGTGCTCATGAAGGTTGTGGGTCACGCCAGCGTCATAATGACGATTTACTACATGAAGTTTTCGCCCACCCATATTTGTGAGCAACTCAATGCGGCTGAACTTAAGTTACATAGCCAGGAACAAATGAACTGGCAAGCGTGGTTGGCCAATCGGACCCGGGAAACTTTGATCAGTGCCGTTGCGTACACCTCGACGACCGCCTTGGACGCCATGACGACCAGTTCTGCAACATCCTGGGTCATCCGGGACCACGGGATTTGCCCTGTTGGGTGCAATCGATGTCACGAAGGCGGTGAAGCTATTGTCGATACAAAGGCTTATCAAAAATGGGGCCCTGTACCAGGTGCTGCCACCAATTGCGTACGTTGTCGATTTTTTATTACCGGTCCAGCATTCTTACTTGGGTTGCAGGCTTACTTTGATAATGTTGGCTACAAGCTGAAAGAAGCGAGTGAGCGATACCAGGTAGCTAAAGAAAAGTTTGAGGCGCTGGAGGCTGTCAGCGTGGTAAAGTATGGCAGAGGTACTGCAATCACAAAGCAGGAAGTTCATCAGCTGTCTGTTGCTGCCAGCCACTTCGATCAGCGAACCAACGAGGTCGATAATCTAGCTCACTCCTGGCATGCAACTTATCGCTTGATTCAACAATGCTTACACATTGTTCGGACAAGCAAGGAACAACCTGTGCTGGGCAACCAGCAATATGCGCTGGTCGCTGTCGGGGGATTGTCCAATGTCGAAGCGGTTCTGGAGCAGGCTTCAGAGTTCGAGCAGGTAGACCGTATTTGTCAATCCGCCGTTTTCTTTGAAGGCATTGATGCTACAACGCCCAATCTAAAACGCATGCGTGCCTTCGATGCCATGCTCAAGCGTAACGGGCTCAGTCCCGTATTTGTTGATCTGGACGAGCAGGCGGCACTGGAGGCCGGCAATCAGATGGCGGCCTTCATGTATGCCAGACTTGGACGGGATTCCACTAATGCGTTGATGGCAGGAAAAGAGACATTACGGCGGTTGGGTGTCGAGGCTGAAATGAGTCGTAAATTGGAGTGCATTGTTCCGCTATGGCGATCTCCAGAATCGGATGGCGCCATGTTTTCGCTAGGGACACCGGTAATTGTTGAAGGAAATGCTGAATGACTACGTTACCTAGATTACCTGAAGCGCAATTTGCAGATGCGCTGTGCTTAGTCCAGTCACTGAAACGTGAAGCGGTTCGTGAGAACAAGCGCAAGAACTTAGATTTGTTGTGGCAGGTTTTGGAAGATCTGTGGCAGGAGGGGGGGCGAGACTATGGAGTGGCCGAAGTTGGGCGCAAGCTTACCCAGGCCGGCGGCCCCAAAACACAGTCTCTGCGGAATGAAGGTGGCCGGGACTTTCGGCAGGTTATAGAAGCATTTGCAGTATGCGCAGGTGCGCGGGGATGCGCTCGGCTAATTCAGAGTCGCTCACAGCTTGAGGCTGCCGTGGAATCCTTGTCTGACCCAGCAGCGCGAGCCATGTTCCGTCAGGTCGTTGCCGAGAACAAGCTCTACAAAGCCCAGAATGATCAGCTCCGGTCTGCCTTTAAGGCGCTGTCAATCAGCCCGCCTGATGATACAGCGCAATCCAGTGCAGCGACCCCATTCATGCCGGCGTCTTTGCCGCCACTGACGACACTGGAACTGGAGCTATTGAAAAAAAACCTGAGCCCTGAGCGATTCGAAGAAAATGGCTGGCAGCTCGTGGGGGGCGGTGTTGTTGACGATGCGGGAGTTGTTGTGCTGTCTCCTGGCTTTATGGAAATTATGACTAAGCTATTTGTGTCGTGCTGAAACCTGAATTTTGACGCAGCTGTCATCTTCTCAAAGTGGCCTGGGCGGTTAATCCAATAGTTTATCTTCTATTAGGCTTAGCTTCGTCTTATGCGCTGAACTAATAAGGTCTCTGCCGTTTATTCTACTTGAACGGCTTGGCTGAATGCTCGTTATGAGCCTCGACAAATTGGCTGATAACTGCTTTCAGGTCGACGACTCGGGTGGAGGTGCCTGCTACAGCGCTACTCTTTCCAGTCGTGCAAACCAGACTTCCACTGCGTCTGGCCAGGACGTGCTGGTCGGTGCTACCGTGCGTCCGGGGCATGGCGAGAGCATAATGATGTCACCTCCACACGACGCGAGGACAAACCATCATGAGTGAGCGCGAGCGTTTCACGGTCAAATGCCGCTATGCAACGGACGAAAGTGGTGAGGTGTACATTCATCTTCCGGCGGAGCTGCTGCGGCGCGCTGGCTTGGCCGTCGGTGATAGTATGAATATTGAGGTTGTCGACGGCGTTGCTGAGCTGCGGGTGTTAGCGAGCGTTCCGGCATGTTCCTGGTCATTGGGCGTGGCTTTACGAGAAGAGACTCACAGAGCCTACCGCCAGGCTTTAGAGGCATATCTACAGATACCAGTTGCCGCTTCGGAGCATGCCATTCACTCGCTGATTGAGGCGGGTTTCTCCATCGCGTGTATGCACGCTCTGTGTGAGCGAGGAATAATTCTCCCGGCTGAGCAGGAGGGGGTGATCTCCGGTAAGACGCTATTAGTGCGAGGGAAGGAGAACCCTAGTTTGAGTCCAGATGAAAGCGATCGGTTGTTCCGAATAGTGCATATTATTGCAATGTCGGAGGCAATCTTTGGCGATCATGAGAAGGCCAGAAGGTGGCTTTCCAAGCCGAAAACGCAGCTCAATGGCAGGAGCCCTAGGGAGCTGCTTTGGAGCTGCCCAGGAGCATATCAGATAGAGCAGATGCTTATTCGTTTAGCTGAGGGTCTGTACAGCTGATCGTGCTGCTCTGTATCCGATGCCCCTAAGTTCACCTACTGCGTACTAGTTCCGTACACCGACTGTTCGCGAGTCAGACAAAGCCGAATGCGTTGAGTCCTAGATAGCGAACACTGTGAATCGGGGGATCTTAGAACGTATCCTAAATCGCCAAATTATCCAATCTTGGATTTCAATACGCCATCATTTACATTAATGTATGGCAGATTGACTCCACTATGAAAACGTTTCGGTGATTACATGGACGTACGCTACTGGGAAGGAGGTCTCCTTTCTTTTGAGATCGATGCTATCGACAAGATGGCCAAAGCATTCGGGCCCAAAGAGCTTCCTCCGGAACAGGGGGTAGGATCCACGAAAGGGAAGTCGTTTGACGTTCTGAAGCAATTGAAGAAATCTGAGGCAGGCAATGGCGTATGGCCTTGGCGCGGCTACGCAGGCTTTCGTTTTGCGAACTCTCGTGGCTCAGATGGGGAATTCGATCTTGTAATCGTCACCCATAGCCTCGTTCTTGTTGTCGAGCTTAAGCACTGGCGCGGCGAGATCACCAGCCACGGGGGTAAATGGCACCAAGACGGGAAGGAAACAGAAGTCTCGCCGGTAGACAAAACCCGCCGGAAAACCTTTGAGCTGAGGAAACGAATTAAGGGGCTGAAGTCTCAGCTGCCTAACGGGAAAGAGCCCTGGATCGATTTCTGCATTGTGCTCACCGGCAAATGCACCTTGAATCTTCCTGAGGTCGAGATGCAGCATGTCATGCTGCTGGACGACTTTCTGGAAATGGCCGACCCTAAACGGTTCAAAGACCGATTCAACGCGCGCCCGAACATCGGCTTAAATGAGCATTTCGGCTTCTTCGATGGCATCATCAATGAAGGCACGGTCAAGCCCAAAGAGCTTGTTGTCGATGACTACCGGGCTCAGTCGCAAGCGGTGTTCACACACCCTACAGAAGTCTATCGAGAGTACGACGCGGTCAATATCCATAACAAGGATGACCGTGCGATGGTCCGGCTCTGGGACTTTTCGAAGCTCGATGACACCCGTGCTCGAACGGCTGAAGGACGGTACCGAGTCCTCTCGCGCGAGAGGGATGTCATGGTCTACCTCCGTCTGCGCGATCAGGAGTTGATGCATCGTTGTGCGCGTCCCAAGCGTAATGCCAGCCCAGATAGTGTCACCGAGCAATATGCAGAATTGCTTGAAATGCCGGACGGACATTACCGCCTAAACGAGTTTATCAACCGCTTTGTGGAGCGGATGCCTGCGCTTGAGCGCGTCCGGCTTTTTAAAACCCTTCTGGCCCAATTTGCCGGACTGCACGGATTTAACATCGCTCACCGTGACTTGGGTGACCACAGTGTGTGGTTCTCTCCATCGTCATCGATCGCTCTTTCCAACTTCATCAGCGCCTATTACCAGCCTGTCGGTACTCTCGGCGATTTGCGTACCCTGCTGAGCATCGGTGCTATCGCGCTCCCTGAAGACCAGGACACCGCGATGGAAGGCAGTACGCCATTTCGTCGCGATGTCTTCGCGCTCGGGCTGATGGGTTGGCATCTGCTTCAGGCCCGTCCAATGCCTCTGAAGCTCGACGTCGCCTACGTAGCAGGTGTTCAAGCTGAGGTTGAGTCGTCAGAGGAGTGGCCTGCCAAGGTACTTGTACAAGCGTTGCGGAATGATCCAAAGGAACGATTCGATCACGCCAGCGCATTTCAGCAGGCTTTGAGCGAGTCTACGCCGGACAACTCTGCCAGTTTTGAGTTTGATAACCGGCGCTTGGACGTTTTTTCTACTGATCTAAGGCTGAGCTCCGCTTACCGTGAGGACTATGACCCTATCGCCGACACGGCTGAGAAATTGATTTATCGATCCGGCCCCCTGGTCGTGAAATCATGGCCGTCGATCAATGCCCGGGCCCCCAAGGATGGCCAAGGGCCGATGTTGATGGCTTTCTTTGAAGTCCTGGAGCAGTTGAAAGGCAGCGGTTTCGCCTTTCTGCCAAAAATTGAACACTTTGGCTATGACCGCAGTGGTAACCCATTTTTGGCTCAGGAACATGTCGATGGTGAGCACTGGGATGAGCTGAAGGAGTTGTCGATTGAAACCCGTATTGTCGTCGCCCATGGGCTCATCGAGGCAGTTGACGGGTTACATGGCCAGCAATTGAGTCACGGGGATCTGCATCCACACAACGTCAAAGTCAATGTTGGTTCCACTTCTGAAAACACTCAGGTTTACCTACTCGACTGTCCGGATTTCTCGGCGTCAGGCGCGTCACCGATCAATACTCGCTACAGCCCCGTATTGGAAAACTGCACCCCAGCAGAGCGAGACAACTTTGCTGTAATGCGAATGGTGTTTGAGCTCCTGGACATGGATTGGGAATCGCCGTCGCAGAATGATGTTTCCGCTCTGAGAGCCGCTGTCGCGCATGAGATGGACACGGAATCCGGCTTTCTTTCCCTGGAGCGCTTCAAGGATGCTCTAGAAGCCGCTTTCACTCCTGCAAAAACGATTGAAACCGTTTCTGTCGTCCTACGAAACAGAAGTGGAGAGGCATTTGAGATTCTGCCTGACAACGGGAAAATATCTGTTGTTGTGAAGCCCTACCAAAGAGCTCCCACCAAGGCCCTGGAGGTTACGTTCGCAGGTATCGGCGGGCAGTTATTGACGGAGTTTAATCCTGCTTCCAAGCAGTTTGTAAATGCGTTCAGGGCCATTCAGGAGATGCGAGTTCCGGCCTACCTGGCGCGTCAGGCAAGCCACCACATAGAGGCGCGGTTCAGTGTTTCGGGCGGTACCAGCGTTAATGTTTATGAGCTAACCAAGCTTCTAGCCAAAGACGAGGCATTTTTAAGCCTCGCTGCACAGGTACATGACGCGGAAGTGCGTAAGCAAGCGGCGATTGAGGAAGGTGAAGGCGTTGGGGACTCGATTACCGGTGAGGACGAGGACAACGGGCTGGCCGTAGATGAGGCGCAGCTAGAAGCTGTGAAAGTGCGGAGTTTCCCTGTCAGTCAGATATGGAAAACTATCACCTCTACCGAACTTGAGGCCCAGCCCTCTTTCCGTGTTTCCGAAGAACCACACTTCCACAAGGATGGCGTAGGACTTTTGATTCCCTACGCCATGGATGCGAAGGCCCTTGAGGGTTTTGAGGCGGGAGACAACATCCGACTGATCCTCAGAGACGGGCAGAAGGATATTGATATCGGTGAGATCAACCTGGGTATGAGCGTGCGTGATGCAGTCTACGTGCTCGCCTCCAGTCGTTCGAAACGCGTGCAGGCTGACTCCCAATTGTTTCTGCAAAGCCGGCAAAACAAGACATCAATGACGCGTCGTCGTGGTGCGATGGAGCGGATTTTGAACCGGCAGTCAGTGCTGCCTGATTTGATGGATTACTTCGACGAAAAATGCAAACTGGTACCAAGGCGGTATGCTGAAGAGCCCACCGATGCAGACTTTGCAGTGTACGAACGCGCCACTGCTAGTGGCACGGTCGTCGGACTGAACGAGGCCCAGCGAGCCGCATTTACGCAACTTATCACTACAGGCCCCGTGGGCCTTTTACAGGGACCTCCAGGGACAGGTAAGACAGAGTTTATCGCGGCCTTCATCCATTATCTGATCAACAAGGTCGGGGTGCGAAATATCCTCCTTGTCAGCCAGTCTCATGAAGCTGTCAATACTGCAGCAGAACGGATCCGCGCGCACTGCCGTCGATTGGACACCGAGCTGAACGTTGTGCGCTTCAGTAACCGTGACCAGGTTGTCTCTGAGGAGCTATTGGACGTTTACTCTCGCAATATCGTCGACCGCCAGAAAAATGGGTTTAGCGCTGAACTTAAGGAGCGCGTGGGTTTCATGGCTTCGTCGCTGGGTTTGAGTAAGGCTTTTGTCCAGACGATGGTCGATGTGAATCAGCGAGTGTTTCACTTGGTCCGATCGCTGAAAAAGCTGGACGAGGAAATTTTGCGCGCTCAGGGAGACGGATCAGAACGAGTGGCTTTGCAAGCGCTGAAGTCCTCTCTTATGGGCGAGCTGAATCTAAATGCCAGATTGTTTCTTGGCGAGCTGGGTGAGGGCGAAAGTAAACCCCAAGAATTGCTGGAGCGAATCTATGATCACGTACAAACGGTTCATGGAGTGCGGCCTCCGGAATTCAAACACTGCCTTGACCTGATCCAACTTTCTCATGAGTACGTTGAGCGCCTGTCGAGCAACAGGGCCAATTATGATGAGTTCCTGATGAGGTCTAGAACATTGGTTTGCGGTACCTGTGTGGGGATCGGGCTACAACATCTCAAGCTTGCAGAAACCCATTTTGATTGGGTCATCATCGACGAGGCTGCTCGATCGGCGCCGAGTGAATTAGCGATCGCCATGCAGGTGGGCTCTCGGGTTCTACTGGTCGGCGACCACAACCAACTACGTCCTACGTATGAGGAAGAACATAAGGTAGCTATTGGCCGTTCCCTAGGCGTTACCACCAGCTCAGCTGAATTCCAGCAGGTCATGCGCAGCGACTTTGAGCGAGTGTTCCAATCCCAGTATGGGCGTGCCACTCGGGCGACGCTTAATACGCAATATCGAATGCTCCCAGCGATTGGCGATCTGGTTAACGAGATCTTCTATGACATCGACCTTGAGAACGGCTACAGACCAAGTCCTGCCTATTTTTCACAAAAGATTCCTGAGTGCCTGTCTCATGTGGTCACTTGGATCGACACCAGCGAGTTAGGTAAGAAAGCCTACGACAGCGGCACGCTGAGCCTGTCTAACAATGCAGAAGCGGATGCGATCATACGGTTGTTGGAAGAAATCGCAGAGGACACCGAATTTTGCGCAGGCATGGCTATGGAGATGGCCGAGTCGCAAGAGCCTCCAATCGGGGTCATCTGCATGTATCTCGATCAGCGAAAACTAGTGAGAAAGAGATTCGCCGAGAAAATCTGGTCGGAGGAGTTCCGCAAACTGGTAAAAATCGAGACCGTCGACAGTTATCAGGGCAAAGAAAACAACATCATCATCGTCTCCCTGACTCGGGCCAAAGCGGATCAATCACCTGGCTTTTTGGCGACCCCGAATCGTATCAACGTCGCAATGTCACGCGCGATGGAGCGGTTAGTCATCGTAGGCAGTTTGAGAATGTGGAGCGGCAGGAACGCGAGGCTTCCATTGGGTCAGGTAGCCAGCTTTATCCAGATGAAACAGGACATGATCAATTATTGCATCAAACCAGTGACGCCGGCCAGGAGGGTTGTCTGATGGAGCTTAACCCAGTTGTTCTATTCGAGCTGGACGTCGTGGTGCCTGCGCAACAGTTCCGTATTGAGTACACTCTTGTGGATAAAGGGGGACTGCCAGTCGTACCGGAATTTCTTCTGCGGCTGCTCAAGATTTCGGCGCTGCTGCCAGCTGAAATCGCCAATTATTTCGGGTTTACGGCTCAAGAGCTCAGTTTTGCAATTACACCCTTTCTGCAAACAGGGGAGCTTAAAACTCGCCCTGATGGACGAATAGAGCTGACCGATAAAGGCCGGGGCTTGTTTGCCGGCAAACATGAGTCACCGATTGTGAAGCGTAAGGAAGAGCGCGAGCAGATGTTTGTGTTTGAGCTCCTGGCGTTCACTTGCCTTGGAAGAAGCCTTGGAGATGCCGACTCCAGACGTTGCCTGGAATTGCAGGCGCCAAGCGATACGCTTTCCGAGTCCGGTGCGAAAGCCGTCGGTGCGTTCATGCGTCAGATTTACGACATCCATCGCGCTGGTCACCTGGGCGGGCAGACGCAGGATGCGGGGCCGCCGGAGCTCTATAAGGTCGCAGGCGTTCAAAAAGTAAGGGATGGCTGGGAGAAGATAGAAGAGCGTGTAAGCATTGATCCCGACTCTCGGCAGGTACGCTTTGTTGCGAAGGAAGGCCTACGCGAAAACGAGATCTATATGCGTCAGCGTACGGAGCAGTTGAGCCGCATGCTGGGTAGAGCAAACCTCGATCAGGTTCTTCAGCTCGCCGACATCCTGGGAGATTCGGATGCTTACGACTTTGTGTCTTCAAACGGTATGGACCTTTCTGCCCTGTACCACAGCGCCAGTGCCGTTGCGCGGGTAAGAGAATCTTCCGGGCTGCGACTTTTTGGATCTCTTCAGTTGCAGCAAAACTGGGATAGGGTTTTCTCAGTGTTGCGCAAACATCAGAAGGCGCTTCAGAGTGAACCGCAAGCCACCCCGATTAGCCTATCCTGGCTGGCACCGGCCTCACATGAACTCTGGGGGCGCTCGGCCAGGCACGCTCAGCTTTGCAGTGCATTTTCTGAACTCTCAAAAACAAAAAGCAAGGGGGGCGGTAGTGATGGAAAACCGGTTTTCAACGCTAAGATTTTGATCCCTGTTTCTGCCAGCGATGATTGGCCAGCGATCAAGCGCGCAAAAGCCGACTGCAACAATGCCAGACTGCTTCTGTGCGGCTTTGTTGAGTCAGAGCAACTGGCACCGCTTGAGGCGTTGGTCATTCACGGAAAATGCGCAGTCGTGATTTATCACTTGGTTTTGCCGACGTTGTATCCGGTGCCTATCCCATTCGGATTCATTACGGAGGATGCTGCCAAGATCCTTAATGTTGAAAACCTGATAAACCGCACGATGAACGAGTACGTCACAGGTAATACGCAGCGTTACCTCGGTAGCTTCGAGCGCCCCGCCGCCTGAGAGCCGCGACTGGGAACGTTCGCAGCTGTGGAGTATCCGACGCACAGGGGCGGCCCGTCATGGCCGTCGACACCACGGCTGAATAACTCATTCGGCATGTCGGACGTTGGCCGTGGCTACAACTTGATTGAGGCCAGCCCCTTCGTTCATCGCCCTCGTCAATGAGTCGCATCAGGGCGTCGCGCAGTTCGCTCGATACCGGCGTGCTGGCGTCACTCAATCTCTTTACATGGGCAAAATCGCGGCGGGACTTTTTCAACAGAATCGACTGGTAATAGCCCTTAATGGATGTCTGCTACTGGAACTGGCACAGCAGTGATTCTGATAAGCTCTATTAAGGATGGTGGCTGATTCAGCCAGATTTATGCTAACCTGCCTACGCTTCTGGTATAGACCCGAAGGTGCATCACAAGCTGTCAAGCCCCAAGGCGGCATCCCAGGTGTAACTACCCAGGGTGACCAGCAATGCGGCCAGCAGCCCTCGGATACTTATCTTCATAGGTACTCCAAATGTGACGCTGACACTATACGTCGATCCTAGCAATCGCGGCGAAATCGGGACTGGGTGACTGAGACCGATTGGATAATGTGAGGAACATTTGGGTTTATCCGGCCAGGCGGCTTGAGGACTGCCGCCATCCTAAGCCTGGCCGGTTGGCTCAAAACAAGGATGTATTCTGATGCCAGAAAATTGGTACAAGTCTCGGGGCTATCTGCACTTTGATCGTCCGATCAACCAGTCAGCGGCACTAGAGATAGTCTCAAGTCCTAAGTCTGTTGCTAAGCATGCCTTTTACCCGTTCATTCGCTATGTCGCGCAAACACAGAAAGTGTTTTTCGACAAAAGCATCGGGAAGGTGGTCAAAAAAGACCCTAAGCAAAGGCCCATTTCCTATGCCGCACACGTCGATAGCCATATTTATTCGTACTACTGCGATCTGCTGAACCAGGCCTACGAGGACCATCTGGCGAAGGTACCGTGGTCGTCTGCGGTTCTGGCGTTCAGAGCGCTTAAAAAAAGCAATATCGATTTTGCTCTCGACGCTTTCCTGGATGTTGCGGCGCGGGAGTCCTGCTGCGTCATCGCCATCGACATCAAAGGCTTCTTTGACAACCTAGACCATGCGCACCTGAAAATTGCCTGGCAGGCTCTGCTAGGCACCAGTCATTTGCCCAACGATCACTACGCGGTGTATCGATCCCTGACCAAATATTCGTTCGTCTATAGGGATCAAGTCTACGAAGCGCTGGGGCTCTCCAAGAACAATCCCAAGCATGGCCGCAAGCGAATTTGTGAGCCGCATGAGTTCCGGTCCCAGGTTCGAGATTGTGGTCTGGTCGAGACCAACCAGGGCAAAAAGGGTATCCCTCAAGGCTCCCCCATCAGCGCTATGCTGTCCAATGTCTACATGATGGGGTTCGATGAGCAAATTCACACTTATGTCGAATCCTGCGGCGGTGCCTACTACCGCTACTGCGATGATGTGCTGCTGATCGTGCCGCTGGAGAAGGAGGCAGAGGCCAAGGCCCTAGTCGACCTACGCGTCAATGAGATTGGCTTGGAAATCCAGACTGCCAAGACCGAGACCTGCAAATTCACACGATCAGCCAGGGGATTGAGAACCGACCGACCGCTACAATATCTGGGCTTCATCTTTGATGGGGCCAACATTTACCTGCGCTCATCGTCACTAGCTCGCTATCAGGACCGTGTAAACAGAGGCATCTGGCTGGCAGGAAAATGCATGGATAAGGTCAACGCCAAGCGAATTGCCAGAGGGCGGTTGCCTCGCTCGATGTTCCTGAAGAAGCTGTATAAGCGGTACTCCTATCTGGGCCGGAGAAACTTCATCTCCTATGGTTATCGGGCCGCCAGGATCATGGGCTCTTCCTCGATCAAGAAACAGCTCAAGCCACATTGGAACAGGCTTCGCGAGCGCATTTCTGATGCCCAAGGCGAATGACAACCCACTAGAAGAATTGAAAGAGTGAACCATGGTGAATAGGCCCCGCTTCTCTAGCGGCCCCCACCTAGCGGCTGCTTCTGGCCGAAGTTGGTGAAAAAAACTACCATCGTTGTGTTGAAAAAAGTAACGCTTACCTAATATTTTCTGGATTTCAAAAGTTGTAAAAGCGCTTCAAATAAATTCAATTATAAGCGGTAAAATCTGCTGCTTCGGGCTTGTCTGCGGTAATACACCACATGCCGTGATCATAACTATTCACAAAATGCTCTGCGAATGCTATTTGCATTTCTGGAACATCACGAACACGCACACCACCGTGAATGCTTTGCCCTCCATTAACATTCATCTGCCCCCATGTGAAAATACCGGAGCAAAGCTCGTAGGCAAATGGCATCTGCCAAATTAAGGGTTGATATCCAGTATGAACAATGTTACTGCACCAGTCGTAAACATTTTTTATGAGCGTGAAATCGTAATCAACAAACTCAAAAAGGTCAGGCCTGGCGATCATAAACGAATAGTGAAATCCATGCTTTAAGCGGGGGCGATTACCATTCCTGTCACGAATGGTTACTGATATAGCTCGGTCAAATTTCAGTTCCAATGCTTGCCGCAGTACAAATGCAGATGCGGTTTGAGCCTCTTTGTGGAATGATGCGATTATATTTTCCCCATGTGTACCAGAGCAAACCAAGGCTTGTGAAAAGTTATATAGATGATATGTCTCTGTGCGTATGGATTTGCCGCCCGAGAAAAACACGTATTCTTTATTTTTTTCTTGCTCTAAAAATTCTACAAAATACTTAAGGTCAAATAGATAATCGTTCAGCACATTTTTATACAGTCGCATTATATTTATTGCATCTTCGGGCTCCTCCTCAAGGCGAAAGCTAAGCTCGTCGAAAACTTCTTTCAGTTGAGAGACCCCGATTTTTAAATTGACTTTACAATAGCAACGAAAATCACTGATTGTGAAAGACTCTTTGGTAGAGAATACTTTTTCACTTATAAATAATCTCGACCATTGCTTTCGAGAGTGCTTGTTGCATAGTTCTTGCATGTGCTGCACAAAGTTTTTAATCGCACTCAATGCGTCGGAAACAGAATCTACGTTATTCAGCTCTAAATCCTGAAGTGTTTTCAAAAAAACCTTAACTGGCATGAATTTGCATTCCTTAACAAAAAACCACTGAAAAATGATCGTTCGCACAGCACCTGAATTGTCCCACATTTCGTAGTCGATACTGACAGCTCTTGGCCAAAATTAGCCCCAGACCGACCGGACGCTTTGGGTCGACTCCTGCCGGTCAAGGCGCACCCATTGCGCTGGTCAAGTCGAATGCAAATGGATGGTCAAGTCCATGCAATTACGCAAAGTCGTCCAAGAATGCGAGCAGCGCGGTATTTCCGTGGTGGCTATTGCGATGAGGCATGGAATCAATGCCAGTGTCGTTCGGACCGTGTCCCAGGCAGTCGCGTTGCCAGCGTTCATCCCGTTAAAAGTCGAACCGAAACGCAAGACCGAAGCGCTGACGATCATTGAATTACCGCTTGCTCAGCAAGCGCTCACGGTGAAGTGGCCAACTTCCGATCCCGAAGGTTGTGCCTGACTCATCCGTGGACTCGCCCAATGATCCGCATCGATGCCATCTGGCTCGCCACCGAACCCATGGACATGCGCGCCGGCACTGAGACTGCGTTAGCCCGGGTGATTGACGTGTTCGGTGCGGCGAAGCCGCACTGCGCTTATCTGTTTGCTAATCGCCGCACCACTCGCCTGAAAGTCCAGGTGCGTGACGGGGGCGGTGTCTGGCTTGCCGCGCGTCGGCTGCATCAAGGAAAGTTTGATTGGTCGGGTATACGTCACGGCCCGCAAGTTGAACTCGATATTGAACAACTTCAAGTCCTGGTATTCGGCCTGCCGTGGCAGCTGGTCGGTTCAAATGCCGCAATCACGATGCTCTGATACCCACCATTCACCTATAGGCTGATCGCCGCTGAGTGCTGGCTTTGGCACAATCGGCGACATGACCTCGCTCCCTGATCTTGACCACCTGACTCCCGAACAACTGCGCGCTCTGGCGCCGCAGTTGATACAGCGTGTCGGCGTGCTCGATCAACAAGTGGAGGCGATGAGCAAGCAGATCCATCACGACAAAACGCTTATCGATAAGCTGAGCCACGAGATCGCCCAGCTCAAGCGCTTCAAGTACGCTAAGCGTAGCGAGCAGATGAGCCTGGAGCAGGCCAGCTTGCTCGACGACCTGATCGATACCGATATCGCGGAGATCGAGGCTGAGCTTCAGACATTACAAATAGTCCCGGCAACGACTGAGGTCAAACAGAAGCCCAAGCGCACCGCGTTGCCAGCGCAGTTCCCACGCACGCTGATCCATCACGAACCTGACAACACCGAGTACGAGTGCGGCTGTACGCTCAAGCGCATCGGCGAAGATATCAGCGAAAAGCTCGATTACACGCCGGGCGTGTTTACTGTCGAACGTCATATTCGTGGCGAGTGGGTCTGCGACAAATGCGAAACGTTGATCCAGGCGCCGGTACCGGCACAGGTGATCGACAAAGGCATTCCGACAGCAGGCTTGCTGGCCCACGTCATGATCGCCAAGTTTGCCGACCATTTGCCGTTGTATCGTCAGGAGGCCATGTTTGGCCGCGTCGGCCTGGCTATCCTGCGCCCGACGCTCGTTTAGTGGGTTGGCGCTTGCGGCGTGCAGTTGCAGCCCTTGGTTGAGGCGCTGCGCGAGGTCGTGCTTGTGCAATCGGTTGTGCATGTCGATAAAACGTCGGTGCAGATGCTCATGCCCGGGGCCAAGAAAGCCCATCGCTCCTACGTCTGGGCCCACGCCGTCAGCCCGTTTTGCGAAACCTCGGCAGTGTTCTACGACTTCAGTGTTAGCCGTGCCGGCGATCATGCGTGCAACTTCCTGCGATACTGGAAGGGCAAGCTGGTCTGCGATGATTTTGGCGGTTACAAGGCCAGCTTCGAACTCGGGGTGACCGAAATCAGCTGCATGGCACATGCGCGGGTGATTGCCCAGCGCGATATTATGCACAACGGTTCGGCCATCGGCAAAGCGCTAGATTAAAGCCTGAAGCGCTGGGCGGCGCTGTCGCGCTACCTCGATGACGGGGCTGTACCCATTGACAATAACTGGTGTGAGAACCAAGTAAGGCCCTGGGCGCTGGGGTGCAAGAACTGGCACTTCGCTGGGTCGTTGCGCAGTGGCAAACGTGCGGCTGCGATCATGAGTTTGATCCAGTCGGTGCGGAACAACGGGCATGACCCGTATGCCTATCTCAAAGATGTGCTGGCACGTCTGCTGACGCAACGGGCCAGTGAGCTTGCGGAGTTGCTGCCGCATCGTTGGTGTCCGGCTTAGTCGTGCAAGACAGTTTGCCCGTACGCTTACCTTTATTGCCTAATACGAATAGATACACCATCAAAACAAGCGCTGGCCAAATGCTTAAGGTTGAACGCCGATCTGTCTGGGGTTAGTAGACCACTACAGTAGAAACATTTTGTCGTAAAGTATCCAGCTTATGGCAGCTTGAGAAATGGCGTTTTGCCCTCATTTCGCTCATGTGCGCGGCCTTGTTTCCGTATTGAAGAATGTAGTGAGCCTCCGCCGGCAAGGGCGACTCACTCTTAACGCTTACGTCCATGGAGCTGCGACCTTCAACTTTATGAGGCGTAAACCGATGGAACAGAAATACACGATTGAGCGTTCGCTGCTCAAACGAGGCGACATCATCCTGACAGCAGAGAACACGTTGATCAGCAAAGGCGTGCGAGTGGGTACCGCATCACGATACTCGCATGCATCGATCTGGGTAGGAGGGACGCTGATCGAGGCGGTGCAAGCTGGTGTCTTTTCTAAGAACCCTCAGAGGATCATGCTGGATAAGCAGAGTCACGGTGTGGTGCTTCGGAGCCGAAAGCCTTTGGCCGAGGAGGAGCTCGATCAGATCTGTCGCTATGCACATACTCAGATTGGCTCTTTGTACGCTCTGGATGAGGCCACCCTCGCTCTTCCACGTCGCTTGATGAAGCTCGAGTCAACCAAAAAACAGTTCTGTTCACGGCTGGTTGCCTTGGCCTATACACAGATCGGATACGACTTCATCAATCTGGGCTCCCCCCACTACTGCACGCCGGGCAAACTCGCCAGAACGAAGGCTTTTCAGGTGGTGCCAGGGATAATTCGTGAAGCTCTACCCGGTGAGGTCGAGTTTGCGAAATCACACGACCCCATCAAGAAGAACGCGGATGATACCTTCGAGTGGTTGGCTAAGGTCAGAACTCTGGTCAAATCCAATCCAGAGCTTAATGCCATGTTCGACATCCAGACCGTAAATGATGTGGATGATCTTCTCGTTAAGCGGCCTGAGCTCGATGAAGTCGTGGTCGGCTTCCTGCACGAAAATGACTACCTCACTTATTTCAACCATGATATGAAAGTGAATACATACCGGTACAACCCGGACTTGATGACGTTCATGCTACGGAGGGCCCCCGATCCAGTTGGCTTCATCGAGAGAGAGCTCCAGAAAGAGTACAGCTTGGCTCAGCGCCATTCGCAGAACATTGATAACAGCATTCAGAACTACCTCTCGACTGGGCTGAACTACGTGATGGAGCACCTCAAGCTCTATCAAAATCTCATCAATGGTGTTTGGGTACGGCTCAACCACATCGCCATCGCATCCGAAACCGTCGGAATTACGCCGGTTGCGAATCGTGCTCGGGAACTGATGTCGGAGATCGAAGGGCCGATGGAGCGTGGCATGACGGTGATTAAAAATCCTCAATTTGGGCAGATGGCGAAAATGGCACTGCCTGCCTAGGTGAGTTGAGCGGTGGCCTGCTGTCCTTCAATCGTCTCTGTGTTCGGGTGTCTCAAAAATGTGCTGATGCAGCGGGCCAGCGACATTAGGCATTTGCTACCGCATCGGTCGGCGCCGGCCTGATTCACGCAAGGTGAGTTGGCCGGACGCCTACGAATGTTCTCCACCTCCAACTGTTGGTCGTGCACCACGCGGATTCCAGCTAAGCGCCTGCCGTAATAGCGATTCATCCGGGCATAGATGCTGGTGAATGACGTCAAGTTCGGCAGCATCCAGACCTGCTTCACATGTTTGTTAAGGTCGGGAGGAGGAAGAAAACGCGACAAGGCCTCGCCACCTTTTTCAAGCTGCTCGCTATATTCGACTTCAGCTTCCTGTACCACATGGGCAACGCCTTGCGCGATCTGCATGGTCGATCCGGTATAGCACCGATCTGTGGCCATGTCGCGTAGCCTGGCGAATGAGGCGCTTAGCGTGGTGTCACCGGGCGCCAGGCACGAGGTGACGAATGTATCAAGGACGTGCTCGGATGCGTGAAAGTACAGAAAGTCCGTCACCGTGTTCTTGATGAAGTGAAGCTGCACCGACTCGGGATAGCCAAGACACGTTGGCAAGAGTTGGAACGAGGTGATGCTGGTACAGATAAAAAAGCGCTTCTCGACCATCTCGATGAAAAGTGGAGCATGCTGGTCGAGCAAGGCGTGAATGACTTCGGCAGAGAGTCTTGGCTTGGCGGTCAGCGACTTCGATTTGAGTTCACCGGCAGGAGTGCGGTGACGGCTACGCAGCTCATTGATGCGGTCTTCCCAGTCATGACCGTCCTCAAGGCCAATCCCGGCCAAGGAAAATTAGGGCTGGCTCTTGAAGTCGTAAGTATTGCCGCTGTTGATCATGTCCCCACTGTGGCTGCTTTCGTCAATATAGACGGTGGTCATGTCTCGATACTGTACCTGGAATGATTCATCTTCGGATGTATATTGCATTTTGAATGCTCGCCCGACCAAATGCTATTAGTCGAGCGCTTGCCCAGGCTAAGCCTTGCTCAATGTGTACGGCTCGCCCTTTCTGGTTGTGGGTGTTCTTCGGAGTTTTCCAGCCTTCTCAGCAGACCGCCTAGATCACGTTGCCGCTGAAACTTAATCAACGTGTGCCCAAAGTCTTCTGATCCGTCGATTGGACGTTTTGCATTGCAGCCACGAGCCGACGCAATCGCCTCGGCCCGCTTGCAGGCGAAGAATTGGCAACTGATGGCCTTCAACTGCTAGGGATTGGTCTGTAGGCATTTGCGCGAAAGCCAGTAACTAGTCTTGGCACCGCAGAATTACCTTCCCACACTCAGATAAGAAATGCTCCGCGCTGACAGGAACCTGCAATCCTGTTAATAGTATACATCTTAATTAATATACTCTTTTTAAATTTCTGATTTTTATGATTTAGTATTATTTTTGGGGTAAAGTCCTCTGGAGCAAGGTCGAGTCGGACGTACGCAAGTTCGCCCAGCGGGCGGGTGGCAACGTGTATGTGTTCACCGGCCCGCTGTTCGATGACGCGCACGCGACCGTTGGCGACAACAAGGTCTGGGTGCCGAACAGGCTGTTCAAGCTGGTCTACGACAGCGCCTCGGGCCGTGCCTGGGCCTACGTGCTGCCGAACGCCGAAACCCGCATCGAGCGGCCGATGGACTACGCGACGTTCGTGAAGACCACCGGCCTGCGCTTGCTGGATAGCCTGCCGGTGTCGGGCTCGCTGGCCAAGGGCTGATTGCTGTAAGAAACAACCTTCAACACAATCCAAGATGTCCCACGCGAAACAGGCGTGGGACAATCTTGTTTGCGCCAAGGTGCCAGGGCTAGAGTCCAAGGGTCGCTGCCAATTCAGCGACTCGGGTTTTGCAGCCCGGATACGGAGGCGCACAGCGCCGCGAAAGCGGCATTTTTTTGCTCGTGTCATGGCGAGCTGTGCGCAGGAGGCTTCGGCCTACCGGGAGGTCTCCTCAAGCACCGGTCTGCAAACCTGCGCATGGCTTGCCACCTTCCGTCTTGCAGCGTGGGTGACAAGCTCCTTTCTTGCTTGAGGAGCTTTTCGCAATGACCAAGAAACTCACCCCCGATCCACCTTCACATCACGCCGCCTATTCGTTCGAACCCCTCACGACGACTCGCGCCAAACCCGTCGCCCCCGAGTCCTGCGGCCAACCCTCCCTGTTCGCGATCCAGCCGGGCGTCAACGCCTACGATGCGCTGACCCAGGTTTCCCGTCTGCTCGAAGCGGCGCAACTCAACGGCGACGAACTCAGCCTGCATACCGATCCTTTCGAACGTTCACTGTTCTGGAGCCTGTTGCACTCGCTGGAAATGGCGAGGGCGGTGGTGGATTCGCTGCTTGAAGGGGCTCTGGTCCCCGGCCAGCGATCACCTGTTGCCTGACTCGCCAACGGCACGGCGTGGCGAGCCGGCCTGTCCGCTCGCTACGCCGGGACCCAAGCCTCAGGCCGATGGTCGCGGATGCGGCCAGACCACATCGTCGGAAAAGATCGAGGTGTTGGGCGGGGCCGTGACGACCAGCCCTCCGGCCGCAGCCACCTGGTCGATCAACTGGTCGTAGACTGCACCGTTGTCATCGCCATCCCAGGTTCGGGCTTCGATCCATTCATCCCGTTCACCGGCCGCATCGTTGATCGCCTTCACATTGGCGGCCCGGGTCATGCTGGAGTTGACCAGCCAGATCCGTTCGGCGGGCAGGCCCTCGGGCGGTACGGAAATCTCGCCTTCGATGTCGTCGTTCGGAAACAGCTCATTGGGGCCGGTGCTGTTGAAAAACTCGTTCTCCTGGCCGGGTATCACCTCGATGCCACGGGTGTCGATCATGTACAGGAAACTGACGGTCTGGCGCAGCCGGCGAGGGCTGTAGCCACGCTCGTCGTCCGACTCGTGCCGTTCGCTGCTATCCGAATCGACCTCCATTTCGCTGTCGTGCGCTTCGCTCTCCATCTCCGTGTCCGAATCCCCCCGTCCCGGATAACGGTCGAACTGGCTGTTGTAGCGCAGTTGCCCCTTGCCGGGGCCGCCTCCCACGCCGTAGCTTTTGGCGTCGCTGAGGCTGAAGCTGGCGCTGAGCGCGTCCTCGGTGGTCGAGCGCTCTTCGCCGGGGCTTTCGCGGGCCAGCATGGTGTCGTCCCGGGCCAGTTCGAACGGGGTGCGATCTTCGCTACGGAACATGGCCGGGATGTCGGTGCGGTACAGGCAATCGCGGATATTGCGCTGGTAGCCGATCTTGAGCAGGAACGCATCGAGGAAGTCCTGGGTGTAGTAGTCGGGGAAGTCCCAGTCGAGCTGGAGCTTGTCAAACTCGAAATTGCGGATGTGCCGGATCTGCGGGACCACTTCCACCTGCAATCGGTCGAAGCGCTGCAGGTTGCCGGCGTCCTGCATCCGCAGTTTGTGCGCCTCGGCCCAGTCGGGCATTCGGCCGGTGTCCTGCAGGGCCTCTCTCAACTGGGGCCACTGGCTGGGCAGCAGGTTGTAGCTTTTGAGCAGTTGCGCGCGCTCCTGGGCGGTCCTTTCCGGAAACGCCCATTTCAGGTCGCGGATCAGCCGGGTTCTGGCTCGTACCGAAGGATCGGGATAGGCCTCGGCAGGGCTTTTGCCGGTGGCGGCGGCGCGGTTGCGAAACGTATTGATATCGTCGCCCTGGAGCCGGTAGTGCTCCCAGATCTCGCCGTCGGTCCACGACGGCAGGCGCTCGGGGGCGACCAGTTGGCCGGTGGCATCGAAGCGGCCGGTGGGGGGCGTCACCGGTGCCCAGGTGCTGTCACTGATCTTGAAGGCGAACAACGGGTCCGCGCCCTGATTCAAACGATAGTAGCCCTGGGTATCGGGCCCCTGGACGTTGGCGTAGCCATCCAGCAACTTGAGGTGGCGAATCCGTGGCTGGCGACTCAACGGCGCGGCCAGGTGCGGCAGCAGTGGGCTCGAGACCTCGAGCAATTCGACCTTGGGCAGGCTGCCGAGCAGTTCATCGAGCGTCGACCAGTCGTCCAGTTGCAGGTTTTCCAGACGCAGGGCGCGAACATGGTCGAAGTTGGCCGAAAGCGCGGGCAGGCGGCCCAGGTTGCCCTTGAGCTTGAGCAGCGGCAGGTTGTCGCTGCCCAGCTGGGTGACGTCTATCTCATGACGCCAGCAACGACTGATTTCGCTCATGGCCCGGCCCCTGTCGAAGGACTGGATGTTGGTTTGCGCTTCGCGTTGCCAGGCCTGCAGGGCGTTGGTCTGGGTGGCGTACTCGGTTTGCAGGGCCTCCAGCTTCGCCAGGGCTTCGTCCGGCCTCAGGGTGCTCAGGTCGTGCAGGACTTCCACTTGGGTCAGGGACAGGTTCGGATACAGCTTGCGCATCAGATAGTCCCGGCGTGTCAGCCCTTCGCCACGCCCGCTGAGCGGGTAGCCGACCCGGCCATCGGCCAGGCGCATGGGTGGTTTGAAACCTGGCGCGACAGGTGGCAAGTCCAGCAGTCGCGCGACCGCCTCGCGGGGCAGGGGCGGCAGGGCCCGTACAGCCTGTTTCAGTTGTGCACCCTGGCCGACATGGGGAAAGCCCAGGGCCGCGCGCTCGGCATCCGGCAGGGCATGCAGCACGCTGGCGTAGAGGTCATCCGGGCCGTGCAGTTCCTGGCCGTTGGCGTCATGGGCCTCGTACTGTTCGCCGGTTCTGACCAGCACCTTGCGGATCGGCGCCTTCTGCGGGCCAAGGCTGTCGAGCAGCCGGCCCGTCGGGAAGCGGTCGCGCACTTCCAGGCGGACCCGGCTCGGCCAGCCCGGCAGCTTGCGCAGCATCGTCAGGACGATGCGGTAGGCTTCGGACGGGTTGACCGAGTCGAGGTACAACAGCTCGTACTGGCGTGCCAGGCGAACATTGCGCAAGTAGTGTTGGGCCTCCCGAGCCAGGCGTAGCGGCAGGCGACCGCTGGCCAGGCGTTGACGTTCCGCGGCATTGGCACCACGCGCCAGTTCCTCCGTGAGCCGATCCGGCAGGCTGGGAAAATGCTGTTTCACCACGGCGGCGCCCGGTTCGCCGCGGCTGGCGGCCGTGCGGTAGCGGTAATGCGAATCGAACAGGTCCGTGCGCCGTTTGACCGCATCACCGGCCAGGCGGCGTCGCAGCGAGGCGACCCGGGCCGGGAGGCTGGTGGTGGACTGGCCGAACTCCTCGCGCAGCAGACCCCGGATTTCATTCTCGTCCAGCTTGCCGAGCACCTGCTGCAGCAGGCCGTCGGCATCCAGCTCTGGCCAGCGCACGTCGATACGCGGCACCTGGGCGTCGATACCCGCCGGATACTCCTGCAGGGAACGGCCCGAAGCGTTGAGCAGCCTGAGCACCCGGGTGCGCGGCCAGACCGGGTCGGTGGTCAGCAACTGCAGTTCCATGTGGAGTTCGTCGAGGCTCCCGCTGGAGATGCCACCGTTCTGCAGGCGTTGCACCAGGCGCCCCAGGTCCTGGTCGAGGGCAAAGCGCGTGACCGTGTCGCTGAGCAGGGCTGGCGCGCGCTCGAGGTTGTGGTGGGTGGCCCGCAGCACGTCGCTGTCGATACCGCTGATGTGCCGGATGCGCTGTGCCGTGGCCGTGTCGAGCCTGGCGGCTTCCGGCCCCAGGCGGCTGAACAGGCGCTCGTCGGTCCAGCCCAGCGGCTCGTCGAGCTCGTGCTTCCAGGCGCCGGCCTCATTGCTGCGAAACGCGGGCGCATAGGGGTTGAGCAGCTTGTCGGCCTGGGCGTGACGGGCGCGATAGTGACCTTGTCCATCGGGTTCCAGCCGGTAGTACTGGTCTTCCAGCAACAGGTAGCGATCATCCAGGTAGTCGTACAGGCCGAGTTCGTCGGGCTGGCTGCGCGCCGCCAGCCGAGGCTGGTGCCGGTAGGGCACGAGGTCGGGCTTCCACAGCCGGGATACGCCTTCACGCAGGCTGACCGGGATCAGGCTGTCGATGAAGGTCGAGGTATCGACATGCGGCAGGACCGCGCCGGCGGTGCCGAGGAAGGCCAGGTTCATCGCCACTCCGAGCAGGTGGGCCCAGGCCTGGCGAGTCTCGCCCGCTTCCCAGGCCTCGATGCCGGAATAGACCTCGTGCAGCATTCGGGTGCCCATGGCCAGCATCATCACCTGACCCAGGCCGGGGATGAACACCAGCAGGTTGAGCAGGTCCAGGGTCGCCTCGAAAAAACCCAGGAAACGCGCCATGCGGGCCTCGCGGTCCTCGTCGTCGGTGGGTACCGCCAGGGCCCGGGCATCGCTGAGCATCCGGCCGATCTTCAGTTCGCACTGGTCCTTGAGGGTCGCCTGCAGTGAGGGTTGGCTGCCGACCCGTAGCGGCCGTTCGACCAGGTCCAGCCCCACCTGCAGGTCGGGATCGACGCGGTAGTCGTCCCACATGTCATGGCGGTCCTTGGGGTCCAGGCGTTTTTTCAGCGCGCTGAAGAACGCCGCCTGTTCCCGTACCGGCACGAACTGGGCGAAGAAGCGCCGGTATTGCGCGTTGTGCAGGCGTGTGCGCAGCTGGATCATGAAGTGGGCGCTGGAGTCGTAGTGACGCACCGGGTGCAGGTCGTCGCCGGGGATGTAGACCACGCAGCGCCGCGGGGACGGCCCGGATTCGGCGCGCAGGAAGAGCATGTCGCTCAGGTCGACCCCGAGCATGCGCAGGCCGCCTGGCTTGACGGCATGGCCGTCCAGGCGGACATCGGTGTGGCCGGCCAGCCACTGCCCGAGCATCCGGTAGGCGTCGTCCGGGAGATGCTCCTGCAGGCGGGCCAGGTGCACCGCCTCGGCCAGCTGGTTGTGCAGGTGGGTGGTCCAGGCCTGGCGCACTTGAGCTTTGCGGGTGGCATCGTCGGGATTGAGCACCGCGTCGAGGTGCCGCTGGTAGCGTTGCCCCAGGTCGAGGGTGCGGCACAGTTGGGCAAAACGCTCCGGCGCCAGGGGCAGCGCGCGGTCCTTGTCATAGGCGGCGATCCAGACGTCGGCGGTGTTGTGGTCGTGGGTGATGAACTCGTCACCCTCGGCTGGGGGCTTGGCCGCCTCGTCAGCGGTGAAGTTGTGCAGCGCTGCGGCCAGCAGCGTGACATCCCAGTACCAGGTGCGCAGCCTGTGGTCGCCGGCGGGGAAATCGAACAGACCACCCAGGCTGGACGGGCGGCGCACCTGCATGCGACGCACGAAGTAGGTGTTGCGCACATCCATCTCCAACCCGATCTCTTGCTCGATCGCCCGTTGCAGCAGGGGGGCGGCGAAGGTCTCCAGGGGCGTGATGCGGCCGAGAATGCCCTCCAGTTGGTGCTGGCTGATGCAGCGTGCCAATTGGCTGCTTTCAAAGGCGCTGCGCAGCCCGGCATCGGCCTGGGTGTACCAGGCCGGTGTGGTCGGGGTGAGGCTGGCCAGTGGCTTGAGGCAGGCCGAGCCGGGCTGTGTCAGGGGGGCCGGCAGGCGGCTGGCGATGAAGGCCTGGTGGCGGTTGAGCGGCGGCACAGGGGAGACGGCGCCCTGGTCGGCGCCGGTTGTTGCAATCGTTGCGGTCATTGGACAGAGCCCGATTCGTGAGTCGAAGGGGCAGGGTAGGCGCCACGCGGGCAAGGCCTGCGGTAACTGTGCATGGCGCCAGGGGGCGGGGCGGCGGTCCACGCGCGTCCAGCTAGTCGAAGGGCTGGAACTCCACCGGCCGGCCCAGGTGAGTGATCAGCAGGGACAGGGAGTCGGCATTGCTGAGCAGGATATCGGTACGCTTGTCCGGGGCGGACAGGAAAATCTGTCGGGCATCGTCCAGGTCCCGGGCGCCGCTGAGGCTCAGGACCCGGCGTTTCAGGTCGCCTTCCACGTCGTACCAGCGATAATCGTACTCATCGACCAGCTTGAACAACTCGTTGGCGGGCGTGGTGGTGGAGAAGGCATGGTTTTGCAGTTCGTCGAGCACCTCGTGGCGGCGCCGGCCTTCCAATGTGCTGGTGTCGATCAGGTCGATGAACGGGTGGCTCGGGTTCAGGTAGGCGAAGTCCAGGGTATCGAGGGTGATATGGCTGATCTCGTGCAGCAGCACAGTGGCCATGTGATGCCCGTACGCGTCGAAGGTTCGTGGGCGTATGGGCAGGTACGCGTCCAGGTGGGGTTCGAAGAAGCGTTCGGTGAGGTAGATATTCCCGTCGTGTCGGCCCTGCAGGGTAAAGGCCTGGTTGCTGTGGTCCGGTCGCCGGCCGGTGCCCACCACATAGCGCGACGAGTTCGACGGGGCGAGCGAAGGCTTGAGCAACTCGCCCAGCATGAGTCCCAGGCGAAACTTGAGTTTGCGCACGGTGTTCTGGGTGACCTGGGGAATGTCGAGGAAACTTTCCAGGTAGCGGCGGCGCTTGTCGTCCAGGCGGTTGCCAGTGAACAGTCGGTCCAGGTTGCGCAGGCCCTCGTTCAGGTAGTCCACGGCCTGGCGGTGGGCGTGGCCGATCATGCGGGCACGGTTGGGATACAGCTGTCGGATATTGCCCATGCCACTGGCTTGGACACGCATTTCCTCGCGAATCGCTTGCCGGTCCAGGCAATGATCAAGCATCTTCATCACGGATCCCCTCGATGCAACGGTTGGGCAGGTCAAAAGTCCATTGGCCCTGGTCGTCCTGGTGCAGCCAGGGGCCCTTGGTGCTGTCGGTGACGACGCGCCAGCGCTGGTGTTCCTGGCGGACCTGGAAAACCCGGCCGTCGATCGCCACGAAGGTCTTGCGGGTGGCCGGGTCGGTGTAGAGGTCGCCGGCCCGGCTGGGGGTCATGTGTTCCAGGGCGACCTGCTGGGCCTGCAGGCCCAGCAGCAGGGCTTTTTGTCCAGGCGTCAGGCGCTGGGCGCCCCAGGGCGGCAAGGGAAAGGGTGATTCGACGGCACTGTCACGGGCCATCCGTGTCACCCCGGCCAAGTTGGACTGAACCCATCCCCGGCGCGCCATCGCCAGCTTGGCCAGGGTCATGACGAACTCCTCGATGGCCTCGCCCCAGCGGGCCTGCCAGGCCTTTTGTCCGGCGTCCTTGAGCTGTGAAAGGGATTGCCAGACCAGCCAGGGCAGGTGCGACCGGCCCAGCAGGGCGGTCGCGCCCTGGTGCAGCTCGCCCTTGAGCCAGGCCAGCGCCCTGTTCCAGAGCGAACCCTGTCCCGAGAGGTTCTGGCAACCGAGCATCTGCTTGAGCAGCCCGGTCACGTCCTGGTACAGCCGATGAAACAGGTTGCCCCGTAGCGGTTCGTCGCCGAGTGCCAGGGCGGTCTTGAACAGCTGCGAGGTGTAGTGCACCTGGCGTTCGCGGGGGAGCCTCTCCAGGACCTGTTGCTGCAGGTCGTGCGAGTTGCCGAGCTCGCCGAGCAGCGCCGCTTCGCTGGCGAATTCCTGGTACATCGCGCGTTCGCCCTGCGGGCAGAACAGGATGCAGGGACCTGGCCGGTTGCCGCGTGGGCCGATCAGGTAGAAACCGGCCACGCTGTCGGTAGCCGATGGAGAGCCGTTGATCAATTGCAATGGCTTGAGCTCGATGTGCTGCCCGTTCAGTGGCGGGCGGGCGACGCCATCCGGCATGCCCAGCAGGTGCTTGATGAAACCATGGGCCGTCTGCGACAGGGTACCGCGCAGGCGCTGCACGAAAGCCTGCAGCAGCCCCTGCCAGAAGCCGTGTCGGCTGAAAGCCGGGCGGCGGTGGGCGTTATACAGGACATCCGGCGACAGGAAGGAATCGAGCAGGGCGGCGTGGTGACTGCCGATGGCCGCTTCCTGGATCAGGCTTTTGATACGGTCGCCCGTGAGCGTAGCGGGCAATGCAGCGGCGACGCTGGCGAGGCTGATGGAGCGTGACTGCATGTCGTCGACGTGGCGCAGGGCGAAGTCGATCAGCGGTTCGCTGAGCGGCAAGGGCGCCTCGCGTGGCGTCAACCAGACGGTGATCTGCTGCGGGTCCAGCTTTTGCGTGGGAAAGTCCCGCAACAGCAGGCCCTTGAGCTTGTTACTGGCCGTATGGCGGATATCGGGAATGCCCTGGTGATAGTCGTCGGTCGTGGCGGCGTCCTGGCGATAGTGGTCGAGCAGGGCGGCCAGGGCGAATTGTCGGCTGGCGCTGGCGGCGCTGAGCCAGGACGGCAGGGCCAGGTGGGTCGCGGTGTCCTGCGCCGCCTGAATCGCCCGCTCCAGCATGGGCACGGTCGAGTGATCGTCCAGTCGGCCCTGCAGGTAGTGGTGCAGGTTCGCGCCGCGGTAGCCAGAGGTGACCGCCTGGCCCAGGTCGGCCAGGGCCTTGTCGAGCAGCGAGTTGAAGCGATTGTTCTGCAGGCTGTTCTGCACCTGTTCGAAGCCCAGGCTCGGGTAGGTTCGGCGGTTGTTGCGCTGATGCCGGACCAGTGGCAGATGCCCGGGCCGTTCGGCGTTGGTGGTGTTCTCCAGCAGGCAGAGGCGTTCGACCGGATCATGCAGGCGTCGTTGCAGCTCGATGTCGGCGTTGTACAACGAGTCGAAGGATTCGGCGCCCTGGGCCGGGGTCCACAGCAGGACCCTCCCGGCGTGCTCAGGGTCCAGGCCGCCGTGGGCGGTCAACAGGAAGCAGTTGTGCAGTCTGATCGGGACGGCGGCGATGTCATGTTGGTAGGTCAGGGCGTAGGCGTCCGGGATGAATCCGTGCAGGCCCGGGCGCTGGTCACGCCGGTCGCTGTCGAGCAGGTTGTCGAGCAGCTCCAGCGCACTGGCCTTCAGCGCCCCGCGCATTTCCTTGAGCTGCACTTCCTGGCGCAATCCGCGGCGGATGGCCTCGTGCAGGTCGCTGGACAGCTCGCCATAGATCGAGCGTTGTCGACGCAGGTAGTGGCCTAGAAAGTCCGGCAGCAGGGTGTTGACGATGCGGTTGAGCCCCTCGATACCCAGGTTGGAGATCCGCGACCACAGCCCGTTGGCAGTCTTGCTGAACAGGCCGGTGGCGTACTCCGCCAGTTCACCGACACCCTGCAGCAGCCGTTCGAGCACATGATCGATGACACGCTGCGAGGCCGTGGGTGCCACGCTGACGCTGCCGAACCGCGGCAGGTCCTTGGCATAGCGGTTGATGTAGAGATTGTCGGGCGACAGGTTGTGCAGCTCGGCGCGATTCAGCTCGTTGGACAGTTCGCTGCGGATGAAGGCCTCGAGGGTCGGGCGTTTTTTCAGTCCCTCGCTGAGCCGGTCCTTCAACTGGGTCAGGCTTGCCAATTGGTGCCTGGCGGTCTCCAGGGTCGGCCGCAAGGTCCTGGTCAGCGTGGGGGAAGCCGGCTTTTCACTGGGCGAAAGGTCCAGCCGGTGGCTCCAGCGTGTTCCCTTGGCGAGGGCGGCCAACCGGGGCGCGATCAGGCCGCGGATATCCAGTGCGCTCTCGAAGGCTGCCGGCAGCACCAGCGCCCCGTCGCTATGGCGATAGCGTTCCAGCACATAGCTCACGTTGTCCAGCAGCTTGGCGATGATGTTTTTGAACAGCGTGTCGAAAATCGACAGCTCGCCCGCCACCAGCGAAATGTCGATGATGGTTGTGTTCCTGAGCCCGGCGCGCTCGCGCAGGGACAGGCCCAGCAGCCAGTCCGGGTTTTTTCCGGGGTTTTGCAGGCGGGTCCGGACCGACTCCAGCAGGCTCTCCTGGCTGTGGAAGGTCTGCAGGCGCCCGGCCGCGTAGAGGAAGTAGTCGGCCATGCTGCCTCGCTCGTGGCGCACGACGAACGCATTGGCCGGCGAGCACGAACCCTGGCCGGTGGTCAGCGTCAAGGTGTGCAGCGTGACCGCATCGAGACGAGCCCTGTCCAGCGGGTAGAGCCCGCACAGCAGCGGATAGTCCTCGGCGCCGATTTCGTTGAGGTCCTGTTCCTGGTGCAGCAGTTCGGCCCGAAAGCGGGTACCCAGCGCATCGATGAACAGCTGTCGGCGTGGCTGTCCGATATCCAGAAGCGTTTCCCAGAACGCCTCGAGCCGGTTGTGCAGGTGCTGTGGCAACTGGCTGGAGAGGGTGACCAGGGTGTTTTCCCAGACGGCGGTATCCGGTGCCAGCGCCGTGTAGCCGGGAGAGACGAACTCGTGGGTCTGTCCGCCGGGCCACGCGCCTTGCCGGTAGCGTTCCAGGAGGGTTTCGCCCAGGGTACGGGTCGAGAGCGTGCGCAAGGGAAGCTGCGCCTGTGAGTCCGCGGTGCCCGGCGCCTGGTGAGTGATGACTTGCAGGGCCTTCAGGTTGGCCAGGGGAAAGCGCTTGCCCAGGGTACTGTCGAACAACTGGCCGAGCAGGGACTTGAAGCTCGGAAGCTCCAGCAGTTCGTCCAGCAGGTGCTTCAAGGTGGTGTCGAGGTAGTCCTCTATGACCTGGCGGCGCTCATCGAGCACGCCGCCGGCGATGGGACGTGTGATCAGGGCCGGTGGTGGCTCGTGGGGGATGGCGTTGCGGATGCGCAACGGGACGAAGCGCAGCAGTTCGTCGCGTTGAGCCTCGATGCCCAGGCGTTCACGGACTTTCGCCAACGCCAGTTCGCGTGAACCGAAACGTTCCAGGCCGAATGTCGGCGTGCTGAGGAACACCGCGTGCCCGACGCTGCCGCCGATCAGGAAGCTGCCGGCCAGGTCCGCCGTGGTGGCGCCCTGGGCGACAATGAGCAACTTGTCGACGTACATCGGTTCAGTGAGCGCTTCGCGGGCATCCTGGTTCGCCAGGTACAGGTTGCTCAGCCAACGGCGCTCGGCGGTGTCGATGGACAGCGCCTGTTCCTGGGCGCTGAGTGCGGTGCGCAGCTCGGCGGCCTGGGACAGCAGGTAAAGGGTGGGTTGATCTGACATAAGGGGCCTTCATGTGTCTTCGCGGCCCGACCTCGCGATGGCGGGGTCGGGTGGTTGCAATGAAGGTGACGCTACAGCGGCCAGGAGGGCGCTGGCGTTAGATAGTGCTATGCCGTCCCGGCACCGGCTACAGGCCGTGCTGGCGCCGCAGTGCTTCGGTCAGTTGCGCCAGGGTCCGCTGGTAGCTCCTGGCAATACGCTCGGCGTGACTCTTGTAGGCACTGTCGGTCATGGCATGGAAAAACACCTCGGTCTGCATCAGGTCGAGGGTTTGCGCCGACTGGCGGATGGTTCGTTGCAGCTGGTCCTTGCGCGCGCTATCGAGGGCATCACCGGTGAACCATTCGCGCTGGGCATCGAGCAGGTCGTCGAGGGCACCGATCCTGTCGTCGCGTTGCTGCCGGGCCTCCCTGAGTCGGTCCTGGCCGTACCGGGCCTGCAGGTAGTCTTCCCAGAATGGCTGTTCCAGCAGGTACCTGGCGGCCTCGCCGGGCAGGCGCTCCTCGGCGAGAATCGCCCGACTGGCCTGTTCCAGCACTTCCCGGCCGACGTCGGCTTCCTGGCTGTAGAGCATGCTGCGGGCCTGCCAGGGCAGATCGAGGCGATCGGCCAGGCCGATGCGAAAGGCCAGGTGGATCTCGGCCTCATGAACCGCTTGCGGCGTGTTCCGGCGGGCGTCGATCAACTGCCGTGCCTGTTGTTTGACCCTGGCCAGACGGGCCTTGCCGCGTGCCAGCCGCAAGAGCGGCAGTTCGCGCTGTTCGAGGGGCAGCGCCTGGGCCTCATGCAGCAGGACTTCCAGCCCCATGTCGTCGAAGGTCACGGTCATGCCGTCCTCGCAGGTATCGGCCTCGATCAGGCCGCCGCTGGTGTCGACGGCCCGGTTGGCCATCAGGAACAGCCGGTTGCGCAACGCTGTGTCCTGCTCGGCGGCCTTGACCATGCGCCAGACCCGTTCGAGCAACTCGGCGCGGTGCGCGCCGTTGTCCTGCGCATAGTCGGCGGAGTTCCTCAGGTCGGCCAGCACCTTGAAAAAGGCTTCGGACGCCTCGATGTCGTCGCTGGCCAGACGCAGCCAGGTGTCCCGTCGGCTTTCCTGCTCGGCGGTGTCCAGGCCTTCAAGCCAGGGCGAGCTGTCGCGGGGCACGGGAGAGGGCGTGCCCCAGCGGTTGTGGTACAGGCTGGCCTGCGAGGGCGGGCGCGAGTGGTTGCTGCCTTCCGAGGTTTCGTGGTTTTCCAGTAGCACTTCCATCCCCAGGTCGATGCCGGTCTGTTGGCGATAACGTTCGAGCCGTCGATGCAGGTAGGGCGGAATCAGGTTGGCGTCGAGGTTGATCGACAGGTTGAGCGGCTGGCTCGCAGCGCCTATCCCAAAGACGTCGTCCGGGACCTGGCTGATGCGGTTATCGCGCAGGTCCAGGCGACGCAGCTCGGGCAGCCGGTCATAGCCCTGGGGGAACCGGCTCAGGCCGGTGTTGCGCAGGTTGAGCAAGCGCAGCGCCGACAGCGGGCTCAGGTCGGGCAGCGTCGACAGGCCGGGATTGTTCCCCAGGTTCAGGGTCCGCAGGTGTGTCAGCTGGCTCAATGGCGTGGCGCTTGCGTCGGCAATGACGAGGTGGTTGCTGCGCAGATCCAGGTGCGTCAACCGGGTCAGGTGCGCCAGGGCTGCTGGCAGGCGGGTGAGCAGGTTGCCCGAGAGATTCAGGTGCAGCAGGTTGGGAAAGGCCTGGAGAAAGGCTTCAAGCGCCGGCGAGTCCTGCAGCGCCATCGAGCGCAGGTGCAGTTCGGCAACATGAGGGAAACGGGCGCCAAGGCCGGGCAGGCTATCCAGGGGATAGCCGGTCAGGATGAGTTCGTAGCCGTTCATGGACGTGCCCTGGTGGTCGAGGACGATCGGGTCGCCTTCGTTGTCGATAGCGCGATCGGTCTCATGGCGCCAGCAGCGCTTGATCTGTTCGGCAAAGTGCAGCCTGCCGTTGCCGACGGTTTGCGGTGACTCGTCGACCCAGGCCTGCAGTTCGTCCTCCAGGGTGCGGTATTGAGCCTGTAACGCTCGCAGTCGCGCGATCGCCTCGCCCTGGCTCAGGCTGCGCAGACCGTGCAGGGTTTCCACCTGCGACAGCGACAGGCTCGGGTACAACTCGCGGGCCAGGCGCCCGATGGCATAGGCACGTTGGGCACCGGCCACGGCGCGTCCGCTCAGGGCATAGCCGACCCGGCCGTCGGCCAGGCGCATCGGCGAGCGCAAGCCCGGCCGAATGGGGGGCAGCGCCAGGCGTCGGGCCAGTTCCTCGCGCGGTAGTGGCGGCTGGTCGAGCAGCGTCTGTTTCAGTTGTGCGCCCTGGCCGACATGGGGAAAGCCCAAGGCTGTGCGCTCGGCGTCGGGCAGCGCATGCAACACGGCGGCGTACAGATTGTCCGGGCCGTACAGTTCCTTGCCGAGGTCGTCGAGCGCTTCGTACTGGCCGGCATTTCTGACCAGTACCTTGCGGATCGGTGCCGAATCGGGCCCCAGGCTGTCGAGCAGCGGGCCCTTGAAGAAGCGGTCGCGTACTTCCAGGCGTACCTGGCTCGACCAGCCCGGCAGCTTGCCGAGCATCGGCAGCACCACGTGGTACACCTCGGCCTGGCTCAGCGAATCCAGATAGAGCGGCTCGTACAGGCGCGCCAGGCGCAGGTGGCGCAGGTAGTGCCGGGCCTCCTCGGCCAGGCGCAGCGGCACGCGACCGGCCGTGAGCCGTTGTCGTTCGGGGCCGCTGGCGGCCTGGGCCAGTTCCTGTGCCAGGCGGTCCGGCAGGCCGGGAAAATCGCGTTGCAAGATCGCCACGCCCGGTTCGCCACGGGCATCGGCGGTGCGGTGTCGGTAGTGTGATTCGAACAGGTCCTGGCGGCGTTTGACGGCATCCCCGGCCAGGCGCCGGCGCAGCGCCGCGACGCGGGACGACAGGCTGCTGGTGGCTTGTCCGAATTCCTCGCGCAGCAGGCTGCGGATTTCATGTTCCGCCAGGTGGCCCAGCACTTCCCGGAGCAGGTCATCGGCATTCAGGTCCGGCCAGTGCACGCCGATCCGCGGCACCTGGGCATCGCTGCCCGCCGGGTACTCCTGCAGCCTGCGGCCCGAGTCGTCGAGCAGTTCGAGCACCTTGCCCGCTGGCCATACCGGGTCGCTGGTCAGCAGTTGCAATTCCATGTGCAGCTCGCTGAGGGCGCCGCTGGAGGCTCCGCCGTTCTGCAGGCGTTGCACCAGCCGTCCCAGGTCGCGGTCGAGGGCGAAGCGGGTCACGGTGTCCCTGAGCAGGGCGGGTGGTTGGCCTGCGTTGCAGTGGGTGGCACGCAGGACATCGCTGTCGATGCCGCTCAGGTGCAGAACGCGTCGGGCGTCCCGGTCATCGAGGCTGTTGGCTTCGGGGCCGAGACGGCTGACCAGGCGTTCGTCGGTCCAGTCCAGGGGCTGTTCGAAGGCGTGGCGCCAGGCGCCGGCACCGTTGCTGCGCAACGCGGGGGCGTAGGGGTGGCGCAGCCGGTCGGCGCGGACATGCTGGGCGCGATACCGGCCCGGCCCGCGAGCATCGGGCTGCAGCAGGTAGTAGTGGTCCTCCAGCTGCAGGTAGCGTTTGTCGAGGTACTCATGCAGCCCGAATCGATTGGGCTGGGAGCGGGACATCAGCTTGGGCCGGTGTCGATAGGGCTTGAGGTCGGGTTTCCACAGCCGGGTGATGCCTTCACGCACACTGACCGGTATCAGTCCGTCAATGAACACCGAGGTGTCGAGGTGGGGCAGGACCACCCCGGCGGTGCCGATCAGCGCCATGTTCATGGCGACTCCGAGCAGGTGGGCCCAGGCCTGTCGCACCTCGCCGGCTTCCCAGGCCTCGATGCCGGAGTAGACCTCGTGCAGCAGGCGAGTCGCCGTGGCCAGCAGCATCACCTGGCCCACGCCCGGAATGAATACCAGCAGGTTGAGCAGGTCCAGGCTGGCGTCGAGAAAGCCCAGCAAGCGCGTCATGCGCGCCTCGCGGTCCTCGTCGCCGGTGGGCACGGCCAGGGCCCTGGCGTCGCCGATCATGCGGTCGATCTTCAGTTCGCATTGGTCCTCGAGAGTGGCTTGCAACGAGGGCGAATGCCCGATCCGCAGGGGCAGTTCGAACAGCTCCAGCCCGGTGCGCAGGCTGGGATCGACCGTATAGTCGTCCCACAGGCCATGGCGGTCGGCGGGGTCCAGGCGCTTTTTCAGCGCGGTGAAGAAGGCCGCCTGCTCGCGTACCGCAATGAACTGGCTGAAGAAGCGCCGGTAGCGGGCGCTGTGCAGGCGCGTGCGCAGATCGACCATGAAGTCCGCGCTCGAATCGTAGTGGCGCAGCGGCTGTGCGTCATCACCGGGGATGTGGACGATGCAGCGCCGTGGCGTCGGGCCGGATTCGGGGCGCAGGAACAGAATGTCGCCCAGGTCGACGCCCAGTATGCGCAGGCAGCCGGGATGCACGGGCTGGCCGTCCAGGCGCATGTCCGTGCCTGCGGCCAGCCAACCCACGAGCATCGAGTAGGCATCGTCCGGGATCTGTTCCTGCAAGCGGGCCAGATGCAGGGCTTCGGCCAGTTGGTTGTGCAGGTGCCGGGTCCAGGTCTGGCGGACCCTGGCCTTGAGCGCGCTATCGGTGGGGTTGAGCACGGCGTTGAGGTGTGCCTGGTAGCGTTGTCCCAGGTCGAGCTGGCGGCACAGGCGGGCGAAGCGTTCCGCCGGCAGGGGGAGCGCGCGCTCCTTGTCGTAGCTGGCAATCCAGACCTGGGCGGTACTGTGGTCCCGGGTGATGAATTCATCCCCCTCGGCGGGCGGTTTGCTCGCCTCGTCGGCGGTGAAGTTGTGCAGCGCCGCCGCCAACAGGGTGACGTCCCAGTACCAGGTCCGGACGTTGGGATCGGCATTGGCGAAGTCGAACAGGCCACCCAGGCTGGACGGACGGCGCACCTGCATGCGCCGTACGAAATAGGTGGCGCGCACATCCAGTTCCAGCCCGCTGGCCTGCTTGATCGCCTGCTGCAAGAGGGGGGCGGCGAAGGCCTCCAGTGGGGTGATGCGCTCGAGCAGGGCTTCGAGCTGATGCTGGCTGGTGCAGCGCGCCAGTTGGCTGGCTTCGAACGCCTCGCGCAGGCTGGCGTTGGCCTGCGAATACCAGGTCGGCGTGGCAGCCTTGATGCCGACCAGGGCCTTGAGGCAGGCGGAGCCGGGTTGGATCAACGGCGCCGGAAGACGGCTGGCGATGAAGGCCTGGTGGCGGCTGGGGGACGGTTGAACGGACGCGGTACCTGGTTTGGCATCGGTCGGCAAAGTGGTGGCAGTCATGGGGAAGGCCCGATTCGTGAGTCGAGGGGGCAGGGTAGGTGCCGGCCTTCCCCAGGCTGCGGTAGGTATGCATGCCGTGGCGGCCCGGACTCATCATCCGGGGCGCCGAGGCTGCCGGATGAGCTATCCGGGCTGGTCGCTTGCCGCCGGGGGCGTGTGGTACAGCGTCTGGATCTGCTCCCAGGTGTAGCCGTGGTTCATGCGCAGTTCTTCATCGATCCTGACGGTGCGGGAGGTGAACAGCGCGATGATGAAATAGCGGTTGCCCTCGAGACAGCCAACAGGGGCGCGGACCTCCACGGGAAAGGCCACCGCCTCGACGTTGTAACCGGCCTGGGCCTGGCGGACAGGTATCCCGTCCTCGTATTCGAAGATCGTGTTGATCCTCGAGAGGATGTTGTCGCCGGTGAGGCAAGGCCGCGCCGTGTGTGGCTGGCCGTCACGACAGCGCAGCAGTTCCAGCGATCGATCCTCCTGGACCCAGGTGGCGAAAGGGTCGCGTCGATGATGGCAGACCAGCAGTGGAATCAGCATGCCGCCATAGATGCCGAGCAGCTCGCCAGGGGCCATGGCATGCCGGGCGGTGACGTGGAAGCGGCCGATCAGGTGGCTTTCGTCGACGGAGCGAAGGTGCCGTGTGCGCAGGCGCCTGATACTCAGTTTGCTTTCATAGAGCTGCGCCACTTCCACGCCCTGTCCGAGATAGGGCAGCAACTGCTGTGCCCGTGCCAGGGACTGCGAGGCGCCCGTGGCACTGGAGTAGTGCAGCGCCGTAATGATCAGGGGCTGTCCGTCCAGGTCGCGCAGGGGGTAGCGGGCATTGTCGACCCGGTCGTAGGCCAGTGGCGAGTTCAGGCAGGACCGGTAGGACTTGGGCGCCAGCAGGCGTTGGCGCTGCGCTTCGGTGAACATCTTTTTCTGCAGCTTTGCATTGCGCGGTCCCTTGTCCTCCGGCACTGGCAGGCTTTGCGGTTGCACCAGCAGGCTGCGCTTGCGATCGGGATGATGAAGGGTCCAGCGCGGATCACGGGGACTTCTGCGTTGCAGCAGCGGCTGGTAGAAACCGTAGGGGTTGCCGGCATTGACCAGCCGCCAGCCTTCGGGGCTCCAGATGACCGGGTAGTAGCGATAATGCTCGAAAATGTAGTGCCGGTGGGCGTGATTGGCCAGTGGCCGAGGATTCAGGTTCCAGTAGATTCCATTGTCGCGCAACTGCAAGCCCGAGACCACGCGGCCGGGGACGGCGAACTGCACCGGCAGTGGCGCCGCGGTCGCGGTTATCGGTGGTTCGAGCAGCCGATCCAGGGTGCGTACGGCAGGCACCTGGCCGCGCAGCCGGCTGGCCTGCCTGAACAGGGCCCGCTTGAAATGGGCTGTGGTCTGGTCCACGTCCAGGCTGATTGCCTGTCGCTTGCTCAAGTCGCCCTGTGCCAGGTTGGGCAGGGCCCGCCAAAGCGCCGCATAAAAATCGTTCTCGGTCCAGAGTGTCTGCCCCTTGCGGTCCTGGATCTCGTAGAGGCCATTCCTTTTCCGCAACTGTCGGTAGTTCAGGCTGGTGTCGACGCCGATGCTCTGCACCGGCCGGCAGGCGGCGGGCTCGGCCTCCATGAGTTCGAGGCGTATGTCCTCGGGCCAACCTTCGAGGGTCTCGAGCAGCGCGAAGGCCAGGTGTTCGCTTTGTTGGGCAGACGGCCAATCCGGGTGAAGGCCTTCGAACACCCGGGCGATGCGGATCCCCTCCAGGGCCCGGGCGACCTCCTTGTCGAGGGTCGGCAGTGTCGTTGCAGTCTCTTCCAGGGCGTGCAGGGTGAAGTCCAGGTCGTCGAGGAAGCTCAGGGGCAGCTCGGGATGCGCGGTACGCAGAAGGCGCTGGCGGGCGGTGGCCGGCTGTTCGAGCTGTTGATACAGGTGCTCGAACAACCCGGGCAGCCACTGGGCTTGATCGATCTCGATCCACTGCGAGCCCTTGGGGTACTGGATGAACTTGCGCGACTGTTGTTTCCTGATACGCAGCGCCGTCTGGGCGGGCAGATCCGGCAGCAGACTGCCCAGGTAGGCCTGGATCGGCGGGCAGAGCTCGGTACAGAGGCTGGCCTGGGGCTGCTCGAGATTGGCACCGTCGATTTCGTGCAGCAGCCACAGACGCTTGAGGCTGTCGAGCAAGAGCGGTGGGGTACGCCGGCTGTGCAGGTGCAACTGTCGCAGCATGGGCAGGTTGCTGTTCGCCAGGGGCAGCAGGGCTTGCGCCAGCGGCGGGGGCAACTGTGCCGCGCGCGGCGATAGCCGGGCAATGAGCCTGGGTTCGGTCCACTGCATGACCTGTTCATGGATGGTCCGCCAGGCGCCGACACCGTTGTGCCTCAGGGGCGGCGCGTAGAGCGTTGGCTGGGTCGGGCTGAGAATATGCCAGTGAGCGGTCCTTTCGTTGTAGCGGACTTCATAGTACGACTGGTTCAGCAGCAGATAATGCCTGTTCGCCCACTCATACAGCCCCAGGGCGTTGGCTTGCCGTTGATCCTCGGGCAGTTGCGGTGTTACCCGGTAGTGGCCGGGCTCAGGTTTCCAGAGGCGGGTATGCCCCTGGCTGCGCACGCGGATCAGTTCGGGGAGCGAGCGGCCTTCGCTCTGCATACGGGGCGTGACCTGGCCGCCGGCTCGGGTTTCGACGATGTTGAGCAGATGCAGTGAACCGGCCAGCCGTTCGGCCGGGCTCCAGGTGTGGATGTCCTGGTAGAGGGTATTCGCGCCCAGAATGTCCTGCGGGTCCGAGAGGGTACGCTTGAACCGGGGGATACGGTCCTTGAGACTGGACAGCAGGTCCAGGCCGGCGAGTTGAAATTGATCGAGCAGTTGCTCGCGCTCGGCGGCGTTGACGTCTTGCGCCGAGGGCGCCAGCCTGCCCAGGTCGCTCATCAGGTGCAACAGCCGCAGGCGGTGGATCTCCTCGAACAGTTCCTCCTCGATCCAGGGGGTCAGGCTGATCAGCTTGGCGTGCGGCCCGGTGGAGGTGCGCATGGCCGCTTTCAGCTTTTCCAGCAACAACGGTTCCTGATGGTCGATGGGCAGCAGTTGGCTGACCCACTGTCGGGTGGCCGCGGACTGGAGATGGGCCGTCAGCGTCACCTGGAACATCAGCAGTGAGCTGTATTCCTGGATCGGGTACTCGGGGTGTTCGGGGAAATAGATGGCGCATCGTCCCTTGTCATCCTCCGGATCGGCAGCGAAATGAATCACGCCGGGCAACACCCAGTCGAGCAGCCTGACCCGGTGGCAGATCAGGCGTTTTCCATAATTCTGGTTATAGGGCAGTAGAAAGACCTCAAGTGCCCGGGCGCACTCATGGGAAAGGTGACCGCTCAGGTAGGCCATCTGCAATTCGGCATTGAAACGATTGTGCTGGTGCGTGATGAACAGTTGGTGCTTGTTCCTCGGTGCCAGCGGCTCGTTTGCCGGATTCCTGTCGTCGAGTGCATGCCTGAGGTGTTGCAGGTACTTGTGGCCCAGGTCGAGTTGCCGGCAACGCTGGGCCAACACCTCGGGCAGCAGCCTGCTCTTGAGGCCCCTGGCCTTGCCCGTGAGGTAAATGGCAGAACCACTGCCAAATGCGCCACTGCGGGTTTCCCAACTTTCGAAATTGTAGAGGGCCGCCTCCAGCAGGCTGTGCTCGGGGCTGGTTTCGTAGATGGGTTGCCACAGGACCGTGTCGCGATGCCAGCGCTTGTCGAGGGTGGCCAGCTGCATGTCGCGCAGTTCGGGATGGTCCGCCTTGAGATCCAGTTCCAGGATCGGCTCGGCAAAGGTGTCCAGGCGTTTGAGCGGAGTGAGGATTTCGTGGGCTTTTGCGGCGGACTGGTGGCAGATGATCAGGGTCTCGCGCAGTTTGGCGCGTTGCTGCGCTGTGGCGCCCTTGAGCCAGTCTGGCAGGCGGTGCCCGAGAAAGCGTGCGTGCGGCAGGCCGGGGGCGCGGGCTTGAAGTGCTTGAGTCATGTCAGGCCGCCTCCTGCCGGAGTTCCTGGAGGGCCTGCTCTGTCAGCCCTTCCAGCGCCTGCTCGTATTCACGGGCGATGGCTTCGTAGAGCGCCTGGTAGTCCGCGTCGGTCATGCTGCTGGCAAACACCTGTTGTTCGGCCTTGCCCAGGATCCGCGCCGCGTCCTGCATCGCCGACTTCAGGCTGGCCCGTTCGCCCGCCGGCAGGTTGCCGTCGGCGAACCAGCGCTGTTGGGCACTGTACAGATCCTCCAGGGCACTGCCCTTGTTGTCGCGCTGGGCTCTCTTCTCATCGAGTTCCTGCAGGTACTGCACGTCCAGGTAGTCTCTCCAGAAGGGCTGTCGTACGGCCTCCCTGACCCTGTCCAGCGGCTGTCGCTCCTGTTCGAGGATGGTCGAGTAGGCCGTTTCCAGCTGCTGCGCAGTGACGTTGGCAACGGTGCCATAGTGCATTTTGCTGGCCTGCCAGGGCAGTTTCAGGCGGTCGGCCAGACCGGTGCGATAGGCCAGGTAGATTTCCGCCTCGTCGGGCCGAAGTCCCTCGGCCTTGCGCCGATCGATTTCCGCCCGGGCCTGCCGGTTGACCCGGTTCAGGCGCGACCGGCCCTGGGCCAGTTCCAGCAGGCTGGCTTCGATCCGTTGCGCGGTTGGCTGGGCATAGGCTTCATGCTCCAGCACATCCAGGCCCATGTCGCTGAATACCACGGTAACGCCGTCCTCGCAGGCATCGGGCTCCGGGGCGTTGGCCCGCAGCAGCAGCTTCTCGCGCAAGGCGGTGTCCCTGATGGCCGCCCGGACCATGCGGCGGACCTTGTCCAACAGGAGGGGGCGCAGGGTGCTGTCCCGGTAGTCGGCGGAATTCCTCAGGTTCTGGATCACCCGGAAGAACGCTTCGGACTGCTCGACCGGCTCCTCGCTGGCCAGCAGCAGCCAGTCGTTGCGAAAGGCCTCCTGTTCGGCGAGGGGCAGCCCCTGCAACCAGACTTCCTCATCCCGAGAGATGGGGCCGCGCGGTGAGTGCGGGCTGTGCACCGGCTCCTCGTCGGTCGACAGGTAGTCCGCGTCCAGGTCGATCGGCAGCTCCAGGTTCAGGTCGATGTCGGTCTCATCGTAGTAATCGAGTACGGCTTCCAGGTTTTCGACGGGGTTGTTGAACAGATCGACCGTCCTGGCGACCCGCCGTCCTTCCTCGCTGGTGTTGAGCAACGCCGGTGGGACACGGGTCAGGCGGTTCGCGCGCAGGTCCAGCAAGGCCAGCCCACGCAAGCGTTGAAAGCCTGTAGGCCAGCTGTCGAGCCCGCAGTTGTTCAGGTAGATGTAGACCAGCTCGGTCATCGCCCGGAAGTCCGGTGCATGCCCCAGGTTGGGGTTCCTGCCCAGGTTCAGGTTTCTCAGCCGGGTGAGCGCGTAAAGGCGGCTGGCGCTGTCGGCGCTCAGCACGATGCGGTTGTTGCTCAGGTCCAGATGGGTCAGTTGCGTCATCGAGTCCAGTTGCGTGGGCAACTCATCGAGGATGCCGCCACGGATGCTCAGTTGCTGCAGGCGCGGGAAGCGCGCGAGAAAGCCGTCGACATTGCCCGGGGCATTCGGGAAGCCGTGTACGAGTGTCAATTCGCTCACATGGCTGAAGTCCGCCGAGAGGGTGGGCAGCGGCGTCAGGTCTGCGGTGGTGTAGAAGTTCAGCTGGGCGCCACCCAGGGTGGAACCGGTGGAGGGCTCCCGCCGCCAGCAGCGTATGAGGCTGTCTGCCAGTTGGCTGCGCAACTGCTGGTTGGCAATCGATCCTGGCGCTGCTGTCGCCCAGGCATCGAGGTCTGCGCACAAGGTGTGGTACTCGGCCTCGAGGTCTTCCAGACGGCGTACCGCCGCGCCTTCGTTCAGGCCTTGCAGTCCGAGGAATCGCTGTACTTCCTGCCAGCTGTGATCCGGGTACAGGCGTTCGGCCAGCTCGGTGAAGGCGCTCGAGCGTGAACCCAGGGATCGTGCGCCGGCCCTGCGGCCGCTGAGCGGATAGCCAAGCCGGCTATCGGCCAGGCGCATCGGTGGCCGGTAGCCGGGTCGGATCGGCGGCAGGCCAAGCAGTTTCTCCAGTTCCTGGCGAGTCGGCAGTGGCTGTCGCAGCAGGTACTGGCGCAGGCCCTCGGCCTGGTGGGTAGCGGGAAAGCCCAGGGCCTTGCGCTCGGCATCGGGCAGGGCGTGCAGGACGCTGGCATACAGGTCGTCGGCCGCGTGCAGTTCCAGGCCCTGGGCATCGTAGGTGTCGTAATGGCCGTCGTCGCGTACCAGGACCTTGCGCAGGCTGGCCGATTCGTCGCCGAGGCTGTCGAGCAGCAGGCCATTGAAGGTGCGCTCACGGATCTCCAGGCGAACCTGGCTGGACCAGCCGGGCAATCGTTGCAGCAGGCGCAGGATCAGCCGGTCACTGTCGGGGTTGTGCACGGACGGCAGGTAAAGCCCTTCGATGGCCCGGGTCAGGCGCTGGTTGCGCAGGTAGTGGCGGGCTTCCTCGGCCAGGCGCAGCGGCACGCGTCGGGACTGGAGCAACTGCCTGAGTTCGAGGGGCCGGGCGTGGCTGGCCAGCTCTTCGACGATCGCTGTCGACAGGCCAGGGAAGTCGCGCTGGATCACCGTAGCCGCGGGCTTTGACGCTTGGGTTCGATAACGATAGTGCGAATCGAACAGCGCCTTTCGGCGATGACTCGCCTGGGTCGCCAGCTTGCGCCTGAGGTTGGCGGTACGGGTCTGCAGGCTGAAGGGCCCGGCACCGAACGCCTCGCCCAGCAGGCTGCGGATCTCGCCCTCGTCGAGGTTTTCCAGCACCTTGTCCAGCAGGCGGTTGGCGTCGAGGCCGGGCCATTGCAGGTCGATGCGCAGAACCTGCGGCGGTTGGCCTGCCGGGTACTCCAGGATCTGGGCGCGCTTGCGGTCGAGCAGGCGCAGGACCTTGGTACGCGGCCAGACCGCTTCGCTGGTGAGCAGTTGCAGCTCCATGTGCAGTTCGTCCAGTGAACCGTCGGCGGCGACGCCGCTGTGCAGGCGGCGGATCAGGCGCGTCAGGTCCTGGTCGAGCTTGAAGCGGGTGAGGCTGTCCTGCAGCAGCGCCGCAGGCGCCTGCAGGTCCATGTGCATGCGTCGCAGCAGGCCGTCGTCGACGTTGCTGGCCTGCATGACCCGACCGGCCGTTTCATCGTCCAGGCTGGCGGCCTCAGGGCCCAATCGGGAGAATAACTGCGGGCGCTGCCATTGCCAGGGCCGCTCGAATTCCAGTTGCCAGGCTGCCTTGCCGTTATGGCGCAGCAGCGGTGCGTAGGCTTCGGCATTGTGCGGATGGTGCAGGTGGAAGCGGTTGACGCCGTTGTCGGGACCGACCCGGTAGTAGCGGCCTTCGAGGTCGAGGTAGGCCGCGTCCTGATGGTGGGTGAGGCCGGATGCATCGGGTTGAGCCCGTGCCCCCCCGGGTAGCCTGTGTTCGTAGGGGGCCAGGTCAGCTTTCCAGAGGGCCTGTCTGCCCGGTGCGGGGCGGATTGGATGCAGCCCCTCGATAAAGGCCGAACCTTCGAAATCGACCTGCATGGCAACACCCAGGCCGAGCACTTCAAGGTTGAGCAACACGCCCAGGAAACCGAGCACGGCCTGTTCCTGTTCATGGTGGCGCCATTGCTCGATACCGTTGAAGACCTGCGCGATCAGTTGGCCTCCCGCCACCGCGAGCATGGCTTCACCCAGGCCGGGGACCAGGAACAGCAGGTTTTCTGTCCAGTTCAGCAGTGAGACGAGGCGGGCGTGGCGAGTCTTCCTGTTCTCGTCGTCGGTGGGCACGGCGGTGATCCGCGCATCATCGAGACGCTTCACGGTTTGCAGGACGCAGAATTCATCCAGGGGCGAGTCGCCCAGGGCGCTCGGCTGCAGGTGCAGGTTGGCATGGCGGTCCGGCTTGCGCTGGTTCGTGCGGCGGTCCAACGGGGTCAGGCACTCGGTCAGCGCCTGGAAGAAGGCCGGCTGGCTGCGCACGTGCACGTAGCGCTTGAAGAATGCCTGGTAGGCGGGGTCGCGCAGCCGCTCGCGCAGCGCGTCATGCACGGCCTGGCGTGAGCTGTATTGCTTGACGGCGCGCAGCGGGTCGCCGGCGAGATAGAGCACGCACGGTGCGTCAGTGCTGCCCGGGGCGGCCAGGCGCTCGATCAGCAGGACACCCTTGAGCAGGGCGCCGTAGCCACCGCCGGGATTGCTGAAGTCGAGCAGGGTCAGGCTGTTGCAGGTGATCGGGCGGTTGTTCCAGGTGGGCGCCTGCGTCGAATCGAGCAGCCGCTGCAGCATCTGGTGGGCGGCTTCATCCAGGTCTCCCTGTAACAGGGCGATTTGCGCCTGCAGCGCCAGTTCGTCGCGCTGCTGCTGTTCGAAGAGTGGGCGATAACGACTGGGTTGGCCCGGTGCGGCAGACAGTAGAAAACCTTCGATGTGCTTCTGGTACTGGCCGCCGAGGTCGAGTCGCCGGGCCAGGCTGGCGAAGTCCGCCGGGCTGATCGCCTGCCTGAGCGGCACGCTGGTCGTGCGCAGGATGGCCGAGCCGCGGTCGAAACCGAAATGACCGGTTTCGCCGCTTTCGAAATTCTGCAAGGCCGCCTGCAACAGGCTCTGGGTGACGATGCTCTCCTGGCGTGGGCTGCCGAGGGTGGCGGCGGCCAGGATGTGCACGTGCCTGAGCCGGTCCCGGTGGACGTCCAGGCCCGATCCGTAGCGTTCCAGCAAGGCCTGGGCGAGCCGCGGCGCGGCAAAGTCCCGGACGCTCTTGAACCCCTCAAGGTGCCTGGCCAGGGCGGCTTTGGAAGCCTGGCTGCGCTTGAGGATCGTGGCGAACGCCTGGCGTCGGGCGAGGCTGGCGGTACCGAGCCAGGGCGGCAACTGGCTGGCGATCAGGCGGTGGTTGCGGGTCGAGCGCGCTGGCGCGGCGGGCGATGCGTCGGAGGCGTTGGGCATGGTCGATGTCCGGTTCGTTGTTCGATTCGGACACGCTAGGCGCCGCAACGCCTGGGACGGTGGTAGATATCCAGTGGGGAGGGCGGCGATCTGCTTTCACTCCCACTCCCCAGGCGATCACCTAGGTGTGGCTGATCTGCAGGTCACTGATGATGCAGATCGAGCCGTCCTCGGCCGGTGTCGAGTCGCTGAAGTCGATCTGGTTGTAAAGGCCTCCATGGAAATCGAACAGCTGTGGACTCCAGCTGGCATCCAGTTGGAGATCGCCGGACGTGCCCGATAGGCCATTGCTCTCGACGTACACGTTCACGGTACCCAGTGATGTTGCGTGAATCCTGACCCTGAACCGGGTGCCGAGTGGAACGCCCCTGAGCAGGGTGCTGTTCACCGGGTCGGGCTGGTTGTAGCTCTGGCGAAAGCCCATGGTGAGGTTGCCCTTGTTCCAGAACACCTTCACTGCGGGGCTGTCATCGCCCTTCACATGCATCTGTGAGACGACGACCTTTTGTGCGGAGTTGACTTTCGTCACGGTCATCTCCTGGTAATTGATGTGGTCGGTGGCGCTGGCCAGCGACCAGTAGATCGATTCCTTCCATTCACATCGCGTGCGGTGGGTGCTTTTGCTCGAGGCCCCCTTGGTCGGTGCGTTGAACTGCAGCGAGCCGTCCGGTAGCGTCTGGATCACGCTGGGAAACTGCGCGAGCGCCTGAGCACCATTGAGTTCCAGGGCAACGGGGTTGGTGGCGGAGGTTGCGACCGGAGTCGCGATCGTCAGATTGCTGATGTTTACAGTCATGGTTCATCTCCTTGACGATAAATATCATTGGCCTGGCACGATTGCCGGGTGACCTTGGGGGTTGCATGCCTAGGTTGTGACTGGTCCGCTGGCGATAAGCTCGAAAAAAACGACGTATGGACGACCGGCGGTCGCCGGTACTGCCCCGTTTTGCTCGCTCCCACGCTCAGCGTGGGAACGATCGAGGCGGGAGCACATGACCTGAATCAGCCCAGGCGCAGGGACAGCTCGACATCCTCGGCGAAGGGCACGGACAGATAACCCGAGTCACTTCCCCGCACCCGCTCCAGATACTCCGGGCTGTAGTCGGCGTTGTCGGCAACGATCAGCGCTCCCGGTCGCAGGCGGCTTTCCAGCAATGCCAGGATCTGTGGGTACAGGGCCTTGGCGCCATCGAGCAGAACCAGGTCGATCTGTTCCGGCAGGTCCGTCGCCAGCGTCTGCAAGGCGTCGCCCAGACGAATCTCCACCAGGTCGTCCAGTCCGCCGGCAGCGAGGTGTTTGCGTGCCTGCTCGACCTTGGACGGCTCGAATTCGCTGCTGATCAGCCGTCCGCCGCCGTTGTCGCGCAAGGCGGCGGCCAGGTGCAGGGTGGAGAGGCCGAACGAGGTGCCGAACTCGACGATGTGTCGGGCATTGCTGCTGCGTGCCAGCATATAGAGCAGGGTGCCGGTTTCCCGTGAGACAGCGAGCGGGAAGTCCTTCAATTGCGTGTACAGCTGCAGGTACTCGGTCTTGCTGCGCATCAGCCGCTCGCGCTCTGCGTTCGAGACGCCGGCGAAGGCGGCGCTGTTCATGGGCGAGCTCGCTTCAGCCTCGGTGAACAGGCGCTCCAGCAGGGCGGCGAGTGGTGCTTGGGTGAGGGTGCTCATGGGGTTTTCCTGGCGTGTTGGATGAGTGGTTATAATGCGAATGAACCTTCATATTTTCTATTCGCATTGCGAGCCATGCCCATGAGTGAACGCCAGAACCCGCGGATTACCTCGCGCAAGGAGCCTCGGCAGGCTCGTTCCAATGATCTGGTGGCAGCCATTCTGCAGGCGGCTGTTCAGGTTTTGGCGCAGGAGGGTATGCGTCGCTTCACCACGACGCGGGTGGCGGAACGGGCCGGTGTCAGTGTCGGTTCGGTGTACCAGTATTTTCCGAACAAGGCGGCGATCCTGTTTCGCCTGCAGAGTGACGAGTGGCAACAGACCAGCGAGATGCTCCACGGCATTCTCCAGAATCGCGAGCGTCCGCCTCTGGCGAGGTTGCGTACGCTGGTGCACGTGTTCGTCCGTTCCGAATGCGACGAGGCCGCTGTCCGTGTTGCCCTCAATGATGCGGCACCCCTGTATCGGGATGCGCCCCAGGCCCGTGAGGTCAGGGAGTCGGGGCGGCGCACTGTCGAGGTATTCATGCAGGAGGTCTTGCCCGAGGCTGCGACGGCAACCCGGGCATTGGCGTGCGAGCTGATCACCATGACCCTCGGTTCCGTGGGCAAGACCTACTCGGAGAGTCCACGCACCGAGGCTGAAATCGAGAGCTATGCCGATGCCATGGCGGACATGTTCTGCGCTTATCTGAAAGGTCTGGGAGCGCTTGAGGATAGCTGAGCGTCAGGCCGCCTGATCGAGTGTCGCTTCGTCGGCCTCGGTGTCCTCGGCGGCGCCCCTGTCCAGGAACAGGAACACCACCGCTGCGGTCAGCACCGTGATGAGGGTCAACACCCGGAGCAGGCTGCTGAACGCGGCGCTGTAACCGGCGGCCAGCACTTCGCGTCCGGTATCCGGCAGCCATTGCTCGGCCCCGGCGAGGTTGCCGGTTGCCAGGTGCTGCGCTGCGCCGACGACACTGCCCAGGCTGCCGCTCGCCACCCCGTCCAGATGGGTAGCGGTATAGGCCGACAGCAGTGCGGTGACCACCGCGATTGCCACGCCTTCTCCGGCCACCCGGGTGGTGCTGAAGATGCCTGTGGCCATGCCGGCACGCTCCTTGGGCACCACGCTCACCGCCATGCCGTCCATCAAGCCCCAGGGCAGGCTGATGCCGGCACCGATCACCAGCATCGGCCAGGCCAGTTCAGCACTGCCGCTGCCCACTGGCACCAGACTGAGCCAGTACAGCCCGGCAGCGCACACCAGCAGGCCCGTGCCGGACAAGGTGGAGGCTGACAGCCAGCGGGTCAGATAGCCGGCGACGATCGGCAGCACCAGCAACGGTGCCGAGAGGGCGATCAGCAGCCAGCCGGCGGCGATCGCGCTCATGCCCTCGACCCCGACGAAACGGATCGGCAGCAGGATCAGCAGCACCACGAAGGAGTAGGCGGGGGCGGCTGCCAGCAGTTGGACGCCGACAAAACGTGGGTAGCGGAACAGGCTCAGGTCGAGCATGGGTTGGGCCACGCGCTTTTCGATCACCACGAAGGCGACGAAGGACAGCAGCGCCATCGTGAACAGGCCCAGCACCAGTGGGTGGGTCCAACTGCTCTCCGGCACTTCAAGAACCGCGAAGGTGAAGATCCCCAGCGCCCAGGTGAAGGTGATTGCGCCGGGCCAGTCGATACCGGCTGCGTCGGGATTACGTGATTCCGGCATGTAGCGGCCGGCCAGCACCAGGGAAATCACGGCCAGTACGGTGATCAGCAGGAAGATCAGGTGCCAGTCGAAGGCTTCGATGATCGTGCCGGCCACCACGGGGCCGAAGGATAAACCGATGCCGAAGCTGGTTCCGACGAAGCTGAAGGCACGCAGGCGGCCCGGGCCGTCGAACACCTGGGCCAGGGCCGACATGCCGCCGGAGAAGGCCAGCGCGGCAGCCACGCCCTGGGCGCCGCGCAGCATGTCGAACAGCACCAGGTTGGGGGCGAGCGGCAGGATCGCGGCGAGGAGGGCGAAGGCGCTGACCCCGCCGATGAAGACCTTTTTCCGGCCGTAGCTGTCAGCCAACGTACCGGCCAGCATCAGGCAACTGCCGAAAGTCAGCATGAAGGCATTGGTGACCCAGCTCAGAGCCATGGGCGAGCCACCGAAGGACTGGCCGATCGCTGGGAGGGCGACTGCCGGTGCGGTGAAGTTGAAAGGCAGGGTGATGGCGGTGATACACACCGCCAGCAGGATCAGGCGTTGCCGTAGCGCGTGGGTGGACATGAGGTGAGATCCTTGGTTCGGGTCGGTAAAGGCACCCGGGTTGCAGGTAACTACGTCGACCGTTCGGTGGTTTACCGAGGTCGACAGAACATGCAAGGATGATAAGGAGCGTGTAATCGAGTTAAAAACGGTAAGAATTCCGCCCATAGCGGAATAAAACGATCGAATAGGAGAGGCTGGTGGACCGACTCAGTGGCTTGATGTCTTTCATCCGCACGGCAGAGCTGGGTAGTTTCGTGGCGGCCGGCCGGGCGCTGGGGTTGTCGGCGTCCGCGGTGGGCAAGGGGGTGACCCGGCTGGAACAACGGTTGGGCGTCCGGCTGTTCCAGCGCTCGACCCGCAGTCTCAGCCTGACCGACGAGGGCCGGGTGTTCCAGGAGCGTTGCCGACGTATCCTCGATGACCTGGACGACGCCCAGTCGACGTTGTCGCAGTCCACGGAAATCCCGCGCGGGCGCCTGCGCGTGAGCATGCCGGCGGCCAGTTACCACCTGTTCCAGACAGTGCTGATCGCATTCATGGACGCCTATCCCGATATCGAACTGGACCTGGATTTCAGTGACAAGCTGGTGGACGTGATCGAGGAAGGGGTGGATGTGGTCATCCGCAGCGGCGAGTTGCCGGATTCACGCCTGATGCATCGCCCGTTGCCCGGCGTGCAGCCGGTGCTGTGCGCGGCCTCGTCTTATCTGGACCGGCATGGCGTGCCGCAAACCCCGGCTGACCTGGACGGCCACCTGGCGGTACGCTTTCGCTACTTCAAGAACGGCAAGCTGCTGGATTTCCCGCTGCTGCGCGAGGAGGGCGCGCGCGAACCACGCACCCGCACGGTGATGGTCAGCAATAACATGGAAATGGTGCGGGCAGCGCTGCTCAAGGGCTTCGGCCTGGGCACCATTCCTGACTTCCTGGCGCGCGAAGCCCTGGCCGACGGCTCGCTGCACTGCCTGTTGCATGGCTATCTGATTCCACCGGACACGTTGAGCATCGTCTGGCCGTCGAGCCGCCAGTTGTCGCGCAAGATCCGTGTGTTCGTCGATTTCATGTGCGAACGACTGGAGCAGGAGGCCACGCTGATGCGCCAGACTCTGGCGCAGGACTGTCTGTATTCGCGCAGGCATGAGAATTCATCGGCACGCTAGGGCTTCACACCCTGGCAGGCCATCGCTTTATCCATTGCAAACCAAGGAGTATCGAGCATGAGTGATTCATCGGATTACCAGCCGCCCAAGGTCTGGACCTGGGATACCGAGAATGGTGGCAAGTTCGCCAACATCAATCGGCCGATCGCCGGCGCGACCCATGACAAAGAGCTGCCGGTCGGCCGTCATCCGCTGCAGTTGTACTCCCTGGCCACGCCCAACGGGCAGAAGGTCACGATCCTGCTGGAAGAGCTGCTGGCGCTCGGGCACCAGGGGGCCGAATACGATGCCTGGCTGATCCGCATCGGCGAGGGCGAACAGTTCGGCAGCGGTTTCGTCGGCGTGAATCCGAACTCCAAGATCCCGGCACTGCTCGACCGTAGCGGGGCCAAGCCGATCCGTGTGTTCGAGTCCGGGGCGATCCTGCAGTACCTGGCGGAGAAGTTCGGTGCGTTCCTGCCCACCGAACCGGCTGCGCGTGCCGAGTGCCTGTCCTGGCTGTTCTGGCAGATGGGCAGCGCGCCGTACCTGGGCGGTGGTTTCGGGCATTTCTACGCCTATGCACCGACGAAGATCGAATACGCGATCAACCGCTTCGCCATGGAAACCAAGCGCCAGCTCGACGTGCTGGAACGGCAGTTGGCGGTCACCGAGTACATTGCCGGCAATGAGTACACCATCGCCGATATCGCCATCTGGCCCTGGTATGGTGGCCTGGTGAAGGGGCGGCTCTACGAGGCGGCAGAGTTCCTGTCGGTACACGAGTATCCGAACGTGCAGCGTTGGGCCGATGCCATCGATGCTCGTCCCGCGGTACAGCGGGGGCGGATGGTCAACCGTGTGTCCGGGGAGCTGTCCAGCCAACTGCGCGAGCGGCATGACGCCGCGGACTTCGATAGCCGTACCGAAGACAAGCTGGCCGCCACCCGGGCATAACCTGCGGCTGGGGGAGAACCCCTTGCTCGCCCATGTGGGCGAGCAAGGGGTCAAGCCGCCTGGGTTGGCCCAAGGCGAAAAGGTGGATTAACGCTGGCAAAGAGCAAGGATATGTTCGGCAGCGCTCCGTATGTACGGAAGTGCCACACCGACTGCAACGATCCCCAACTGCCATTGGATGAGTTTATTTTTCGAGTGGAGGCCCTGGATAGCGGCTTCCAACCGAGCACTTCTTTCGTCGACGAATTCGGACGCCTCAACCTCGGGAAGATCGGGACCTTTCCTGTCGGTTGCGCTGCCAGCACCGTCGACGCTTTTCTCTTTCGACCGCCGAAGTTCGTCGAACTGGTCGTTGAGGGAGGTGTTTAAAGCGGTGATCTGCTCGCCCAGCCGTTCAAGCTGGGTCTGCAACCCGCTGTTCTGTACCTGGAGTGTGGTTCGCAGGTTGCCAAGGGTGCCACGAAACTCGCTCCCGACATCCGTGATCGACTGCTTCAGGTGTTTCTCGATGCCTTTGAGGTCTGAGGTGAAAGCCGCCAGTAACTCATGCAGCGATGCTTTTACGTCCATGGTGTCTCCTTTTCATGCGCGAGCGACGGAGACACCGCCTGACGGCAGGGCTCTCCGTCAGGGGGGGATGTGGTGTATTCGGTCGGCGAGGGTATCGACGACTGTTCGCGCTGCCGAATACTGAGCGAACTTCAGGCGATCAATACGCCTAGGCGTACCGTGGCCTCAAAGATCGTGACCACGTGGGCAGGTGCTGTCGACGACAGCGAACCAGAGCAGATGATTGCGCTCGCGCGGCGGGGTGGGCTAGTCGGTGATTTCCTCGCCTCGGCTGGGAAAGGGCCACCCGGTTTGTCCGTTACCGCTGGCTTGCGCGGGACCTGCGGGATATGTCCGCCAACGCCGTTCAGCCAGCCCCGACAAGCCCGGCGGGGGCCTCTTCATTGGCCGGGCCTGGCGCGCCCGAAAGGATTTTTTCCACGTACTGCGCCGGTGTACTGCCCAGCAGACTGCGGAACATGTAGATGAAGGCGCTGGAGCTGCGGTAGCCGAGGGCCTGGGCCACTTCGTTGATCGAAACGCCCTGTACCAGGCGGCAGATGGCTTCGTCGACCCGCACCTGCAGGCGCCAGTGGTGGAAGGTCACGCCGGTTTCTTCCTTCATCCGTCGGGCCAGGGTACGCGAGCTGGCGCCGATGCGTTCGCCCCATTCCTCGAGGGTGTCGTTGTTGTCCGGGTTTTGCAGGATGGCATCGCAGACCCGCCGCAGGCGCCGGTCGAGTGGCATGGGCAGGCTGTTGTTCTGGCGCGATGCTTCGGCCAGCAGGTGCAGCAACAATCCCGAGGCCTGCTGGCGCGGTTCCTCGGCCAGGCTCGGGTTGTCGTTGAGCATCAGGATCAGCTCGCGCATCAGCGGCGTCACGGTCAGCACGCAGCATTCGTCCCAGCGCCAGGGCACTGCGTGCGGGTCGAGATAGACCGAGCGCATGGAGATTTCCCCGACCATCTGCACTTCGTGAGTGACCCCGGCCGGTATCCACAGCGCACGCATCGGTGCGAGGGTCCAGGCACCGGTTTCGGTGCTGACGCGCATCAAACCCTTGGGCGAGTACATCAGTTGGATACGGGTGTGGGAATGGGGCTGCTGCCTGGCGCCGGACGCATAGTCGTAGGCCCGCACGACCAGCGCTGGAGCGTCCTCGGGAAACTCGCGGTGCTGGTTCATGGCCGCTTTTTGTGCGGATGGCCCATGAGCGGCAGAAATGCGCCAATTCTGTCCTTTCATCGATACAAGTTGTCCTGAAGCTCAGTAAACAGACTGGCAAAATTAATGCAAACCAATCGCATTTACAATAACTTGGGCCAACAACCTTCATGAGCAGAAGTATGACTGAACGCTTTGCGCATCTTTCCCTGGCGACCGACCGGAGCCCCCGCCTGCCGGCGTTCAGGCTGTTCCTGCTGGCCCCGCTGGCCCTGGCCGTGGCGGTCGGGCAGGCCCAGGCTGCGCCCCAGACAGTCCTGCCGCAGACCAGTGTCGTCGGCGACCAGCTTACACAGGAAGCCGCCACGACTGAAGGCTCGGACAGCTACAAGCCATCTCTGGTGACGGTCGGCAAGGTGTCGGCGGCGCCCAGGGATGTACCGGCCTCGGTGACGGTGATCACTCGCCAGCGCATGGACGACCAGGCCATGACCAGCGTCGACGAGGCCCTGCGCAACACGCCCGGGATCACGGCGGTGACCTACGGCGATGGCACCAGCTACTTCCAGTCCCGCGGTTATGCCGCCGAAGTGCAATTCGACGGCCTGCCGGCGAACAACGGCCTGCAGTACCTGCCGCAGTTCGACCTGGCACTCTACGACCGGGTCGAGGTGCTGCGCGGCCCGGCCGGATTGCTGCAAGGCTTCGGCAACCCGGGCGGCACGGTCAACCTGGTGCGCAAGCGCCCGCAGGACGTGTTCAGCCTCAGCGGATCGGTCTCGGCCGGTTCATGGGACAACTACCGCACCGCCTGGGACGTCACCGGGCCGCTGACCGACAGTGGCAACATCCGTGGCCGACTCGGCTTCAGCGGCCAGGACCAGCGTGGCTTCCAGGATGACGGCAAGACCGGGCAGGGCCTGATCTATGGCTCGCTGGCCTTCGACCTTGATCCGGATACCGAACTGACTGTCGGCATGGCCCAGCAGAAGATCAACCTCAATGGCCTGGACTATGGGCTGTCGACCTTCAGCAACGGCAGCTTCGTCGATGGCAAGCGCTCGGGCTTCTACGGCACCGACTGGAGTTACGCCGACACCGACATGACCGAGATCTATGCCGACCTGGTGCATCACTTCGCTAACGGCTGGCAGAACCGCACGGCCATCAACTACCGGACCTCGGAGATCAGCTCCAAGTACGGCTATATCAATGGCCCGGTCAACCTCGATCGTACGGCCGACTACTGGCTGCAGCATCAGCAGGACCGTTACCGCTGGGTCGGTGTCGACTCTTACGTCAACGGCCCGTTCGAACTGTTCGGGCGCACCCATGAACTGATGCTCGGGGTCAACTACGCCGAGAGCCACCAGCACAGCCTGTCGGGCGGGACCAGTGGCGGGGTGGTCGACATCGACAACATCGAGGTGGCCAACCGCGATATTCCGTACCGTTCCGGTACCACTTCCGATACCAGCCAGTATGGTGTCTACGGCCAGGTGACCTTCAAGCCGCTGGACGACCTGTCGCTGATTCTGGGCGGTCGCCAGAACCACTACGAAAGCTCGCGCCAGAGCCTGCTGCCGTCGAACGGCGCAACAGTCAACGACCCCGACCAGAACAAGTTCACCCCCTATGCCGGGGTGGTCTACAGCCTCAATTCCTGGTTGTCGGCCTACGGCAGCTACTCGGACATCTTCACCCCGTCGCAGGCGTTCCAGACCACGGCCAGCGGTTCGGTGCTCAAGCCGCGGACCGGGCACCAGGCCGAGGTCGGCCTGAAGGGCGAGTTCCTTGACGGCCGGCTGGGTGCAACGCTGGCGGTGTTCCAGATCGACGACCAGAACCGGCCGGTCGCCGACGACGCCAACCCCGGGCGCTGGCTGGCCCAGGGCAAGGCACGCAGCCGTGGCTTCGAGGCGGAGGTCACCGGCAAGGTCCTGCCGAACTGGGACGTGCAGGCTGGCTACACCTACCTGCAGACCAACCTGCTGGGAGCGGCGGCGGCCGGCTCCAATGGCATCCAGGACCCGGAAGAGCCCAAGCACCTGCTCAAGCTCTGGAACACCTACCACTTCGAGGACGGCCTGCTGAACAACTGGCGTGTCGGCGGGGGTATCCGCGCCCAGAGCAAGACCACGCGTAACGAGGTCAGCTACCAGGGCGGTTACGCAGTGCTCGATGGCCTGGTCGGCTACAAGGTCAACGACAACCTCGACCTGGCGCTGAACATGAACAACCTGCTCGACCGTACCTACTACGCCCGGGTGCCGGCCAGCTACTACGGCCTGTACGGCGATCCACGCAACGCGACCCTGACCCTGCGAGTGAAATACTGACCGCCCATGACTTCGACCCGAACCTCCGATCCATCCACCCCCGTCCAGCTCCACTGGCCGGGATCCGGCGGGACGCCGTTCGCCTTGCTGCTGGGCCTGCTGCGGGGGGCGCGCCGGCTGTTGCTGGTCGCGGCGGCGGCGAGCCTGGTTGCCGGTTTTGGCAGCGCCGCGCTGGTCGCATTGATCAACCAGTCGCTGTCGGCCCGGGGTGATGAACTGGGTGAATTGGGCTTGCACTTCATGCTGGTCGGCATCGGCGTGCTGGCCTTGCGCCTGCTTTCACAGACGCTGTTCATGTACCTGGGGCAGCGGGCTAAGGCCAGTGTGCGCTTGCGCACCATCGGTCATATCGCCGACGCGTCCTACGCCCATCTGGAACGTTATGGCGGTGGGCGGCCGCTGGCGGTGCTCACCGGTGACCTGGACACGCTGGTGGTGCTGTTCATCAACCTGCCGACGATCATGATGCAGAGCACGGTCATCATCGGCTGCCTGGCTTACCTGGGCTGGCTGTCCTGGCAGATCCTGCTGTTCGCGCTGCTTGCCGTGGCGGTTGGCGCGGCGGGTTTCCTGTTGGTCAACAGCCGGGCACTGGAGCACCTGCGCGGCTCCCGCCAGCGCGAGGACGACCTGATCCAGCAGTTTCGCGCGCTGTTCGATGGGGCCAAGGAGCTCAAGCTGCATCGGGCCCGGCGCCAGGCCTTCGTCAACGACACGCTGGCGCCGCACATCGAGTCGGTGCGGGTGCAACGTACCCTGGGCTACGTGCTGTTCAGCGCCGCCTCGAGCTGGGGCAACCTGGTGTTGTTCGCCTTCATCGGCCTGACCCTGTTCGTGCTGGCGCGCAGCTACGGGGTCGACCAGCAGGTGATGTCCGGCTACGCGATGATCTTCCTGTACATGATCCTGCCGATCGAAGGGCTGTTGGCGGCGTTGCCGACAGTGGGTTCAGCGCGTATCGCGCTGGAGCGCATTGCCCGGCTGGAGGAGCAGTTGCCGCTCGAGGTCGCGGGTGAGCAGGGCGCCGCCGCCGGCTTCCAGCGCATCGAGTTGCGGGGCCTGACGCACCGGTATTTCCGTGAGAAGGAAAACAGCTACTTCATGCTCGGCCCGATCGACCTGGCGTTCGTGCCGGGACAGGTCAGTTATCTGATTGGTGGCAACGGCAGTGGCAAGACCACGCTCGCCAAGCTGCTGGTGGGGTTGTACGAGGGCGAGGGCGGCGGTGTGCTGCTCGACGGCCAGCCGGTCGGGGCGGGCAATCGTGACGCCTATCGCCAGCGTTTTTCCACGGTGTTCAGTGACTTCTTCCTGTTCGATACGCTGCTGGGGGTGATGCCGCCCCATCTGGAGCCCCAGGCTCGGCGGCTGCTCAAGGAGCTGCAACTGGAGCACAAGGTGAGCATCGAGAACGGCGCTTTCACCACGCTGAACCTGTCCCAGGGCCAGCGCAAGCGCCTGGCGTTGCTGGTGGCGCTGCTCGAAGACCGGGCGTTCTATGTGTTCGATGAGTGGGCGGCCGACCAGGACCCGGCGTTCAAGGAGGTGTTCTACCGAACCCTGTTGCCGGACCTCAAGGCCCGGGGCAAGGCGGTGCTGGTGATTACCCATGATGATCGCTACTTCGCCCTGGCCGACCGTTGCATCAAGCTCGACAGCGGCCAGGTGGTCGCCGATATCCCCGGTACCGTCAGCCCAGAGGAGCTGTCCGTTCGATGAACATGATTGAACCAGGCGTCGCCGCACCCGCTGGCAGCGACGAGCTGTACCGGTTGCAGGGTGTCAGTGTGCGGGTCGGCTCGCGCACCCTGTTGCAGCCGATGGACCTCTCGCTTCGGCAGGGGCGGATCTATGGGCTGATCGGCCACAACGGCTCGGGCAAGTCGACGCTGCTCAAGCTGCTGGCCCGCCAGCACCCGGCCAGTGCCGGGCTGCTGCAGTTGGGCGGCAAGCCGGTGCAGGGCTGGTCGTCACGGGATTTCGCCCGGCAGATCGCCTATCTGCCCCAGCAACCGCCAGAGGTCGACGGCCTGCTGGTGCGCGAACTGGTGGCCCTGGGGCGTCATCCGTGGCATGGCGTCCTGGGACGTTTCGGCGCCGAGGATCGGCAGTGGGTCGAGCAGGCCATGCACGCCACCGATGTCGCGCAGTATGCCGAGCGCGCGGTCGACAGCCTGTCCGGTGGCGAGCGCCAGCGCGCCTGGATCGCCATGCTGGTGGCGCAGAACTGCCGCTGCATGCTGCTCGACGAGCCGACCTCGGCCCTGGACATCGGCCATCAACTGGCGGTGCTCGAGCTGGTTCGCGAGCTGTGCCGGCAGCGTGGCATGGGGGCGGTGATCATCCTGCATGATGTGAACATGGCCGCCCGTTTCTGTGACGAGATCATCGCCCTGCGCGAGGGGCGCCTGCAGTTGCAGATCAGCGCCGGGCAGATGCTGCACGAAGATCATCTGCAACAGGTCTACGGGGTGCCCATGGGCGTGCTGTCGGACCCGGCCAGTGGCCGCCTGATCGGGTTCGCGCGATGAGTGCCGGGCTCAAACGACGGGCCTTCCTGCAAGGCCTGGCCGCTGTCGTTCCGGCCTGGCATGTCGCCGGCGCCTGGGCCGAGGCGCGGGCGTATTCCAGGGTCGTGCCGCTGAGCTGGGAACTGGCCGAAACCTTCCTGGCCCTGGGGCAGGTGCCGATCGCCTTGCCGTTGCCGGACTGGTACCGCCGGACCATCGTCGAGCCGCCGTTGCCGGAGGGCGTGATCGATGTCGGGCTGTTGTACCAGCCCAGCTTCACGCTGCTGCAGCAACTGCGGCCGGACCTGCTGATCCTGACGCCGGGGCATGTCGGCCTCAAGTCGATGCTCGAGCGTCTGGCGCCGACGGCCACCTTTGGCGGCTACATGAGCGCGGCACAACCTTACCCTGCCTTGCAGCAGGAGACCCGGCAGATGGCTGCGCTGCTCGCCTGCGCCGCCAGGGGCGAGGCATTGGTCAATGACACCGAACAGTTGCTGAATACGGTTCGCCAGCGCCTGGCCAGCCAGCCGGACCTGCTGGCTCGGCCGGTGCTGGTTGCCGATGCGGTGGATGAGCATCACCTGCGGGTGTATGGCGCCGGCAGCCTGTTCGACACAGTGCTGTCGCGGATCGGAGTGAGCAATGCGGCGCATCCGGGGGATGCTGCTGCCGCTCGCTGGGTGAGTAACTCGGCGGGTTATGCCCTGGTGCCGCTGCAACGTATCGCCGCGCTGCCTGAGGTCAGTTTGCTCTTGGTGGGGCCGTTGCCACCTGGCGTCGACACGGCGCTCAGGCGCAGTCCGGTGTGGCAGGCATTGCCTTGTGTGCGTGAGCGGCGGGTGGCGCTGATGCCGGTGATCGCCCCCTATGGCGGGCTGGTTTCCCTGCAACGCTTCGCCCGTGCGGTCGAGGCGGCCCTGTACCCAATGGCCCATCAGGAGCCTGCGAGTGTCTAGTTTTCGTTTGTCGTTCATTCCGCGCGGCTGCCTGCTGCTGTTCGCCGTCCTGTTCGCCCTGGCTGCGGGGCTGGCACTGTGGCAGGTGGGTGCGACCCTGGGCAGTGCTTCCTGGCTGTCGGCGTTGCTGAGGCCGGACCCTGAAAATCTGTCCCAGGTCTTGTTGCATGAAGTGCTGTTGCCACGGGTCGCCATGGCCCTGCTGTGCGGTACCGCCTTGGGCCTGGCCTGTACGCTGATTCAACAGGTGCTGCGCAATCCCCTGGCCGAGCCGATGACCCTGGGCATTTTCCCAGGGGCCTACCTGGCACTGGCGTTGTACACGCTGTACGACGGTGGTGCGGCCGGACGTGAACTGGTCGCGCTCGTCGGCGGCGCACTGGCCGTGCTGGTGGTACTGGCACTGGCCTGGCCGCAGCGGCTGTCGCCGATGGCGGTGATCCTCTGCGGCATGGTGGTCAATCTCTATTGTGGTGCGGTCAGCCTGGCGATCGCGCTGGTGCATTTCGACTTCCTGCTCGGCTTGCAGATCTGGGGTGGTGGTTCGTTGGAGCAGGCCGGCTGGCAGCCCAGCGCGCATCTGCTGGCCGGGTTGGCTGGCTCGGTCTTGACCGTGTGGTGGATACGCCGGCCACTGGCGTTGCTCGACAGTGGTGAAAGCACGGCGCGTAGCCTGGGCGCCAAGGTGGAGCGAACCCGGCTGGTCGCGCTGCTGGTAGCTGTGGTGCTCACCGCGTTGGTGGTGGCCCAGGTTGGCGTGATCGGCTTTCTCGGCCTGGCGGCCCCGGCCCTGGCCCGTTTGCTCGGGGCTCGGACCCTGTACCAGCGGTTGTTCTGCTCGGCCGGCATCGGTGCGGCGATTCTCTGGGCCACCGACCAGGTGGTCCTGCTGATCTCGACCACCCAGGTGTTCTCGGCGCACCTGATTCCCACCGGCACGGTCACTTCGCTGCTGGGTGTGCCGTTGCTGGTCGCCCTGTTGCCGCGTCTGCGCAGCGGTATTTCCAGTCAGTGGAAACCGGCTTGGCCGATGGGCTCAGGTTTTACTTTCCGGCGTTGGCTATGGCTGGCGGGGCTGCTGGCGGTCGGGCTGTTCCTGTCGCTTGCGGTGGCGCGGGGCCTGGATGGCTGGGCCATCGCCAGTTGGACCGAGGTTCAGGGGCTGCTGTTCTGGCAGGTGCCACACACGGTGCTGGCCATGGCGGCGGGCGGCCTCCTGGCGCTGGCGGGCACCTTGTTGCAGCGAGCCACCGCCAACCCGATGGCGAGTCCCGATCTGCTTGGGGTCAGCTCCGGTGGTGCGCTGGGTATCGTCGTCGTGGTCTTTGCCGTCAGCCAGCCGACGCCGGCGCTGCTGTTCACGGCCTGCCTGGCTGGCTCCCTGGCGGCGCTGGGCGGCCTGCTGTGGTTGGGACGGGGTACCTTCACCCCGCAGCGCCTGCTGCTGATCGGCGTAGCCGTCAGTGCCTGGTTCCAGGCGATGGTCAGTGCGACGCTAGCCAGCGGCGATCCACGTGCCGCCCTGATGCTGCAACTGGTGACCGGCTCGACCTATTACATCCCGGCAGTGCTGGCCTGGGCAGCGGCAGGCGTGCTGGTGCTCGGTTTGTGCCTGGTGCCGCTGTTCTCACGCTGGCTCCAGGCGTTTTCGCTGGGCGAGGGGGCGGCGGCGAGTGTCGGCGTGCCGGTGGCCCGGGCGCGCCTGCTGATCCTGCTGTTTGCCGGCGTGCTCACCACCATGGCTACGCTGCTGGTGGGGCCGCTGTCCTTCATCGGCCTGCTGGCGCCGCACATTGCTCGTCTGGCCGGTGCCCGGCGGCCGCTGCAGCAGCTATGGGTAGCGGCGCTGCTGGGCGCGGTGCTGATGATGGTATCGGAATGGCTCGGCCGGCAGATGATCTTTCCCCAGCAGATGCCGGCCGGGCTGGTGGCGACACTGCTGGGCGGGCCTTACCTGGTGCTGTTGATGCTGTACCGGCGCAGGCAGTGACCGGCTCGCTCAGAGCCTGAGCCGTTCGTCGCTACTGTCATTTCTGACAGTAGCGAGTGAGGCTGATAGGCCGTGAAATAGGAACAGCGAACGGCAAGCGATCGCGCTCCTGATTTTTCCCTATCTAGTCAGAGGAGGTTGCCATGGAGAACTATGTGATCCATTTGTTTGACGGCAAGCAGAAATCAACTCGACATATATCCTTCGATCGCTTCATCAATATCGGTGACAGCCTGAGGTTTGACGCGACTCCGGAAACTACCTTTGTGGTTATCGATAAAACTTTCGTCGTTGACTTTGACGACAAGGTTGTCCGCGTCGACCTCCAGACGCGGCCGAAATCCTAGCGGGGAGTGCTCGGATCGGGTTTGTCTGCTCTCGGGCTGGCTGGCTTTTCCGCCAGTTGAGCCAACTCGTTTTCGGCTTCCAGCAATCTGAGTTCCAGCGCTCGTTTTGAGGCTCGCTGTTCCTTGCTGCTCAGCTTGAGCGACTCGGTTTCCTGCTGCGCCACCCGCAGGCGTTCCTGGAGGAGGGTGCGTTCGCCTTCCAGCGTGGAGAGGCGGCCCTGTAGCAGTTCTTCGCGCTTGGCGCCCTTGTCCAGTTGGGCTTCCAGCTTCCTCGCCTCTTTCGCCGCATTGCGGCTTTCCATCAGCAAGCGTTCGTTGTCGCGGTGTAGCTGGGTGATTTCATCCTGGCGCACGAGGGCGCTTTGCTGGGCCTGGCGCAATTCCATCTGAATCTGCTGCAACTGCCCTTCATGGCGCCGCTGTTCCTGCTCGCGCTGCTCGCGGGCGGCGTTGCGGAAGTGTTCCAGGGCATCGCGGGCGTGCTGGTGCTTGTCCTCCAGGGAGCGTACTTGCGCTTCCTTGTCCGCCAGGCGCAGTTCGTGGTCGCTGCAGGCCTGGCTCAGGCCGGCGTTGCGGGTCTGCTCGGTCTGCAGCATCGAGCGGGTGGTGTGCAACTGCTCGCTTTCCTGGGCCAGGGCCGCGGCCTGGACGTCGTAGTTCAGTTGCAACTGCTCCAGCGTCTGGGTGAGGGCGCTCAACTGCTCCTGCCACTGGTTTTCCTGCAGCCGATGCCGGGCCTGTTCCAGCTCCAGCGGCTCGCGCGCCTGGTCCTGCAGGCGGCGGGCGAGGCGGCTGATCAGGTCGGTGAGTTCGTCATCCAGGTGTTCGCCGGCGGCGGCCTGGCGTTGATCGCTCTCGTCCAGCTCCTTCAGATAACGATGGATGGTGGTTTTCGAGCCGGTATTGCCCATTTCGATACGTACCGCATCGATGCTGGGGTATTCGCCACGGGCGAGGATCGCCATACGGGCTGTTTGCACCACCGCCTTGTTCACGCCGCCGCGAGCCATGTTCTCTCCTACGATTTCGTACTGTGTTACGTAGCATGTAAATACATAGTATAGATTGAAAAAATACAAAGCGATATTCTGATTTTTTCACATGGGATATAGTGGTATTACCCCGTGTGAGAAGCGCTTGACGCATTCCCGCGCGGTTTTTCCGTACACCTGCCGGGATTTCTGCCCATGAGCGAGCTGGATCGCTACCTGCACGCCGCCACGCGGGACAACACCCGTCGCAGCTATCAAGCGGCTATCGAACACTTTGAAGTCAGTTGGGGCGGCTTCCTGCCCGCCACCAGCGACAGCGTGGCGCGTTACCTGGCGGCCCACGCCGGAGTGCTGTCGATCAACACCCTCAAACTGCGCCTGTCGGCCCTGGCCCAGTGGCACAACAGCCAGGGTTTTGCCGACCCGACCAAGGCACCGGTGGTGCGCAAGGTGTTCAAGGGCATCCGGGCGCTGCATCCGGTGCAGGAGAAGCAGGCCCAGCCGTTGCAGTTGCAGCATCTGGAGTCGGTGGTCGGGTCACTGGAGCAGGAGTTGCGGGCGGCGCAGGCAGTGGAGGATCGACCACGGCTGCTGCGTGCGCGGCGCGACATGGCGCTGATCCTGCTGGGGTTCTGGCGCGGCTTTCGCAGCGACGAGCTCTGCCGGTTGGAGGTGGGGCATGTGGTGGCCAAGGCGGGCGCCGGCATCACGCTTTACCTGCCGCGTAGCAAAAGTGATCGTGACAACCTCGGGCGCACCTACCAGACGCCGGCGTTGCAACGGCTCTGTCCGGTGCAGGCCTATATCGAATGGGTCAACTGTGCGGCCCTGGTTCGCGGGCCGGTGTTTCGTGCCATCGATCGCTGGGGCAACCTGGGCGAGGAGGGGCTGCACGCCAACAGCATCATCCCGCTGCTGCGCCAGGCGCTGGCGCGGGCGGGGATCGATGCCGAGCATTACACCAGTCACTCGTTGCGCCGCGGCTTCGCGACCTGGGCTCATCGCAGTGGCTGGGACCTGAAGTCGCTGATGAGCTATGTCGGCTGGAAGGACCTGAAATCCGCCATGCGTTACGTCGAGGCCAGTCCGTTCGAGGGCATGAGCCTGGCCGTCGAGAAGCCGGTCCGGCAGGGTTCATAAGATTTCTTCTATTAATACAGTGGGCTTATAGCGAAAACCAATCGCGAGCATCAGCTTTGCCAATGAGCCAGATCGCAAAAGAATGGCTAGGATTCTCCCATCAACTTCACAACCCCTGACGGAGAGTCAACGATGCCTATCATCAACAGCCAAGTTAAGCCCTTCAAAGCAACCGCCTTCAAAAACGGTGAATTCGTCGAAGTGTCGGACGCTGACCTGAAAGGCAAATGGTCTGTCGTGTTCTTCTACCCAGCCGACTTCACCTTCGTTTGCCCAACCGAACTGGAAGACCTGGCTGACAACTACGCTGAATTCCAGAAGCTGGGCGTCGAGATCTACAGCGTTTCGACCGACACCCACTTCGCCCACGCTGCCTGGCACAACACTTCGCCAGCCATCGGCAAGATCAAGTACACCATGATCGGCGACCCGACCCTGGCCATCTCGCGCAACTTCGACGTGCTGATCGAAGAAGCCGGCCTGGCTGACCGCGGTACCTTCGTGATCAACCCTGAAGGCCAGATCAAGATCGTTGAAATCAACGATGGCGGCGTAGGCCGTGACGCTTCCGAGCTGCTGCGCAAGATCAAGGCTGCCCAGTACGTTGCTGCCCACCCGGGCGAAGTCTGCCCAGCCAAGTGGAAAGAAGGCGAAGCCACCCTGGCTCCGTCCCTGGACCTGGTCGGCAAGATCTAAGTCCATGAGTCAGTCAAGGGCGGTCACCCGCACTTATTAAGTCAGCCGCACCGCCCAATAACGCCCGGGTGGTATCCACCTGGGCGTTGTTATTTCTACCGTATTGAAAAAGGGAAATCGCCCGCATGTTGGACGCCAATCTTAAAGCCCAGTTGAAGTCGTACCTGGAACGGGTTACGCAACCAATCGAGATCGTCGCCTCCCTCGATGACGGCGCGAAATCTCGTGAAATGCTCGAGCTGCTCCAGGAAGTGGCCAGCCTTTCCAGCCATATCACCTTGCAAGACAACGGTACCGATGCGCGCAAGCCATCGTTCTCGTTGAACCGCCCGGGAGCCGATATCAGCCTGCGTTTCGCCGGTATCCCCATGGGCCACGAATTCACTTCGCTGGTGCTGGCCCTGCTGCAGGTCGGCGGCCACCCCTCGAAGGCCAGTGTCGAAGTGATCGAACAGATCCGCTCGCTCAAGGGCGAGTTCAACTTCGAGACCTATTTCTCGCTGTCCTGCCAGAACTGCCCGGACGTGGTCCAGGCGCTGAACCTGATGGCGGTGCTGAATCCGAATGTGCGTCACGTCGCCATCGACGGCGCGCTGTTCCAGGATGAAGTCAACGATCGCAAGATCATGGCCGTACCGAGCATCTACCTCAACGGCGAAAACTTCGGCCAGGGCCGCATGGGCCTGGAAGAGATCCTTGGCAAGCTCGATACCGGGGCTGCCGAGAAGCAGGCGGAGAAACTCAACGCCAAGGAGGCCTTCGAAGTCCTCGTGGTCGGTGGTGGCCCAGCCGGTGCTTCGGCGGCGATCTACGCAGCCCGCAAAGGCATCCGCACCGGTGTGGCGGCCGAGCGCTTCGGCGGCCAGGTGCTGGACACCATGGCGATCGAGAACTTCATCTCGGTCCAGGAAACCGAAGGGCCGAAGCTGGCCCGGGCCCTGGAAGAGCACGTACGCCAGTACGACGTCGACATCATGAACCTGCAGCGCGCCAGTGCACTGATCCCGGCCAAAAATGCCGGGGAGCTGCACGAAGTGCGCTTCGAGAGCGGTGCCAGCCTCAAGGCCAAGACCGTGATCCTTGCCACCGGCGCCCGCTGGCGCGAAATGGGTGTACCGGGCGAGCAGGAATACAAGGCCAAGGGCGTGTGCTTCTGCCCGCACTGTGACGGTCCGCTGTTCAAGGGCAAGCGTGTCGCGGTGATCGGCGGTGGTAACTCCGGTGTCGAGGCGGCCATCGACCTGGCCGGTATCGTCAGCCATGTGACGCTGCTGGAGTTCGACAGCAAGCTGCGCGCCGATGCCGTACTGCAACGCAAGCTGTACAGCCTGCCGAACGTCAAGGTCATCACCAGTGCGCTGACCAGTGAAGTGAAGGGCGATGGCCAGAAAGTCACCGGGTTGGTCTACAAGGACCGCGATTCGGGTGAGTTCCACACCGTCGATCTGGAAGGGATCTTCGTGCAGATCGGTCTGCTGCCGAACACCGACTGGCTCAAGGGCACCATCGAGCTGTCGCCACGTGGCGAGATCATTGTCGATGCGCGCGGTGAGACTTCGCTGCCGGGTATCTTCGCGGCCGGTGACGTCACCACGGTGCCGTACAAGCAGATCGTGATCGCGGTGGGTGAGGGGGCCAAGGCCTCGCTGAGTGCCTTCGACCACCTGATCCGCACCTCGGCGCCGGCCTGAGGCTCGGGAGCTGGCTCCCGGTTGATGCCGATGTAAAAAAGCCCCATGGATCATCGATTCATGGGGCTTTTGCGTTCAGGGCGTTTTACTCGACGTCGGTCAACGGTGTTGGCTGGATGATTTCAACCCAGTAGGCATCCGGGTCCTTGACGAAGGCCAGGTGCTTCATGCGACCGTCGCTCAGGCGTTTCTGGAACTCGACGCCCAGGGCCTCGAAGCGTTCGCAGGCGGCGCGGATGTCCGGTACCGAGATGCAGATGTGGCCGAAGCCGCGCGGGTCGGTGTTGCCGTTGTGATAGGCAAAGTCCGGGTCGTTTTCGGTGCCGTGGTTGTGGGTCAGTTCCAGGATGCCGGGAATCGACTTCATCCATTGCGTGCGTGCCGCGGCATCGGCCGGGATCTGCGCCTTGTCGACCAGGGCCAGGAAGTACAGGCTGAACTCGGCCTCGGGGAAGTCGCGCTTCTCGACCAGCGAGAAACCCAGTACCCGGGTGTAGAAGTCCAGCGACTGGGTGATGTCCTTGACGCGCAGCATGGTGTGGTTGAACACGAAGCCCTGGGTGGCGCTGTCGGGTTGGGCGGTAACGCCAGGAAAGGTGTTCAGGTCGTGCAGGCTCATAGGCTCTCCGCGAAGATAATGGAACGGCGGTCGCTGATGGAAGCCCTGTCTAGACAGGCTGGCTTCGGACCTTGTGGGAAAGGGATGATACGGAAACCGGACTCAAGCTCCAAATCCCTTCGACCCGCATTCTAGAAGGTTGCTCAAATCGAAAGGTAATAGCGGGCTACTTCAGTAGCTTGAGAAGTTATATGAAGAACTGCCGGATAAATATCGCAGGCATAAAGAAGCCCGCCGAAGCGGGCATTGGGGCGCTAGTCCTTTAGCAGCCTTCATCCTGTAAGAGTCGATGTGAAAAAAATGTGAAAGGCCGCTGGTGCTGATTTTTATCCGACCGGCGCCAAGAGGTGTGACCGTTCAGTCAAGCCTGTGTGAGATTTTTTACAAGCAAATGGCCGGGGGGATGGATTAATCGATATGTCTGCCGCCCTCGTTAGTTACTGGCAAACTGTCATTAATTGATGGGATATGAAAGTTTTGACAGGGTTGAACTCTTTTGAACTGTATCTGTCGTGTGGGTGATGCTTGTCCGTTGCCGGTGTTTCGATGGGCTGGCGTGTAGGACAATCAGTGGAATAGGGTTATATCCATAAAAAAACCCTGCATAAGCAGGGTTTGTTTTGTCACCTGGGTAATTAGCTGCGCACCCAGGAGTCAACAGTGGCGGCACCGTACTGTTCTTTCCAGGCCTTGAGGCCACGATGGTTGCCGCCCTTGGTCTCGATCAGTTCGCCCGAGTGTGGGTTCTGATAGACCTTGACCACGCGGGCGCGGCGCTGCTTGGGCGCCTGGGCAGCCTTGCCGGTGCTGGCCTGGGGGTCGAGAATGGCGATGATGTCCCGCAGGCTTTTGCCGTAGTTCGTCATCAGGTCGTTAAGCTTCTTCTCGAATTCGATTTCCTTCTTGAGCCCGGCATCGTTCTTCAGGGCTTCGAGTTGGGCGAGTTGTTCTTGAAGGGCTTTTTCTGCGGCACGGAACTCAGCGAGTTTGGACAAGGTTCTTACTCCAATGGTCTATTTGGTTGCGGGCAACCGGTAACGAAAGAGACAAGCCGGCGCTGCAGTCGATCCGCTCGGGCGTTGTCGGTAACGCCCGGAATGCCGCGGACCATTATTCATAAGCCAGAGGCCTTCCCGTCGATTTACTGCAGGCAGGAAAAGTGTAGTAGTTATTTGTCCAAGAGTAAATCATATGCGCGGGGCAACAGATGTTACCGGGATTGAATCGTTATCTTTGTGCCGAGGTTCTAATCGACGTTATCGCCGGCCTGACGTTTCAGGCTATTGAAAAACTCCGAAGCCGGCAGCGGCTTGCCAAATAGATAGCCTTGCAGGAAATCGACGCCGCGATTGGCCAGGTAGTCGCGTTGCTCGGCTGTTTCCACGCCTTCGGCGACAATACCCAATTCCAGCTTGAGACTGAGGTCGATAATGCTGTCGAGGATATGTCGTGACAGCACATCGGCACCGATCATGGCGACGAAACTCTGGTCGACCTTCAAATAGTCGACGTTGAGTTCGCGCAAGTAACTGAGGCTGGAATGGCCGGTGCCGAAATCATCGATGGCGACCATGACGCCCAGGTCGTGCAATTGTTCGAACAGCTGGTGGGTGACGTCGCCCGGTTCGATCAGTTCGCGTTCGGTCAGTTCCAGCACGAGCCTGATCTGCCCTGGAGCGAAGGCGGCCAGGAACTCCCGGCAATCCTGCACCAGTTGCAGGTCATGGCAATGCTGGGCGGTGATGTTCACGCCGACATGAAAACCGGGCTCCAGCAACGCCGAATGCGGGGCGAGCAGGGCAGCGGTCTGTTGCAGCAGCGAGCGGGTCATCGGCACGATCAGGCCGCAGTGTTCGGCGAACGGAATGAACAGGTCCGGACGCACCAGACCCTCGCGAGGATGATTCCAGCGCATCAGCACTTCGAGGCCGGACCACCTCAGTGTGTCGCTGCGCACCACCGGCTGGAAATACGGAATGAATTCCCTGGCTTCGAGCGCCCGTTGCAACTCGTGGCTGGGCGCGCTCGAGCGCTGTTGCAGCCAGCGGGTGGTGATGCCGGCCAGCAGGCCGAGTACCAGCAACAGGGCGAGCAGCTCCCGATACTCGCGGCCGATGTAGCGCCAGGTCTCTCCCTTGGAGAAGCCGGCACTGACACTGAATGGGAAGCGGCTGGAGCGCAGGGTGGTCGGCGCCACCGGGAAGGCCGGGGCCTTGCCATCCAGGATCTGGCCCTGGCTGGAGGTCCAGGCACTGCCCACTTGCAGGATCAGCCCGGTTTCGCGACCCATCAGGTGCAGCAGGTTGCTCAGGTGATAGCCGTCGATGCTGATGATCGCCGCGCCATTGCCTTGGGCCAGTCGATAGGCCAGCAAGGCTGAATGGGGCGTCACCGGGTTGCCTTTCATCAGCCAGAGACTGCCGGCGACATAGTTGGCCGGGTCGACGGCTTCCTGGTAGGGGCCGAACAGTGATGTGCAGTACAGGTTGTTGTTCCAGGCCAGGTTGGCGGCGCGGACGAAGGGACGGCGCGTGACCTGTTCACGCAGGGCCAGTTCCACCTGGGCGCAGGGCCGGCCGGCCAGCGGCACGATGGCATGGGCGGCCAGTTCGGCGTTGTCGAGCATCAGCTCGAACTGCTTCAGGGCATCCCCGGCGGTTTCCCGGGTATTGGCGTTCAGCGCCCGATCGGCCTGCCAGTGCAGGAGGGTGATACCCGAAACGATCGGCAGCAGGCCGATCAGCAGATTCAGCCCATAGCGGGCAGGCCAGGGGCGGCCTTTGACGGTGAGTGGCATGGAGGGACCTGTTTGGGCAGGAAAAAACGGTGGGTGGCACTGCTTCTCGCAGGATAGCCGGGGCTGTGGCATTCGCACGTTCAGGGGTTGTTGCCGCGGTTTGCCAGCGGCTTGGTCCCGATGGGGGAGCAACCGCGCAGAGTCCTGCGGCGGGGTAGCCTGTCGATCCTGGCTGACGTCGACCGATGCGAACCTATGGTTTTCAGCGTTGCCAGAACAGGAAGTGAAAAGTGATACGGACAAAACGGTTTACGCCATGTAGAATCTACTTACGCATATAAGAATAATGTCTTCTGGCGACAGAAGCTTCGCCCTGAGAGACTGGGTTGCAATGAAGATACTCGGGTTCAAATTGATCTATGGCGACTTCCTTGCCCGCAGCGTGCGGGGGATTTCCTGCGCGCCACCCTCCAGCGTCCGCATCGACAGCAACTAACCGACCGTTACTTGATTGATAGGATGAGGCGCCACCATGGCAGATATCTTTGAAAACCCGATGGGCCTGATGGGCTTTGAATTCATCGAATTCGCATCGCCGACCCCGAACACGCTGGAGCCGATCTTCGAGATCATGGGCTTCACCAAGGTTGCGACCCACCGCTCCAAGAACGTGCACCTGTATCGCCAGGGCGCGATCAACCTGATCCTCAACAACGAACCGCACAGCGAAGCCTCGTACTTCGCCGCCGAGCATGGCCCGTCGGTGTGCGGCATGGCCTTCCGGGTGAAAAACGCGCAGAAAGCCTATTCCCGTGCCCTGGAACTGGGGGCCCAGCCGATCCACATCGCCACCGGCCCGATGGAGCTGAACCTGCCGGCGATCAAGGGCATCGGCGGCGCGCCGCTGTACCTGATCGACCGTTTCGGCGAGGGCAGCTCGATCTATGACATCGACTTCGTCTACCTCGACGGTGTCGACCGCAATCCGAAAGGGGCGGGCCTGAAGATCATCGATCACCTGACCCACAACGTCTATCGCGGGCGCATGGCCTACTGGGCGAACTTCTACGAGAAGCTGTTCAACTTCCGCGAGATCCGCTATTTCGACATCAAGGGCGAGTACACCGGCCTGACCTCCAAGGCGATGACCGCGCCGGATGGCATGATCCGGATTCCGCTCAACGAGGAATCGTCGAAGGGCTCGGGGCAGATCGAAGAGTTCCTGATGCAGTTCAACGGCGAGGGCATCCAGCACGTGGCCTTCCTCACCGACGACCTGGTCAAGACCTGGGACCAGTTGAAGAAGATCGGCATGCGCTTCATGACCGCACCGCCGGACACCTACTACGAGATGCTCGAAGGCCGCCTGCCGAACCATGGCGAGCCGGTGCAGGAACTGCAGTCGCGCGGCATTCTGCTCGACGGTGCCTCGCAGGAGGGCGACAAGCGCCTGCTGCTGCAGATCTTCTCGGAAACCCTGATGGGGCCGGTGTTCTTCGAGTTCATCCAGCGCAAGGGCGACGATGGTTTCGGCGAGGGCAACTTCAAGGCGTTGTTCGAGTCGATCGAGCGTGACCAGATTCGTCGTGGCGTGCTGACCACCGAGTAATCCTGGCAGCCACGGGCAATAGGCCTGTGGGGGCTGGTATGTACCTGTGGGAACCGGATTCATCCGCGAAGCTTCTGGCGGCCTCAAGGGCTTCTTCGCGGATGAACCGGGGCGCCGGACCGCCGGCTCCCACAAGTTGGGCGTTACAAGTTGGACTTCTCAGCCAAACAACCCCGCCGCAATATTGATCGAAAACCCCAGTATCGCCGTATTGAACAGAAACCCGATCAGCGACTGCGCCAACACCACCCGGCGCATCCCCCGAGTCGCCACCCCGACATCCGACGTCTGTACCGCCACACTGATGGTGAAAGAGAAGTACAGGAAGTCCCAGTAGTCCGGATGTTTCTCGCCATCGGCAAAACGCAGTGGCGGGTCCGTTTCATCCGACAGATAAAACTGTCGCGCGTAGTGCACGCTGAAGATCACCCCGATCAGCAGCCATGAGCCCAGTACCGTCAGGCCGGTGAACGCGTAGTGCCAGGCACGGGCATGCACATCCAGGTTCTTGCCACCGGCCAGTTCAACCGTAATCGCCGCCAGGCTGGCAATCGCCGCGATCGACACGATCAGCAGCACCGTCCCGGCATTCTCATCCTCGCGTTCGACGAACCGCTGCACGTCTTGCGCGCTGGAGCGTGTCGTCAGCCACAGCATCATGACCAGGTAGGTCCAGACGGCTGTATTCCAGCCAATGAGCACCTTGGTCAGTACCGGGCTGATCGGCACCAGAGCACCGGCAGCCAGGCCGAGGAGGGTGGCGATGGTCAGGCGTGGGTGGGTTCGGGCGAGATGGGGCATTGAAGAAGGCCTGAAGTTTCTAGATTTATTGCACCTTAGCAGGTGATGTCACTTTAGAACTCGGGTTCCTTGTTCTGTCATATCCGCAAAGTTGCTTCCCATTTCCTGTCGCCTGTAGCGTAGGGCTCTTTGCCACTCCCGAAAAATACCGCGAACTTGCAGTAAAAACAGCGAAAACACCCGATAAATAATTTGAAAATCAATCGCATTCACCCGAGGTTTTTTCCTTTATCTGTCACTGGAAGTTGAGAACTTCTGCGTCATGGCCTCAGCCCACAAGTCGTCTGGAACTAAGGCGACGCCTCGAGCGCCATGGCGTCACGAACGAGCAACCTCAACGTACGAACACGACGAAAGGAGATTCTTCATGTTTAAGCGCAACGCTCTGGCAGTTTCCCTGACTCTCGCCGCCCTGTGCACCGCACAAGCCGCGATGGCTGACCTCAACGGCGGCGGTGCTACTCTGCCACAAGCCCTGTACCAGACTTCCGGCGTGCTGACTGCCGGTTTCGCTCCTTACATCGGCGTAGGCAGCGGCGCAGGCAAGGCAGCCTTCCTGAACAACGACTACACCAAGTTCGTGGCTGGCACCACCGGCAAGAACGTACACTGGGCTGGTAGCGACTCGAAACTGACCCAGGCTGAGCTGGATGGCTACGTTACCGCTCACGGCGCTGCCTGGGGCCCGCTGATCCAGGTTCCATCGGTTGCCACTTCGGTTGCCATTCCGTTCAACCAGGCAGGTACCACCAACCTGAACCTGAGCGTCGATCAACTGTGCGGCGTGTTCTCCGGCCGTCTGAAAACCTGGGATGCCGTCACCGGTTCCGGTCGTACCGGCGCGATCAAGCTGGTCTATCGCAGCGAAAGCAGTGGTACCACCGAGCTGTTCACCCGCTTCCTGAATGCCAAGTGCTCGAGCGCCACTGAAGGCGGTACCTTCGCTATCACTACCACCTTTGGCACCAGCTTCTCGGGTGGCCTGCCAGCCGGCGCCGTCTCGGCCACTGGTAGCCAGGGCGTGATGACTGCACTGAACTCCACCGCTGGTGGTATCACCTACATGAGCCCGGACTTCGCCGCGACCACCCTCGCTGGCCTGGATGACGCCACCAAGGTTGCCCAGATCAACGGCCTGTCTCCAGCGCCTGCCAACGTATCGGCCGCTATCGCTGCCGTACCGGTCCCTGCCGCCGCCAACCGCTCCAACCCCAACGCCTGGGTACCTGTCTTCGCTGCTGCCGCCAGCTCGACCGACCCAAGCGTCGTGGCCTACCCATCCTCGGGTTACCCCATCCTGGGCTTCACCAACCTGGTGTTCAGCCAGTGCTACGCCGACGCTACGCAGACCAGCCAAGTCCGTGACTTCTTCACCCGTCACTACGGCTCCACTGCTGCCACCAACAACGACGCCGCCATCACTGCCAACCGTTTCGTGCCGCTGCCAGCTGCATGGAAAGTGGCCATTCGCGGCAGCTTCCTGACCGCCACCAGCGCTCAGGCCATCGGCAACACCAGCGTCTGCAACACCATCGGTCGTCCGCTGTAACCCTCGCTTGAACGACTGGCAACACCCGATCAGCAACGGCCCTGCCGTTGCTGATTTTTTGCGTGCGGGAGCGCTACTCCCATCAGATGAATTTTCCATGACAGGAGTTCGGTCGCGACCTCCTGTAACCGCCTATCCGGTAATGAGCAACGCCCCGTCACCGATCGGGTCATGCGTTGCAGCCCTTTGCACGATTTGAAAAGGATTTAGTGATGCTGCGCTGCAAACCCTCGGCAAGACTCAACGCCCGGCGTCACGACGACGCCTCCTCGATCCTGCGGCTCAAGCCCCTGGCCCATGCCATCGCCCTGTTGATGGTGGCTGGCAGTGCCCAGGCGGAGACGGCGTTCAGCTCGGCCTGGTTCACCAACAAGGGGGCCAACCTGTCCGCCACCGCAGCGCGCAACAACAGTGGGCAGATCCCGGGTATCCCGACCCTGGCGGAGCAGGGTCGTGCCAACCAGCAGCTGCAGCGCTCGATCAGCAACCTCAACAGCACCGTGGCCGCCATCGCCGCCCAGCAGGCGGCCCAGGCTGCCGGTCGCCAGGCAGCGCTCGGTCAGTTGAGCAATATCCCCGATGGGCTGGGCAAGGGCGGCCTGCAGGTCGACAACAGCCTGACCCAGGGCTGGCTCAACGCCAAGGCGCCGACCCAGACGCAAGCCGGTGGCAAGACCACCGTGACCATCGAGCAGACCGCCGACAAGGCGATTCTCAACTGGGAAACCTTCAACGTCGGGCGCAACACCACGGTGGATTTCCAGCAGCAGTCGAATTGGGCGGTGCTCAACCGTGTCAACGACCCATTGGCACGCCCAAGCGAGATCCAGGGCCAGGTCAAGGGCAATGGCACCGTGATGATCATGAATCGCAACGGTGTGGTCTTCAGCGGTTCCAGCCAGGTCAACGTGCGCAACCTGGTGGCCGCTGCCGCAACCATCACCGACGATCAGTTCACCCAGCGGGGCATCTACGTCGACACCAATGGCACCCAGCCGACCTTCACCGATGCGGCAGGCAAGGTCGAGGTGCAGCGCGGGGCGATCATCCAGACCCTGGCGCCCACCTCTTCGACCGAGTCCGGCGGTTATGCGCTATTGCTCGGCTCCGAGGTGGAGAACGCCGGGACCATCGTCACCGCCAAGGGCCAGACCACCCTGGCCGCGGGTGACAGCTTCTACATCCGGCGCGGTGTCGGTACCAGCAGCAACCAGCGCTCGACCACCCGTGGCAATGAGGTGGCGACTTCGCTCAAAGCCGGCAGTACCGCCGGCAAGGTGACCAACAGCGGCCTGATCATGGCCTCCACCGGCGACATCACCCTGACCGGGCACCAGGTGCAACAGAACGGTGTGGCGCTGGCCAGCACCTCGGTCGACACCCGGGGCACCATCCACCTGCTCAACTCCGCCACCGATACCACTGGCAGCGTGACCCTGGGGCAGGGCAGCACCACCGCGATCCTGCTGGAAAACACCGATACCACGGCCCTCGACAGCCAGCGCAACAACGGCCTGAGCGGCCTCGACGGTTTGCCGAACACCCTGATCACAGGGTTCTTCAACAACCTGAGCACGGTCAGTGATCGCACCGATCAGTCGCGGATCGAGATTGTCAGTGGTGGCAACGTCGACTTCCAGAACGGCTCCATCACGCTTGCCACCGGTGGCCAGGTGGCGGTCAGCGCTGCCCAGCGCAGCCTGGTGCGTGATGGCGCGGTGGTCGACGTTTCCGGCGCGGTCGGCGTGAAGGTCTCGATGGAGTCCAACAACATCAAGATCAACGTGCAGGGTAACGAGCAACGCGATGCGCCGGTCAACCGTGACGGCGGCAAGCTGATCAACAACGATGTCTGGGTCGATCTGCGTGAGCTGGTATTCGTCCCGGCCGGCACCAACGGCTATGCCACCGACCGCTGGTACACGGCAGGCGGCCTGCTGGAAGTGGGCGGGTATCTGGGTACCCAGGGTCACAGCATTGGCGAGTGGATGGCCCAGGGCGGTACCTTGACCTTCACCGGCAAGGATGTGGTGACCCAGCAGGGCGCGCAGCTCAACCTGTCCGGCGGTACCGTCGACGTGCAGGCCGGCTACATCCAGCAGACCTGGCTCAAGGGGCCCGATGGTCGCCTGTATGAACTGTCCCGGGCTCCCGGAGACATTCTCTATTCGGGGATCTACAAGGGCTTCGAGTCCAGCAGTGCCCGCTGGGGGCAGACCGAGTATTTCTACAACCCGATGATCGCCCAGCAACAGCGCTATGAATCGGGCTACACCGTGGGCCGCGATGCCGGCAAGCTGGTGATCGGTACCAGCAATGCGGTGCTGGAAGGCCAGATTGTCAGTGAGGTGTTCAAGGGCGACCGCCAGAACCTGGCGCCCAATCTCAACCTCGATGGTTACCAGCAATCGCGCAACGCCGTTCCCCAGCGGGCGCAGCTGATATTCGGCAAGTACACGCCGATCTATGACAAGACGACGGGGACCTTGCGCTACAGCCTGGATGCCATGGCGGACCAGGTACAGATCGGCGAGGGCGTCGAGCAGATCGCCGCCGGACTGGACCTGGACACTGCCTTGCCCGCCAATCGCCAGGGCACGATGTACCTCGACAGCGACCAGCTCAACGGCTTCCAGCTCGGCGCCATCAAGGTGGCGGCCAAGCAGCAGATCCAGGTCAACGGTGACCTGACAGTAGGCAATGGCGGGGATATCACCCTGTACGGGCCGCAGGTGCGGGTCAATGCCAACCTGACAGCCCATTCCGGCAGCTTGCGCCTGGGCAACGTGCTCAATCAGGTGAGCTCGGCAAACCCGACTCAGGGCCTGATCGATCAGATCATTCAGCCTCCGACCGGCCAGAAGGCCGTGGTTGATATCGCAACAGGCATGAAACTCGATACCAGTGGACTGTGGAGCAACCTGGCACTGGATGGCGACAACAGTCGGTTGCCCTATATCAATGGCGGTTCGGTTTCACTGCGTAGCTCTGGTGACGTGATGTTTCGGGCTGGCAGCCTGGTCGATGTATCCTCGGGGGCCGCTATCCTCAACAATCGCAAGCTCAGCGGTGGCAAGGGAGGCGATGTCACCCTCGCTGCCAACCTGGGCAACTCCACCGCCGTGGGCAACCTGACGCTCGACGGCGAACTGCGCGGCTACGGCGTCAATGGTGGCGGCACCCTGAAACTGCAGGCCGGCAAGGTACAGATCGGCAACAGCCCGACACCGACAGCTGCCGGTACCCTGCAATTGGCTGGCGACTTCTTCAACAAGGGGTTCTCGGCCTATGACATCACCGGCAATCAGGGGCTGACGGTCACCGACAATACCCAGGTCGCTGTGACCATGCCGGTCTATCGGCTTGGAGAGCAGGCCGGCGATACACCGTCCGGAGCCTCTCCAGCGACACTGTTGGAGCGTTGGACACCGGAGCTTTACCAGAACGACGCTGCCAAGGGGGTGTTGACACAGCGCAAGGGTGCCAGCCTGAGCCTGAATGCCGGCACCGTCCAAAGCGCCGCTGCGGATATGGCCAATACGGCCTTGACCGTGGGACGCGGTGCGGTCATTTCGGTTGATCCGGGCCAGTCCATTGCACTCAACAGTATCGGTCAGTTGACCCTGGACGGGACGCTCAATGCCTGGGGCGGCAAGGTCAGCCTGGGTGGAATCAAACCGGCCGATCAGGATGTCGACAAGGTCAATGCCATCGGCCACGGTCGCTCCATATGGCTGGGCGAGCATGCCTTGATCGATGTCGCCGCGCGCGCGGCGACGGGTACCGATGCGGCTGGCAGAACCTATGGCGTGGTACGTAATGGTGGGCAGATCAGCATCGGTGGTGATCTGGATCCGGTGACCGGTATCGCCAAGGCTGCGGATCTGTTCGTGGTGGTGCGTGAGGGGGCCCGACTGGAAGCATCGGGCACCCAGGCCCTGCTCGATATTCCCGGGCAGGGGAGCACCCTGGTCGCCAGCAACGGTGGCAGCATTGCCTTTGCCTCCAATAACGGCCTGTACCTGGATGGCAGCTTCAATGCCCGTGCCGGCGGTGTCGGTGCGGCGGGTGGCACCTTGTCGGTTGCCCTGGAAACCCCCGGTTATCTCAAGAGTTCGGTCACTGACCGGGTTCTGCAGGTTCGCGACTTGGTGATCGGCCAGACTCGGCAGTCCGTGGCCCTGGCAGATACGCCAGAGGGCGCCGCCGGCTCGTTGTCCTATGGCCACGGTGCACTGGGTGTGGACCAGGTCGGTGCCGGTGGTTTCGACAATCTGGCGCTGCTCAGTAACGGCCTGATCAGTTTCGACGGTGACGTCTCGTTGAACATGGGGCAGAGCCTGCGGCTGTATAGCGGGGCCCTGGCGATGACCGAAGGGGCCGCCGATCGCTCGCATGTGAACCTGTCGGCTCCCTATCTCTTGCTCGGTGGCCTGCTGGCCAAGCCCGACTCGCGGGACCTGTATACCAGCCCCATACTGCCTGCCAAGGGTAACCCCTCCCAGCGCGCGACCCAGGCGATCTTCACCACGAACTCGTCGATACTCGATGTGCGTGGCAGTGTGGTTTTCGGCACCAAGACCAGTATTCGCCAGGCAAATGGGGCACTGGCCGACTTCGAGCGTCGAGGTTTTGACCGGGTTGACCTGAACAGTCAAGGTGATCTGCGCTTCCTGGCCGGTACCGTGGAGGATGCGATCGTCAAACGTATCAATACACAGTTGCTGACGCAGGGCGACATGACGCTTCGCGCAGCGCAGATCTATCCCGGTACTGGCGTTGGTGCACGAGTCGTGGCCGGCTATGGCTGGGGTCAGGACAGCAATGGGATGCTGTTCGACCCCGCTCGCACCCTGACCATTGCCAGGACTTCCGACGCAGCGCCGGCCATTCCCTATTCGGCCTTCGGTTATCTGCAACTGACGGCAGCGAACATCGTGCAGGGCGGGGTGGTCCGCGCGCCTTTGGGGTTGCTCGAGATTGGCACTTCGGCTCCAGACAGCCTCATCGGCCGTACCACCAGCGTCAAGCTGATGCCGGGCAGCCTGACTTCGGTCAGCGGCAAGGGTCTGGTTCTACCCTACGGTGGTACCTTCGATGGTCAGACCTACCGTTACGCCGGCAAGGAAGTGGTGTTCCTGGGACAGGGCGGAACACCGACGAACAACGCCGGGTTGCAGGTCGGTGTCTCCCTGGGCGGCCAGTCCGTTGCGGTACTGCCTGACGCAACGCTGGACCTTTCCGGTGGAGGCGACCTGCTGGGTGCCGGTTTCATCTCCGGCCGCGGTGGCTCTACCGATGCGCGCTTCAACCCCCTGGTGCAAATCGGCGCGGATGGTTCGTTCACCCTGCCGGGGCTGGCGACCAACCCGATCTATGCCATCGTGCCTGGCGTGCAGCCGGGGTATGCTCCCATCGCTCCCGAGGGTGGTGCCGTCGATCCGATGCTGGGGCAGCAGATCACCATCGGCGCAGGCGTGCCTGGCCTGGCGGCGGGCACCTATACCCTGATGCCTTCGACTTATGCCCTGTTGCCAGGCGCATTCCGTGTCGAACTCAATGGTTTGGCCAGCGGCGGGTCGACAGGCATCACCCAGTTGCTGAACAACGGCTCATGGGCGACTTCGGGTCGACTGTCGATCGCAAACACCGGCATCAACAATGCGGTCGCCAGCCAGATCATCCTGACCTCTGGCGACGTTCTGCGCCGATATTCACAGTACAACGAGACCAGCTACGCCCAATTCGCACTGGCGGATGCCGTACGGCTGGGTGTACCCCGGGCCATGCTGGCGGCCGATGCCAAGACACTCAAACTGGATCTGCTCAAGGGGGGCGGTGAGAATGCCTTCTCCTTCGAGGGTATCGGCAAGTTCGAGGCGGCACCCGGAGGGTATGGCGGAACGGTTGCGGTGCTGGGCAACGGAGGCGCACAGATTGAAATCGTCGGCGCTGGGCAACAGGCCACGCCACAATTCGATGGTGTAACACTGGATGCGCAAAGCCTCAACTCCTTGGCCGCCGCACGACTGACCATCGGCGGCCTGGCGACGGTCTTGTACGGTCAGGGTGGCAACATCATCCAGATGTCGAATACGTCGAAAAGTATTGTCTTGCGTGACGGTGCCACCTTGTCCGCGCCTGAAGTATTCCTGGTGAGCAGCACCGGGGACATCGTTCTGGAGCAAGGTGCCTCGATCAATGCCCTGGGGCACGGTAATGCAGCTTATGATGCGCGGGACGGCTTCATCTACAGCGTTGCCAACATGCTGGCGGTGTCCAACGGGTTGCTGAATGTTCAGTTACTCGAAGATACCCAAGGTGGCGGTATCCTGATTGGCAAATGTACCAGCGCACCCTGCGCGGGGCATACTGAACTCTATTCGCAAGGTAGTATCGTTGCGGCAACCAGTGGCGACTTCCAGTTGGATGACCAGGTTCGCTATGGGACTCGTCACCTGACACTCGCCTTGAACAATATCAACGTGGGCAGCCCCGAGGCCCTGCTGGGGGCGGCAACCGGCGGCCGGCTGCCTTCCGGCCTGACACTCAACCAGGCTGTGCTCGATCGTTTGCTCAAGGGCGATAGCCAGTATGGCGCTCCAGCCCTGGAAACCTTGCAGTTGTCGGCCCGTGATGCGTTCAACTTCTACGGCACCACGACGCTCGATACCTATGACGCACAGACTGGCAAGTCGCGCCTGAGCAATCTGATGCTGTCCACTCCGGCCATCTATGGTGCGGGTGGCGCCGCAGACGTGGCGACCATTCATACCGCCAACCTGATTTGGCAGGGTTCGGACAAACCGGCCGGTTCGGTGATCGCCGGTGGGGCGGGAACCGGCAGCGGACGCCTGGATATCAAGGCCGAACGCATCGAGTTCGGTTACGGCGACTTCGCCCAGCCCAATACCGTGAAAAGCTTCGACCGCCTGGTACTGGGTTTCACCAACGTCAATCTCAATGCCAGCGAGCGCATCACCGCCAACCACAAGGGCAGTCTTTCGGTCTACCAGAGCCAGGGCGCCTACGAGGCGGGCAAGGGCTTCCAGTACAGCGGCGGCAACCTGAACATCCTGACACCACTGATGACCGGGGAGGCAGGTTCAGTGAACCGCATCACTGCCGGTGGTGCGATCGATGTCTCGTCGTCGGGGGCCGTCGTTGGCGAGGTGAAGGGGCAGGGCGCCGAGTTGGCCCTGCAGGGCAGCAGCATCCGCCTGGCCAGCGCCGTGGTCCTGCCCAGTGGCAAGGTCAGCCTGGGGGCGACCGGCGATGTGGTGTTGACGGATGACGCACTGATCGACGTGGCCGGGCGGGCCATCGTCTTCAACGATGTGACCAAGTACGGCTGGGGTGGCAGCGTCAAGCTGGAGAGTCGCAACGGCAATATCCATCAGGCCTCGGGCTCGCGTATCGATCTGTCGGCCAAGTACAACCAGGCCGGAACCCTGAGTGCGGTGGCCCTGGATGCGTTGGCCGGCATCGTTGACCTGCAGGGGCGAATCCTGGGTTCCAGCAGCGGCTATTACGACGCGGGCGGCACCCTGATGCCTTACACGGCTGGGGGTGTCGAGATCCAGGCCCAACGACTGGGTACGACAGGGACGCTCACTGAACAGTTCGCCGCCCTCAACCAGCGTCTGAACGACGGGCAGGTCACGGGCTCGCGCAGCTTCCAGCTCAAGCAGGGTGACCTGACCATTGGCGACGGACTCAAGGCGGGGGACGTGACCGTCTCCATCGACAACGGCAGCCTGCGTGTGAACGGCACCGTCGATGCGAGCGGTGAGCGGGTCGGCAGTATTCGGCTGTCGGCGAAGAATGGCCTGACCCTTGATGGCAGTGCGGTACTCGATGCCCACGGCACCCGCCTGCGGGTCGACAGCTACGGCAAGATCATCGATTCGCCGAACCGGGCGATCGTCGAACTCAATTCGGGTAATGGGCAGTTGACCCTGGGCAGTGGTGCGCGTATCGACCTGCGCCACGGCACCGATGTGGCCCTGGGCAACCTGCCGGGACAGAACGATGGCCGCGCTCGTGGCACCCTGGAACTGAACGCTCCGCGCCTGGGCGGCGTCACCGGCGGCGATATTGCCATCGATGCCAGCGGCCCGTTGACCATCCAGGGGGCACGCTCGATTGCCGTCAACGGTACCTGGCGCTATGACGATGCGGCCTACGGTACCGACCCGGCGGCCAGCGGCCGTCCCTACCAGATCATCGACCAGGCCTACCTGGACGCCAAGCACCTGCAGAGCACCGCGTTCATCAATGCGGCCCTGGCCAATAGCAGCCTGATGCAGGGCAAGCTGGCGGGCCTGAACAACGCCACCTACGCCGACGCCTTCCATCTGCGTCCCGGGGTGGAGATCGTCAGCGCGACGCCGGACGGCGACCTGGTGGTGCAAGGTGATATCGACCTGTCGGGCTATCGCTATGCCAGTGTGAATCCGAACACCCGGAAGACCGGGGTCTACGGTTCGGGTGAAGTCGGCAGCCTGACCTTCCGGGCAGGTGGCGACCTGAATATCTACGGCAGTATCAACGATGGGTTCGCTCCGCCACCAGCGACTCAGGACGACAAGGGCTGGACCTTGCTGCCAGGCATCGACATCAATGGCGGCGATACTGTCGTTCCGGGTGCCGGAGTGACGCTGGCCGATGGCACGACTTTCCCGGGTGGCGTCACTCTGAACTACGACTTGCCGATAAAGGGCTTGCAACTGGCATCTGGAACCCGTCTGCCGGTGTCGGCGGTACTCGATCAGGCTCTGTCGTTGCCGGCTGGAACTGTTTTGGCGGCAGACGTACGCGATGCCTCGGGCAATGTCCTGTTCGCCGCCGGCACGTTGTTGAGCCAGTCGCAGACTTTGGCGGCGGGTACACAACTGGATGCCGGCAGCATTCTTCCGATGGCGGCCAACTTCAAGGCGCTGACCTGGCCCAGGGGTGTGCCTCTACCGGGCGTCGCAGGTACGAAGCAGACCGTTGTCCTGAACGGGAATCAGGTTCTATCCCGTGGCGCCCTGATTCCTTCGGGTACCGACGTAAAACTGTTGGCGGGCGTGGAGTCGATACAACTGCGTCCCGAGGTTTCCGGTCGCCAGGGCCAGATCTGGGCCATTGCGCCGATGCTGGCCGAAGGTTCGCAGTCCTGGTCGCTGCGCCTGGTGGCAGGCGCCGACACCGAGGCAGCCGACAGCCGTATCGTGCGGCCACACCCGGTCAACGGTGACCTGCACCTTGCGGATACGCACTATGGAATGTTTGGCAAGGCCAAGCCGGGCGGCTATGTCTGGACCGAGGAGGGTTCGCTGAACTGGGCTGGCGATACGAGCCTGGTTGGCCAACCCATCGATTTTGATGCCATCGGTTACCCAGGGCTATGCACGGACAACCCGACGTTCTGCAAGGCCGCCACCAGCTATGTCTGGACCGAGGAGGGTTCACTGAACTGGGCGGGTGATACCAGCCTGGCCGGGCAACCCATCGATTTTGACGCCATTGGTTATCCTGAGCTTTGCACGGAAAACCCCACGTTCTGCAAGGCGATCGGTCAATCTCAGTTGGTCGCCGGTAGCCAGCGCTTCAGCGTGATCCGCACCGGTACGGGAGATCTTGAGCTGCTGGCAGGTGGCGATCTGAAAATGGAATCGCTTTATGGTGTCTATACCGCTGGTCATTCATCGACAGCCACCTCCATCAACGATCCCTACAACCAGGCCAGGGCGCGAGGTACGAGCGGAACAGTCCTGGGTGATGCCTTTGGCGGTTACGAGGACCTGGTCAATGGCAGTGCCACCAGCGTTTACCGTGCCTGGTATCCGGACTCCGGCGGCAACCTGATCCTCAAGGTGGGCGGTAATCTCACCGGTAACACCATGGACCGTGTCTTGACTGGCGTGGGCCGGCCCAACTCGGCTGACCTGGGCTATGACACCGCCAATGTTGGCAACTGGCTCTGGCGTCAGGGCAGCGGCAGTGTCAATACGGGGGGGCAGGCACAGCCAACCGCCTGGTGGATCAACTTCGGTACCTACACCAACACCGCGGCGTTGGGCGGTAGCAATGCTGACCAGATGGTGGGTTTCACTGGGTTCGGAACGTTGGGAGGCGGCGATGTCGATGTCCAGGTCGCCGGTGACGCAGGCATCTTGAATCCGCTGTCCGGATCGGTCCTGGCTTCGTCGGTCAACCCGCGTAGCCAGGGGCTGGTGGTGGCTGTCGGCAGTACGGGGCGGGTTGCCGCAGACGGTAGCGTACAGATGACTGGCGGTGGCGATCTGAGCCTGCGTGTGGGTGGCGCTCTGAACCCCGGCAGCGACGTCGTCCTGGGACAACAGAACGGCATGCTGGTCGATCTGCGCGGAAATGCCCAACTGGCTGGCGCGGCGCTGGGCAGTGTTGCGCTGACATATGGCATTGGCGTTGGCTTTCTGGCGCCAGGTGAGGTGCGAGCCCTTGACCCGACACGTTCCACCCGTGCCATCTCGGCTGGCGGCATGACCCTGGTTCCAGGTGACGCCACATTCAGTGTGTCGACCCTTGGCGATCTGGTTGTACAGAACGTACAGGACCCAGGTCGGGCTTCATCGATGAACGCTACACCTTTCAGTCGTGGTGGCGTCAATGGCATGGGGCAAAGCTGGTTCAGCCTGTGGACCGAACATACGGCGATTGATCTGTTCTCGGCCGGCGGCAACCTGACGCCTTACACTGACGGGACAGGAACCGATGCTGCCGTGGTTTATCCGTCTATCCTGCGGGCTATTGCGGCGAATGGCAGTCTCTATTACGGCAAGGCCGCGAGCAGTCAACTGAAAGATCTGGATTACAGGGCTCCATTACTGCTGGCGCCTTCGGTGACCGGCGAACTCCAATTTCTGGCCGGCGATTCCATCTATGCCAGTGGCTTCAGTGTCAGCCGTTCCGGCGCTGCTTCTGAAACGATGGCAACGCCCTGGCGCCCCGCATTTGCCGGCCTGATCAATGGCAGCGTTGTTGTCAATGGCAATAACCTGTCGACAGATGGCAATTTGGCCCAGGCACCTGCGGTATTGCCTCTGTTCGCCTTTGGTCCGGAAACCGCCTCCAACGAAATGCCCATACATGGCCTCCCTTCACGCTTCTATGCGCTCAACGGGGACCTGCTGGGCGTCACCAGCGGTCGAATCATCAGCTTCCAGACCGGTACCCCGCGTCTCGGCCAGACCTGGTACGAAGGCGCCGGCCCTGTCTGGATGATGGCCGGTCGCGATATCGTCAGCAGCGGTACCGCGTTGGGCAGCAGTGATTCGGGCATGACCGATATCAACAAGTACACCAGCACTGGCAACCTGTTCGTGCACAACAACCCGAACGACGTCTCCATCGTTTCCGCCGGCCGCGACATTCTCTACAGCAACTTCACGGTGGCCGGGCCGGGTACCCTGGAGCTGACGGCCGGTCGAAACATCCTGATGGAAGACAAGGCCAGCATCACCAGCATCGGTGCGGTGGTCCCCGGCGATAGCCGCCCGGGCTCCAGTATCGTGATGCAGGCTGGCTTCGGGGCCAATGGGGTGGACTACCTACGTTTCGTCCAGACCTACCTGAACCCGGACAACCTGGCGCAGGCCGGCCAGTCGCTGAGCGGCGGCAAGGTGGCCAAGACCTACGAGGTCGAGCTGGTCGCCTGGCTGGCCGAGCGTTACGGCTTTAGCGGCACTGCCGAACAGGCGCGGCTCTACTACGCGACCCTGTCGCCGGAACAGCAACGGATATTCGCCCGCGAGGTCTACTTCGCCGAGCTGAAAGCGGCGGGTCGCGAGTACAACCAGGTCGGTGGGCCGCGTCAGGGCAGCTATGTTCGTGGTCGCGAGGCGATTGCCTTGCTGTTCCCGCAGACCGACGTGGCGGGCAACCCGATCACCTACCAGGGCGATATCACCCTGTTCGGCGGGGCCGGGGTACACACCGACTTCGGCGGCAATATCCAGATGCTCACGCCGGGCGGTGGCCAGGTGTTCGGTATCGAGGGGGCGGCGCCACCGTCCACGGCGGGGGTCATCACCCAGGGCTCCGGCAATATCCAGCTCTATTCCCTGGACAGCATCCTGCTGGGCCAGAGCCGGATCATGACCACCTTCGGTGGTTCGATCGCGGCCTGGTCGGCGGCCGGCGATATCAACGCCGGCCGCGGTTCGAAGACCACCGTGGTCTACACGCCGCCCAAGCGGATCTACGACAATTGGGGCAACGTCACCCTGTCGCCATCGGTACCGAGTACCGGGGCAGGGATCGCGACACTCAATCCGATTCCCGAGATCGCACCGGGCGACATCGACCTGATTGCGCCACAGGGAACGATCGATGCCGGCGAGGCGGGGATACGCGTGTCGGGCAACGTCAACATTGCGGCCCTGCAGGTGGTCAATGCGGCGAACATCCAGACCCAGGGCAAATCCTCGGGTGTGCCGATGACCGCCTCGATCAACACCGGAGCCATGACGGCCGCCAGTTCCGCCGGTGCCGCCGCCTCCCAGGCGGCCGAAGACGCGGCGCGGGCGCAGCAGCAGGCCTCGAAGCAGGATCGGCCGTCGGTCTTCACTGTCGAGGTGCTGGGTTTCGGCAGCGAGCCGGTTACACCGAGCCGCGACAGCGCCAGCCATACGCCAGCCTACAACCCCGACAGTCCGGTCCAGGTCCTGGGCGCAGGCCCCTTGAGCGAGCAGGCCAGGTTGCGCCTGACCGATGAAGAACGGGGCAACCTGACCTTGTGACCACTGGATGTTCCTCCTCTCGGGCGGCCTTGTGGCCGCCCTTTTTTTGCCGCTCCGTTTCTTCGAGCGCTGCGCGAAGCTTTTGTCGAACTCAAGGCCGTCTTCGCGGGCAAGCCCGCTCCCACAAGGGTCGTGCTTGCCTCTGAGCGTGTTCATCACCGTTTTTGCGCCCCATGCCTCCTGCGGAGTGAAGCTTTTGTGACAAAAGTTCGGTAGCACAAGGCCAGCCCTGTCTTGGATATGTAGAACGGGCAAGGGGGCGTCAGGCCCCGTTTTCCAACGGTTGCAGGGAATGCTGGAGGGGAGGACATGGGGACTATGGAACGCTACTCGAAGGTGGGCATGCAGGAGCTGGACCAGCGCCTGTCGAAGATCGTCGAAGCGGCGCGCAAGAAGCCGGTGTCGGTCTATCGCTACGGTGCGCCGTGGGTCTGGATCGTGTCCCAGGAAGACTGGCAGGGCGCCTTGAAGGAGGTCTCCAGCTACATCCCTCCCGGTCATTCGCTGGTGCTGTTGCGGCCGCAGATCGATGACCTGCTCGACGAGCACCGCGAGGTTCTGCTGGCAGCCGCTGCCGACGCGAAGATGCTGATCGCCCCGCAAACGGTCATGCACATTCTCCTGCTGCAACTGCTGTATTCCGTGCCCGGTGAGCAGCAACTCTACGAGCAGCTCAACTACAACCTGCTGTTCCGCTGGTTCGTCGGCCTGGACCTGAACCAGAAGGTCTGGAACTTCAACGTCCTGAGCAAGGACATCGCCACGCTGCTGGACAACCCGCGGGCCGTGCTGCTGATCCAGAAAATCGTCGGTGAACTGTTCTGCGGCGCCTTGCTGCAGATGCCGGAGTTCTCCCTGAACTTCGCCCTGCTGCACACCTGGCTGGCACGGCATCCGGCGGTCGCGATCACCAACAACTGAACAAACGCCAGGGGCGCCAGCCCCGGCCATGAAGCCCCGGCAGCGCGGGGCCATTTCTTGAATCAAGGGGGCGGTGTGGAGCATCTGTTCTTCAAAGAGACGGCGCGACCGGCAGGGGCACGACGTGCCTGGCCGGTCGGTGCGGGCCTGGTCCTGGCCCTGCTGGCCGGACCACTGGCTGCCGAGGAGGCACCGGTGGCCCGTCTGGTGGACGTCAACGAATATGTCGTGCGCGGCAACACCGTACTGCAGGCCCGGGACATCGAGGAAGCGGTCTATCCGTTCCTCGGTCCGCAGAAGGCCCTGACCGATATCGAAGGCGCCCGTGATGCCCTGCAGAAGGTCTACCAGGCCAAGGGGTACCAGTCGGTGTTCGTCGAACTGCCCGAGCAAAAGGTCGAGGGCGGCATCGTCTTCCTGCAGGTCAGCGAAACCAAGGTTGGCCGGGTGCGCGTGGTGGGCGCCAAACACTATTCGCCGGTGGAAATTCGTGAGGACGTGCCGGCGCTGAAAGAGGGTGAGGTACCGGATTTCGCCAAGGTGCAGAGCGAGCTGGCGGCGCTCAACAAGGGCGCCGGTCGCCAGGTCATGCCGCTGGTGCGCGAAGGCCAACGGCCCGGGACCATGGACGTTGACCTGCAGGTCGAGGACCAGAACCCCTGGCACGCCAGTCTTGGGCTGAACAACGACTACAGTGCCGACACCAAGGAGCTGCGTGCAGTCGCCTCCCTGGGTTACGACAACCTCTGGCAACTGGGGCACAGCGTCTCGCTGACCTACTTCACCGCCCCCGAGGACCAGAGCAACGCCAAGGTCTGGTCCGGCTCCTACAGCGCACCGCTGACCGAACGCTGGACCCTGCAGTTCTCCGGCTACCAGTCCGACAGCAACGTCGCCACCATCGGCGGCAGCAACATGCTCGGCAAGGGCCACTCCTATGGCGTCTCGGGCATCTACACCTTGCCTTCCAGTGGTGCCTGGGCCAACTCGTTCTCCATCGGCGTGGACTTCAAGGATTTCGAGGAAGAGCTGAAGTTCGGCAACAGCAGTGACCAGATCCCGCTCAAGTACGCGCCGCTGACCTTTGGCTACAACGGCTACCGCTATACCGAAAGCTCGCAGCTCGGCCTGGGGCTGAACCTGGTGGCAGCGACCCGCAGCTTCTTTGGCTATGGCAGCGACGCCGACGAGTTCGACTACAAGCGCTATCGCGCCAGCCCCAGCTTCACCGTGCTCAAGGGCGACCTGAATTACACCTACACCTTCAGCAGCGACTGGCAGTCGGCGTCCAAGGCGTCTTTCCAACTGGCGTCCGGCCCCCTGGTTTCCAACGAACAATTCTCCGCCGGTGGCGCGACCTCGGTCCGCGGCTATCTGGCGGCCGAGCGCTCGGGCGACAGCGGCATGCTGTTTTCCCAGGAACTGCGCACGCCCTCGCTGGCCAGGTTTGTCGGCAGCTACGTCAAGGAGTGGCGTTTCTATGCCTTCGCCGAAGGCGCGCGCCTGACCCTGGAAAAAGCCCTGCCCGAGCAGGAGGACGAATACAGCCTGGCCAGTGTCGGCCTGGGGACACGCGCCAGCCTGAGCAAATGGCTGTCCGGCAGCCTGGATTGGGGCTACCCGCTGCTCGACGGCCCGAACACCCAGAAATACGACTCACGCCTGCACTTCAGTGTGCAGGCGACTTTCTGACCCTTTACTGACGGAGAACCACCGCATGTCACGCTTAATCGTGTCCCTGTTGATCTGCCTGGGCTTCGTGCTCCCGGCCACTGCCCAGGCCTGGTGGCAGGACGACTGGCATTACCGCAAGCAGATCACCGTCGACACCACGCCCCAGGGCGCGGCCATCAACGAGGCCCTGGGCCGCACCAGCCTGCTGGTGCGCCTGCACACCGGCAACTTCACGTTCGACGGGGTCAAGGAAGACGGCTCGGACCTGCGCTTCATCGCGGCCGACGACAAGACCGTGCTCAACTACCAGATCGAAAGCTTCGACCCGCTGATGGGCATGGCGCTGATCTGGGTCGATGTGCCCAAGGTCGAAGGCGGCCAGCGCCAGGACATCTGGATGTACTACGGCAACCAGAAGGCACCCGCCACCAGCAATGGGCAACTGGCCTTCGAGCCGAACTACACGGCGGTCTATCACTTCGATGGGGCTCCGGGGACACCGGCCAAGGATGCCACGGCCTTCTCCAACAACGCGCAGAACGCCACCGGCAGCCGCATCGACGGTGTGATCGGCGGGGCCCTGCAGTTCAACGGACAGCCGCTGATGTTGCCGGCCAGCCCGTCGCTGCAATACACCGCCGGGGGTGCCTTCACCCTGAGCGCCTGGGTGCGTCTGGACCAGGCTTCGGGTGATCAACTGCTGATGGCTCGTCGTGAAGGGGGTCATGCCTTTCTGCTCGGTGTCAGCCAGGGCACGCCGTTCGTCGAGGTCAACGGTCAGCGCGCCGTCTCGACCCAGCCGCTCAATCCCGGCCAGTGGCAGCACCTGGCGCTGACCGCCCAGGGCAGCAAGGTCTCGGTGTTCGTCAACGGTCGTGAAACCGCCAGCCTGGCCCAGGAAGTGGCGGCCTTCAATTCGCCGATCGCCATGGGCGGTGATGTACCGGCCGCCGACCCGTCTGCGGCGCCGAGCACCTTCGCGGCCTTCAATGGCGCCATCGATGAGCTGCGCCTGTCCAAGGTCGTGCGGCCGGCCGCTGCATTGCTGGCCGATGCCACGGCGCAAGGCGCCGAGTCGAAGCTGGTCGCCTATGGCGCCGATGAGGAACAATCCGGGTTCGGCTTCGGCAGCCTGGGCTTCCTGCTCAAGTCGGTGCCGGCGGACGCCTGGGTGATCATCGCCATCCTGGTGCTGATGATGCTGCAGTCGTGGGTCATCATGATCCGCAAGAACCGCGCCCTGAGCCGCGTCAGCCGTGCCAACGAGGCCTTCCGCGAGCAGTTCGCCCAGGTCGGCACACGCCTGGAAATGTTCGCCGACGACCAGGACCTGGCCCGTCGCCTGGAGCATTCCTCGCTGTGGCGCCTGTACCTGGTCGCGGTCAAGGAGATCCGTACCCGTCGCGCCCAGGGCGCCGACACCTCATCGGTATCGGCCGCCACCATCGAGGCCATCCGCTGCTCCATGGACGGCGTGCGTACCCGGGAGAACCAGCAACTGGGCGCGAAGCTCTCGACCCTCTCCAACGCCATCGCCGGCGGCCCGTACATCGGCCTGCTCGGTACGGTGCTGGGGATCATGGTGGTGTTCCTCGGCACGGCCATGGCCGGCGACGTCAACATCAACGCCATTGCCCCGGGCATGGCCGCGGCTTTGCTGGCGACCGCCATGGGCCTGTTCGTCGCGATTCCGGCGCTGTTCGGCTACAACCGCCTGATTACCCGCAACAAGGAAGTCAGCGCCGACATGCGGGTGTTCGTCGACGAGTTCATCACCCGTCTGGCGGAGATGCACGGCGAGGGACAGAGCCATGACGCCAATCGTGCCCGACACGCCCAGGCCGGCCAGCATGCCGTCGACCTGCTTTCGGTCTAAGGGGAGGGAACTGCCATGGCTTCCGTAAACGCCTCCCACGACGACGATGAAGACGCCGCCGTCGACAGCATCAACATCACGCCCCTGGTGGACGTGCTGATGGTGGTGCTGGTGATGTTCATCCTCACCGCCACGGCCCAGGTCTCGGGGATCCAGATCCATTTGCCCAAGGCCAGTGCCTCGGTGTCGCTGTCCGAGGCCAAGACCAAGGCCATCTCGGTCAACGACGGTGGCCAGGTATTCCTCGACGCCTATCCGGTGACCCTGCCGGAGCTGGAGGAACGCCTGCGCATCGAGAAGGCGCAGAACCCGGACTTTCCGATCATCGTGCGCGGTGACGCCACCGTGCAGTACCAGAAAGTGATCGAAGTGCTCGACCTGCTGCGGCGCCTGGAGCTGTCGCAGGTCGGGCTGGTCACCGGCAAACCGAGCCAGGGCTGACCATGACCGCCAAATTACCGATCAGCCCCGAGCCCGTGAAAACGTCGCCGTTGCGCCTGCTGAAGTGGGGCGCCGGGTTGCTGCTGGGGGCCGCCGCCGCCTGGTTCCTGTGGCAGTGGGCACATGACATGAGTGGGGTCCGACGCGAGGCGCCGAAGGTGCCGATGATCGTCCCGTTGCCGCCTCCGCCACCCCCGCCGCCTCCTGAGCCGGAAAAGCCCAAGGAACCGGATCCACCGGTGGAAGAGAAGGTGCCTGAGCCGACGCCCGAGCCGGAAGAGGTCAAGCCCCAGGAAGAGGCGCCGCCGTCGCCGGCGGACGACCTGGCCAACCCGATGCAGATCGACGGCGACGCCCAGGCCGGCAACGACGGGTTCAACGTCGGTGCGGGCAAGGGCAGTGGCATGGCGGGCTCCGGCGGGGCGGGTTGGGGACGGGGACCTACAAGCAGTACCTGGCCGTGACCCTGCAACGCCTACTGCGCGACGACCCGGATTTGCGCCGGCTGGCGTTCTCGGTACAGGTCGATTTCTGGCTCTCGGCGGACGGCGATGTACTCAAGGTGGCCATGGTCAAGGGGACCGGCGAGCCGAAGGTTGACGAGCGGATTATCGCGTCCCTGCAGAACGCACCGCGTTTCAAGGAGCGCACACCGGCTTCATTGACGTTGCCCATTCGCGTATCGCTCAAGGGCCGACGCCCGGACTGATCGAACACTTTCACGCTTTTCAACAGGAGTTGTGTGCAAATGATTTCCAACGTGAATCGATTGACCCTGGCGGTCGGCATGGTCATCGCGACCCTGGTCGGCCAGGCGGTGGCGGCACAGCCCGCCGCGCCTTCGGAGAACGCCACGATCAATCTGATCCGCCTGCTGGTGCAGCAGGGCGTGCTCAAGCAGGAACAGGCCGATGGCTTGATCGCCCAGGCCGAAAAGGAAGCGGTACAGGCACGCCAGGCCAATGCCGTGGCGGCCGCCGCACCTGCGGCAGCACCGGGAGAGGTGCGGGTACAGTACGTGCCGGCGATCGTTCGCGATCAGATTCGTGACCAGGTCAAGGCCGAGGTCATGGCGACCGCCAAGCAGGAAAACTGGGCACAGCCCAACACGTTCCCGGACTGGGTATCGCGTATCACCTTTGACGGTGACCTGCGCGTGAGGGACGAGTCGCGTTACTTTTCCGGCGGCAACAGCAACAACCTGGTCGACTATGCGAAGATCAACAGCGGTTCGCCTTATGATGTGAACCGGTTCTCCAACACCCAGTTTCCGCCGCTGCTCAACAGCCGTGAGGATCGCGAGAACCTGTTCCGCCTGCGCGCCCGTCTGGGCATGAAAGCGGTACTGGCGCCGGAGTGGATGGCCGGCGTGCGCATCGGCACCGGCTCCGACAACAACCCGGTCTCGACCACCCAGACCCTGGGGGGCGGCTTCGCCAAGAAGAGCATCTGGCTCGACCAGGGCTACATCAGCTGGAAACCCTCCGATCGCCTGACCGTGACTGGCGGGCGTTTTGCCAACCCGTTCTACTCCACCGACATGATGTATTCGCCGGACCTGAACTTCGACGGGGTGGCGGCGGTGTTCAACCAGAAGCTCAACAGCGAATGGGGGCTGTTCGGCACCCTCGGCGCATTCCCGGTCGAGTACACCTCGGACTCGGAAACCAGCAACGGTGTCGACAAGGCCGACAGCCAGAACAAATGGCTGATCGGTGGGCAGATCGGCGCCAACTGGAAGATCAACGCCGACAACAGCCTCAAGGGCTCGGCGGCCTACTACAGCTTCAACGATATCGAAGGCAAGCGTTCCAGCCCCTGCAAACCTTGGGAAGGGCAGCCCGGCTGCGACACCGACGGTACGCGCCTGGCGTTCATGCAGCATGGCAACAGCGTATTCCTGTTGCGCAATATCACGCCGAACCCGACCAACCCGAACCTGACGCCGCAGCCCCAATACCTGGGCCTGGCCTCGGAGTTCAACGTACTGGACCTGAACCTGGCCTGGGACACGCAACTGCCTGAAGACTTCAAGCTGCGCAGCCAGGCCAACTTCATTCATAACCTGGCTTACGACAAGGGCGAGATGCTCAAACGCTCCGAAGGCCAGATCGTCAACAACATCAACAGCAATGGCGAGTTCGAAAGTGGTGGCAGTGCGCTGATGATGCAATTCACCCTCGGCAATGCCCTGGAACTGAAGAAGAAGGGCGACTGGAACCTCTACGCCGGCTACAAGTACATCCAGCCGGATGCCTTGCCGGACGGTTTCAACGACTCCTCCTTCCACCTGGGCGGCACCAACGCCAAGGGTTACTTCATCGGCGGCAACTACAGCCTGGACAAGAACATCGTCGCCTCGGCCCGCTGGTTGAGTGCCGAGGAAGTCTATGGCGATCCGTTCCAGGTCGATGTCTTCCAACTTGAGCTGAACACGCGCTTCTAAGCACGAAGGAGAACTCCCATGAACAGGCGAATCCCGGCAGCGTTGTGCCTGCTGACCGTTGGTCTCTTCACTGCCCACGGCGCCAGCGCCGAAGGCATGGAGGAGCGCCTGCGGACCCAGTTGCGCAGCACCACCCAGCAGTTGCAGGCGTTGCAGAGCGAGCAGGCCCAGGCCAGCGCGGCACGGATTGCCGCCGAGAACCAGGCCAAGGCCGCCCAGGCGCAGATCAAGCAACTGACCGCCGAGCTGGCCAAGGCCAAGGGCCTCAGCGAGCAACTGGCCGGTCAGCAGCAGGCCCTGCAGAGCCAGGCGCAGGCTTTCTCGGTGGCGGCCAACGAGCAGTTGGGCAAGTACAAGAAAGCCTATGACGAGTTGCTGGTGATGGCCAAGACCAAGGAGGCCGAACGCGCCAAGTTGCAGGGACAGTTGGCCGAGCGTGACACACAAGTGCAGCAATGTTCAGCCAAGAATCAACAGATGTACGGGGTCGCCAAGGAGATCCTCGCCGCCTACGAGAAGATCGACGTGGCCGAGGTGATGAAGATCCGCCAGCCGTTCGCCGGCAGCGCCCGGGTCAAGTTCGAGGAAATGGCCCAGGCCTTTGGTGATGACCTCTACAAGAACCAGTTCGATGCGACCCACGCATCCCTGAATCCATGACACAAGGAAGAATATCCATGAGCGAACAACTGATCGAGCAAGTCACTCCCGACAGCCTGACCGAACTGCTGCAAGGCGCCGGCTACCGGGTCAACCACACCGACCAGAACGGTATCGTGCAACTGCTCAGCGCCAGCCAGGGCATTGGCTACGCCGTGCGCTTCGGCAATCCCTCGGTGCAGGAGGGCGGTTATGTCGACTTCACCTACAGCTGCGCCCTGCGCGTGCAGGGTGAGCTGCCGGTTGGCCTGGCCGAGTTGTGGAACGCTTCGCGGCGTTTCGCTCGGTTGTCGGTGCAGGGCGAGTTCCTGGTGATGGAAATGGACGTCGTGGTCGCCGCCGGTGTCAGCGTCAACTACCTGCGCGCCAACCTGGAACTGTGGGATCGCCTGCTGCAGGAGTTCATCGTCTACCTGCGTGAATACAGCCAGCAGGGCGCGCAGTTGCAGGCCCAGGCCACCGCCGCGCCGGTGGTGCAAGAGGAGGAGGCGACCCTGTGAAGAAAGGCAGCCTGCTGGCCGGCGCGGGTGCGCTGGCCGTGCTGGTCGGGGCCGTCGCCCTGGCCATGCGTCCGGGTAACGATCCGGTGGCGGCGGTGCAGCCGGCCCCGGCCGTCGTGCCACCCGCAGCGAGTGCTCCGGCGGTGGCCCGGCTGGGCAACCAGCAAGTGGCGCCGGAGGAACTGAAAGCACTGTTCGCAGCCATGCCAGCGGAGTCGCGCGAGCAATTGCGCACCAACCGCGGCGCCCTGGAGAGCTGGATCCGCACTCGCCTGGCGGAGAAGGCGGTGCTCGAACAGGCCGATGCCCAGGGCTGGCGCCAGCGTCCGGAAATCGAGCAGCAGACCCGGGCGGCCACTGAGCAGATCGTCTTCCGCAACTACCTGGCGTCGGTCAGCCAGGTACCGGCGGACTACCCGAATGCCGAGGAGCTGCAGCAGGCCTATGAAAGCGGCAAGTCGCAGTGGCAAACGCCGGCGCTGTATCGGGTCAGCCAGATCTTCCTGGCGGTGTCCGATCCGCAGTCCCTGGAAAGTGTGCGCAAACAGGCGGTGGAACTGAGCCGCAAGGCCCAGGTCGCGCCGGGTGAGTTCGCCGCGTTGGCGACCCAGTACTCCCAGGACCGCGAAACCGCCAAGCGAGGCGGGGATACCGGGTTGCAGCCGCTGCAGCAACTGGTGCCGGAAGTGCGTGGGGCGTTGTCGCGGCTGAAGGTCGGTCAGGTGGCGGATCCGGTGCAGAGCCCGGCGGGCTTCCACATCGTCAAGCTCACCGAGCTGCAGCCCTCGCGTACGGCCACTCTCGACGAGCTGCGCGACCGCTTGCGCGAAGCCTTGCGGGCCCAGCGTCAGCAGCAGATTGCCAAGGCCTATCTGGAGGGCATGCTGAACACCGCGACCTTGAGTATCGATGGCGCGGTCCTCAATCAGGTGCTGGAAGACAAGCACTGACGGGAAACTTGCCATTGGATGGTTGGGCGCCATGAGGCGCTGACAGGGAGTCTGAATGATGTCGTTGAATGAATCCGCCCAGCGCATGGGCGACGCGCAGTACCACGGCCCGGTCGAGACCCACGGGACCTGGTTGGCGCTGGCCGAACGGATCGAGCCGGAGATTGCCCAGTTCTTTCTCGCCAGTGCCCGCTGCGGCTGCTTCATGCAGGCGGCGCGCAGCCTGAATATCAAATCGACCCAGTTGCGCAAGCAACTGGCGTTGCTCGAAGACCAGCTCAATCGGCCATTGTTCGTCTACCAGGGCAGCGCCCTGACCCTGAGCCGCGAGGGGCAACACCTGCAGGCACAACTGCTGGCCCTGGCCAACGAGCGACGGCTGCCGGTCATGGAGCAGCCTTTGGTGAGGTTGGCGATTGCCGAGTCGATCCTGCACGACATCCTCGGCCGCGACCTGATCGCGCTGCTGCGTCGTAATGCCAGCGTGCGACTGGAGATCATCCCGGTGGACAGTGTGTTGTCATTGCAGGCGCTGAGCGCCGAAGTGGTGGTCTGGTTGTCGGACGGCGACTCGCCGTTGCCGGGGCCGAGCTTCGACATCACCACGCCACAACCCCTGGCGCGACTGGATTACCTGCCGCACATCGCCAAGCGCTACTCGCGGGTGGCGGTGCGCCCGGATTCGCTGGAGGACCTGGAAGACTACATGCTGGTGCAATGGCAGCAGGATCGCCAGATCGACGGCTTCCAGCCATGGAACCAGTTGCTGGAGCAGCGCCTGGCCGGTGTGGTGCAGGTGCATTCCTACGAGCTGATGCTGGAAATGATCCGCTGCGGCGCCTGCATCGGCCTGCTGCCACGCTACATCACTCGTTACGATCGCGGCCTGGCGGCATTGCCTGGGCTATTCGATGCTGGCATGCAGCGGCGTGCCTGGCTGGCCAGCCATCGTGCAGCCGAGGGGCGGGAAGAGGTGCAGATGCTTGTCGAGTTGATCCTGAACACCTTCCGGGAGCGGCGGGAGTGGTTTGAATAGGTATACACTGGGCGGCCTTGTCATTTTTCATGGATTAAAAAGACGATGCCCACCGACTCTCCCGCCATTGTCATCGAACGCTTTCGCGAAGCCCACATCGACGGCATCACTGCGCTCTACAACGAGCCGGCGGTCTGTCGCCAGGTCCTGCAGATGCCCTTCCAGTCCACCGAGGTGTGGCGTCAACGGCTGCTGCAGAACCAGGGCAACGAGCACCAGCTGTCGCTGGTGGCGCTGCATCAGGGAGTAGTGATCGGCAGTTGCTCGCTGGAGCAGTATGCGCGGGTGCGCCGCAGTCATGCCGGCAGTATCGGCATGGGCGTGGCGACGGCCTGGCAGGGCCAGGGTATCGGTTCGCAATTGCTGGCGGCGGTGCTGGAGGTGGCGGATAACTGGATGAACCTGCAGCGGGTCGAGTTGAGCGTCTATGTCGACAACAAGGCGGCCCAGGCCTTGTACCGCAAGTTCGGTTTCGAGGAGGAGGGGGTGATGCGCGCCTATGCGATTCGCGATGGGGTGCTGACCGATACGCTGAACATGGCGCGGCTTCGCCAGTAGCGCTCGGACTTGTGCTTTTTGTGGGAGCGGGCTTGCCCGCGAAAAGGGCACGGCGTTCGTTCAGGGAACGCGCGGTGTATTCTTCGCGGGCAAGCCCGCTCCCACAGGGTTGGCGCAAACTCCCTCCAGCTACCCAGCTACCTGTTTGAGGCTCAGAGGTCCTTGGCCGGCTGCGGCCAGCCACCGCCCAGCGCCTTGTAGAGCTGCACCAGATTGGTCGACACGCTGGTCGAGCTGTCGGCCAGTTCGCTCTGGTTGGCTATCAGCGCACGCTGTACGCCCAGCACGTTGATGAAGTCCACGGCACCTTCCCTGTAGCGCTGCCGGGCATTGGCCAGGGCGATCTGGTTCTGCTTCACCGCTTCTTCCAGGGCCGCATGATGGCGCTGTTCGGCGCTGTAGTCGGTCAAGGCATTGTCCACTTCATGCCAGGCACCGAGCACGGTGCGCTGGTAGTTCAACGCCGCTTCCTGCTGCTGGTGCTCGCGCAGTTCGAGGGTTCCGGTCAGGCGACCACCCTGGAAGATCGGCAGGTACAGGCTGGGGCCGAAGCTCCATTGCCGCGCGTCCCAACCCCCGATGTCCGAACCCTTCAGGGTCTGGAAGCCAAAGCCGCCACCGAGGCTGACCCGCGGGTAGAAATCGGCCTTGGCCACGCCGATGGCGGCGGTCGCACGGTGCAGCGCGGCTTCGGCCTGCTGGATGTCCGGGCGTCGTTGCGCCAGTTGCGAAGGCAGGCCGACCGGCACCCGGGGCGGCGGCAGGGGGATCGGCGCCGCTGGCAACAGCCGTGCGCCGAGACTGCCCGGCTGTTCGCCGAGCAGATAGCTCAGGGCGTTGACCAGGTGGGCCTGTTGCGCTTCGAGCAACGGCAGGCGGGCTTCGATATCGGCGACCTGGGCCGCCGCATTGGCGGTGTCCAGCTGGGTGGTGACGCCGTTGTCGTAGCGGGTCTGGGTCAGGTCGCGGCTTTGCCGGGCGATCTCGAGGTTCTGTCGGGCCACTTGCAGACGTGCCTGGGTGCCGCGCAGGCGCAGGTAGTCATTGGCGGTCTCCGCGGCGACGCTGAGCAGTACGCCGTCCCGTTGGGCGCGGCTCAGGTCGACCGCCGCATCGGCGCCTTCCAGGTCGCGCCGGACATGGCCCCACAGGTCGATCTCCCAGCTGGCATCGAGCCCCAGTCCCCACAGCTCGAAGGGCGACTTGCCGCTGTTGCCCGAAGAGTCCATCAGGCCGACGGCGCTGTTGCGCTTGCGCTGGTAACTGCCGTTGGCGGCAACGCTCGGCAACTCGTCGCCGCCAGCGACCTGGCGGGCAGCGCGGCTTTGCAGCAGGCGTTGATTGGCGGTGCGTACGTCGAAGTTGGCCTGGGCGGCACGCTCGACCAGTTCGCTGAGCAGTGGGTCGTTGAACTGCCGCCACCACTGGGCATCGATGGCCTGGGCCGCAGCGTGGCTGCGCACGTCCTGTGGTGCGTCGGTCCAGGCGTCGGGCAGGTGCGCGGCAGGCTTGGTGAAGTCCGGGCCGACGCTGCAGGCGCCGAGCCCGGCGAAGGCCAGCAGGCAAAGGTAACCGCGCATCTCAACGGCTCTCCTGGGTGATGACCCGGGCGATCACCGACATGCCGACGCGCAGTTCGTCCAGGCCCGGTTGGTCATGGTCGAAGACGATTTTCACCGGGATGCGCTGCACCACCTTGGTGAAATTGCCGGTGGCGTTGTCCGGTGCGATCGCGGAAAAGCTCAGGCCGGTGGCCGGCGCGAGGCTGTCGATATGGCCGGTGTAGGTGTGGTCGGGGAAGCTGTCGATCGTGATGTCGACGGCCTGGTTGGCATGCATGCGGGCCAGTTGGGTTTCACGGAAGTTGGCCACGACGTAGGCATCCCTGACCGGAACCACGGCCAGCACCGCCTTGCCCGGGGCGACATAGGCGCCGACGCGCACGCTGCGTTGACCCACCACGCCATCGTGGGGGGCGACGATTCGCGTGTAGGAGACGTTCAGGTCGGCCTTGATCAGCGTGGCGCGAGCCTGTTCGACCGCCGCGTGGGCCATCTCCAGGCGTGCCTTGAGCACTTCCTGATTCTTTTGCTGTTCCAGCTTGGCTGCTGCGTCATGGTCATGCACGGCTTGCCAGCGGGCCAGTTCGGCCTCGGACTTCTGCTGCTCTTCACGGGTGCCCGCGCCGGAACTCGAGAGGTTGCGATAACGCTGGGCGTTGGCCTGCGCGAATTTCAGCGAGGCCGCCGTGGAGCGCAGGGTGGCGTCGGCCTGGGTGATCAGCGTGGCCTGGCGTTCGAGTTCCGCGGCGAGGTTCTTCACCTGGGCCTGGGCGGCGTTGACTGCGGCGATGGCGGCAGCCTGTGCGGCCTGGTAATCGCGGGCATCGATTTCCAGCAGCAGTTGGCCGGCCTTGACCGGCTCGTTGTCGGTCACCGCGACCTTGCTCACCACGCCGGCGATCTGCGGTGCGATCAGCACCGAGTCGGCGGTGATGCGGGCGTCGTCGGTGCTCTGCGTACCGTCGTTGTGCAGCAGGTGATAGCCGCTGTAGGCCACGATCAGGAGCACGGCACCCCCGACCAGGCTGAGAGAGAGTTTGGGTTTCATGGCATTTTCGGCGCTTGGGGAGGGAAAGGACGGGTCGGCAGGGTCAACAGGAGAACCGCCAGGAGGGCGATCAACCCGATCATTGCCAGGAAGGCATCGCTGAAACTCAGGACAAAGGCCTGCTCGCGCAGGCGCGCGGCCATGCTGGCCAGCGGTTGCTCGTCGAACAGCGGAGCCAGCGCCTGCTGGCTGGAGGCCCACTGGTCGACCAGGGTGTTGGAGTGCAGGTGCTGGCGCGCGGTGATGAAGTTCTCCAGCAGGACCGCGCCGATCACCGACGACAGGCCACGCAGCGAGTTGACCATGGCCGAGGCAAAGGGGCCTTCGATGGGCTGGATCACGCCGGTGGCGATCATCAGCAGCGGTACCACGATCATTGGCTGGCCAAGGGTCTGCAGCAGTTGCAGCGGGTAGAAATCCTCACGGACCCAGGCGCTGGTCAGTTGCGTGCCACCGAGACAGGCCAGGGTCATCAGCAGCAGGCCGCAGGCGATCACGTAGCGCGAGTCGACCCAGTTGCGGTTGATCACGGTGGCGACCAGCGGTGCCAACAGCAGTTGCGGCAGGGCGATCAGCAGCGCCAGCGGCATGGTCTGCTCGGCGCGATAGCCCTGGATGTGCGCCAGGTAGTTGGCCGGCAGGGCGACGCCGGTCATCGAGACCATGACGAACAGCGCCAGGGTGGCGATGCCATAGGCGAAGTTGCGGCGCTCGAGCAGTTGCACCTTGAACAGTGGCAGCGGGTGGAACCACTCGTTGAGCAGAAACAGCGGCAGGCAGATGGCCGCACCGCCCAGCAGCAGGCAGATCAGCGGCGAGGCGAACCAGTCCAGGCGCTCGCCCTGCAGCAGACCGATCACCAGCATGGCCAGACCGCCGCAGCCGAGCAGGGCACCACGCCAGTCGGCCTGCTTGAAGCGCTCCAGGCGCAGCGGGTCCTGCGGGATACCGTAGGCGATGAAGGCGGTGGCCAGCAGGCAGCAAGGGGCGATCTGCCAGAACACCAGGCGCCAGTCGAGGTTTTCGGTCCAGGTGGCGGCCAGTGGCAGGGAGATGTTCGGGCCGAAGGTGGCGGTCAGTGCATAGGCCGACAGTCCGTAGAGCTTGTAGTGCCAGGGCAGGAAGCGCAGGGCCACGGTCATCAGCAGCGGTGGCAGGGCGCCGCCGGCCAGTCCCTGCAGCACGCGTAGCAGCAACAGGGCCTCGAGGTTCGGCGCCAGGGGGCAGAGCACGCCGAAAAAGCCGAAGGCCAGGGTCATGGCCATGGCGAAGCGCCGTAGCGAGAAGGTCACCGCCAGCCAGGGCGCGATCAGCATCGCCGAGACTTCCGCCGCTGCATACAATGCGCTGATCCAGGTGCCTTCGTCATGGCCGATGCCGAAGGCCCCCAGCACATCCGCCAGCGCCAGTTCGGTGACCCGGTCGTTGATGCCCGAGGTCAGCGCGGCGATCAGTACGCCGATCAGCCCGATGATCAGGCGACGGTCGAAGGGCACGGCCACGGGCGGCCCGGGTGGTGGGGACAGCATGCACGCAAATCCTGTAGGGGCGGTTGCGCGAAAACGTCACCGCAAGCAATATTTCGGTACACTGTATCAGTGAGCGGTACATAGGAGCAATGTCGATGTCAGTCCCTGAAACCGAACGCGGGGGGATCCAGGTGATCAGCCGGGCCGCCGCCATCCTGCGCTGCCTGGAAGATGAGCCGGGTGGCTTGAGCCTGGGTGCGATCGCCAAGCGCATTGATCTGCCGCGCTCGACGGTCCAGCGCCTGGTGGATGCCCTGGCCCAGGAGCAGTTGCTGGAAGTCCAGGGGCCGGCGGGTGTGCGCCTGGGGCCGGCGCTGATGCGCTTGGCGTCGCACAGTCACATCGATGTGACACAAAAGGCCAAGCCGTACCTGGAGCAGCTGTCGCGCGAGACCGGCGAGACTGTCGTGCTGCTGCATGCCAGCGGCGCCGAGTTGCTGATTCTGCAGATGGCAGTGTCGAACCAGCCGCTGCGAGTGGTGCCGGACGCCACGTCATTCCTGACCATGCACGCCACCTCCGGGGGCAAGGTGTTGTTGGCGCGGATGAGTGACGAGGCCGTGGTGCAGCTGTTGGGCAAGCAGCTCAAGAGCCTGACGCCTCAGACCAAGACCCATTGGCCGGATCTGTTGGCCGAGCTGGCGCAAGTGCGGCGTACGGGCGTGGCATTCGACGCCGATGGGCATATGCCGGGCGTGAGTGCCATGGGTGTTGAACTGGTGACGGGGCAGAGTGCCTACGCGTTGTGCGTGGTGGCGCCGTCAGCGCGCCTCGAGGGGACCCGTGAACAGGTGCAGGAGCGGTTGCTGGCGACGCAGAAGGCGATGCTCAAGGCTTTCGATAATCGCTGAGCCCCTGCGTTATTCGTAGGAGCCGGCTTGCTGGCGATAGCCGTGTGTCAGGTGCTGAAAGGCTCTCTGGCAGACCGCTATCGCCAGCAAGCCGGCTCCCGCAGTCAAGGGGGATCAATTGTTGAAATTGCAGGCGTCCGACAGCTTGCGATAGCTGACATCCTCGGTCTTGCCGGCCTTGTCGATGAACTTCATGTCGGCCGTGACCACCTTGCACTCCGAGGTAGGCTGCTCGGTCAGGGAGACGACCCTGTCGATGTTCAGGGGCATGCCGTAGTGGTAGGGCACGGCTTGGGCAGTCGCTGTCGTGTCGGCCTGGGCTGCGCCGGCGACGGCGGTCAGGGCCAGGGTGCCCGTGATCAGCAGGGTGCGAAGTTTCATGATCTTTCTCCGAATCAGCTTGGGTTTCGTCCAACCACCGTGTGTTGAACATGCCGCGCAGGGCGGCAGAAGGGATCTGCGCTGACGCGGTCGATTTCACTTTCCATGGGTGCGATTAACGTTTGGTTAAGTGTAGAACTTTTTATTAGGGAGCTAACGGAGTGCTGGTTGCGATGGGGCGGATCGCAAGGAAAGCCCATGCAAAAAATAATGTCAAAAACACATCGCCTGCTGATAAACTGCGCCACCGACTGCCGGCAGGGTCAAAAAAACGACAGCGGTTTCCAGGTTCAATTTTGGGGGGATCAGCATGGCGAAGGGGTTTGCGCTGTACATGGCCGGTATGGCCGCGGTTTTACTGACGTTCGCCGTAGTCCTGGTGATGGTGCTTCAGTAGCCTGAAGCACACACGGGATGGCGCCAGGCTGTCCTGGCTCAGCGCTGGGCGCTGAGCGGGCGTACGCCGATCGGGAACAACTGATTGGTCAGTTCCTTGAGCTTGTTTTCGGCATTGATGAACTTGTCCATGCGAAACGAGCCACTTCTTGAGTTGTAGGTCGCCGAGCCGACTTCCCGGCCGAACTGATAGACCTTGATGTCCACCTCCGACAGATACAGCGCCATGTCCCAGCTCCAGCGCCCCAGAAGCGTGCTGCTCAGGGGGCAGTTCTGCGGGTTGCTGACACTGGGCAGCACCTCCACCGTGAAACCCTTGGCTTTCAGGGCATTGGCATAGGCATCGGTAAACGACTCGCGCACGCCATCGGCCGGAATCACGCAGATCCGCGCGGCGGGGTTGGCGGCGAAGTCCACCGGAGTGACTTGCTGCCTGATGCTGCAGCCGGTGATCAGTGTTACGAAACAGAACAGAAGCAGCGAACGCATCACGACATCCATGTAGGCCCGCAAGGGCGGTGGGAAGAGGGCGGTATCCTAGCGGTTTGCCTCGGCGGGGCAAAGCGGAAGCCGGTGGGCTTATCCGGGTTTTGCATCGAACCTGCTTGCCTCTTCGCGGATAAATCCGGCTCCCACGGTTTTCAGTGTTCACACGACTTCTGGGCACGACAATACCGCGTGGGAGCCGGACTTACCGAGGCGTCGGACCGGAGCGAAGGAACCCCTCGCATCACAGGGGGCGCGCGCGCACCGCTTTGGGGCCCAGGCACCCACTCCCGCGTGGCCTTCCGTAGCACCTGCCCCGGCGCCCCCTCCGTCACTGCTTTTCCTTGAAGAATCTATCTGTCTGATTTTCCTGAATTTTACCCGATCGATTAACGACTGCGATTTCCTGTGGCACACTTTCTGCTGTCTATTCCGTTGTTACATACCAAGTTCCGCTATAGCGGAATACACATCATCGGAGTGCAACGTCATGCAACGCGTACCTTCCTTGTTCAAAGCCTGTGCTTTCATTCTGGCCGCCACGGCGGTTGCGGTCGGGACGGCCCAGGCCGCTGACAGCAAGCTCGACAGTGTGCTCAAGCGCGGTCACCTGATTGTCGGCACCGGCAGCACCAACGCGCCTTGGCACTTCCAGGGCGCAGACGGCAAGTTGCAGGGCTTCGATATCGACATCGGCGCAATGATTGCCAAGGGCCTGTTCAATGACGCCAGCAAGGTCGAGTACGTGGTGCAGTCGTCCGACGCGCGGATTCCCAACCTGCTGACCGACAAGGTCGACATCAGTTGCCAGTTCATCACCGTCACCGCCAGCCGTGCCCAACAGGTGGCGTTCACCCTGCCTTACTACCGCGAAGGGGTTGGCCTGCTGTTGCCGAACAACAGCAAGTACAAGGAGATCGACGACCTCAAGGCCGCTGGCGACAAGGTCACCGTGGCCGTGCTGCAGAACGTCTACGCCGAGGAACTGGTGCACCAGGCACTGCCGCAGGCCAAGGTCGACCAGTACGACAGCGTCGACCTGATGTACCAGGCCGTGAACTCGGGACGGGCCGATGCCGCCGCCACCGACCAGTCCTCGGTCAAGTACCTGATGGTGCAGAACCCCGGTCGCTACCGCAGCCCGGCCTACGCCTGGAGCCCGCAAACCTACGCCTGTGCGGTCAAGCGCGGCGACCAGGACTGGCTGAACTTCGTCAACACCGCCCTGCATGAGTCGATGACCGGTGTCGAGTTCCCGACCTATGCCGCTTCCTTCAAGAAGTGGTTCGGGGTCGACCTGCCCACCCCGGAAATCGGTTTCCCCGTCGAATTCAAGTGACCCCTCAAGGACAGGGCACCGTCGGCGGTGCCCTGTCGAAGGTACTGTGAACCATGAACTATCAGTTGAATTTTGCTGCCGTCTGGCGTGACTTCCCCAGCTTGCTCGCAGGGCTCGGGTTGGGCCTGGAGCTGGCGCTGGTGTCGATCGCCATCGGCTGCGTGATCGGCCTGATGATGGCGTTCGCCTTGCTCAGCAAGCATCGCACTCTGCGCACGCTGGCCTCGGTGTACGTCACGGTGATCCGCAATACGCCGATCCTGGTGCTGATCCTGTTGATCTATTTCGCCATGCCGAGCCTGGGCATCCGGTTGGACAAGATCCCCTCGTTCATCATCACCCTGTCGCTGTATGCCGGCGCCTATCTGACCGAAGTGTTCCGTGCCGGCCTGCTGAGCATTCCCAAGGGCCAGCGCGAGGCCGGGCTGGCGATCGGCCTGGGCGAGTGGCAGGTGCGTGCCTACATCACGGTGCCGGTGATGCTGCGCAATGTGCTGCCGGCGCTGTCCAACAACTTCATCTCGCTGTTCAAGGACACCTCCCTGGCGGCCGCCATCGCCGTGCCGGAGCTGACCTATTACGCCCGCAAGATCAACGTGGAGAGCTACCGGGTGATCGAAACCTGGCTGGTGACCACCGCGCTCTACGTGGCTGCCTGTTACCTCATTGCCCTGATGCTGCGTCAGCTCGAACAGCGTCTGGCGATTCGCCGCTAGGAGCCTGCCATGTACGAATCCCCAAGTTGGCTGCATGAGCTGTGGGTCGCTCGCGAGCCGCTGTGGCAGGGCTTCCTGACCAGCGTGCAGTGCTCGGCCCTGGCGATCGTCTGCGGTACCTTGATCGGCATCGTCGCCGGATTGGTGCTGACCTACGGCAATGTCTGGATGCGCCTGCCATTTCGGCTCTATGTCGACCTGATCCGCGGGACACCGGTGTTCGTGTTGGTGCTGGCCTGTTTCTACATGGCACCGGCCCTGGGCTGGCAGATCAGCGCGTTCCAGGCCGGAGCCCTGGGCCTGACGCTGTTCTGCGGCTCGCACGTCGCGGAAATCGTCCGCGGTTCGCTGCAGGCCATTCCCCGTGGACAGATGGAGGCCAGCCAGGCGATCGGCCTGACCTTCTTCCAGGCCCTGGGCTACGTGCTGCTGCCCCAGGCGCTGCGGCAGATCCTGCCGACCTGGGTCAACTCGTCGACCGAGATCGTCAAGGCCTCGACCCTGTTGTCGGTCATCGGTGTGGCCGAGCTGCTGCTCAGCACCCAGCAGGTGATCGCACGGACCTTCATGACCCTGGAGTTCTACCTGTTCGCCGGGTTCCTGTTCTTCATCATCAACTACGCCATCGAACTGCTCGGTCGGCACATTGAAAAGCGGGTGGCGTTGCCATGATTGCGACAAACGACAAGCAAGCACTGCTCAGCATTCGCGGGCTGCACAAGCAATACGGCCAGCTCGAAGTGCTCAAGGGCGTCGACCTGGACATGCAGCGTGGCAACGTGGTCACGCTGATCGGCTCCAGCGGCTCGGGCAAGACCACGCTGCTGCGCTGCGTGAATCTGCTCGAAGAGTTCCAGGGTGGGCAGATCACCCTCGATGGCGAGTCCATCGGCTACAGCGAGGTGGACGGCAAGCGCGTTCGCCATCCGGAGAAAGTCATCGCCCAGCATCGGGCCATGACCGGGATGGCGTTCCAGCAGTTCAACCTGTTTCCGCACCTGACGGCGTTGCAGAACGTCACCCTGGGCCTGCTCAAGGTCAAGAAGCTGCCCAGGGACCAGGCCGTGGCCCTGGCCGAGAAATGGTTGGAGCGGGTCGGTCTGTTGCAGCGCCGCGATCATTATCCGGGGCAACTGTCCGGCGGCCAGCAGCAGCGGGTGGCGATCGCCCGGGCCATTGCCATGAACCCGAGCCTGATGCTGTTCGACGAAGTGACCTCGGCACTGGACCCGGAACTGGTCGGTGAAGTGCTGGCGGTGATCAAGGGCCTGGCCGAGGAGGGCATGACCATGCTCCTGGTCACTCATGAAATGCGCTTTGCCTTCGAGGTCTCGGACAAGATCGTCTTCATGAACCAGGGGCGCATCGAGGAACAGGGACCACCCAAGGAACTGTTCGAGCGTCCGCAGTCGCCGCGCCTGGCGGAATTTCTCAAGAACACCCGTTTTTAACTCTCACTCAAGGAGCACATCATGAGCATTACTCGTTACGGCACTGGCAGCACCGCAGGAGGCGGGCAGCCGCGTCCATTCGCCCGGGCCGTCGAAGCCGATGGCTGGCTGCACGTGTCCGGCCAGGTGCCGGCGGTCGATGGCGAGATCATCAGCGGCGGTATCGTCGAGCAGACGCACCAGACCATGAAGAACCTGATCGCCATTCTCGAAGAGGCCGGCTATGGCCTGGAGGATGTGGTACGGGCCGGGGTCTGGCTGGAAGACCCACGGGACTTCTGGAGTTTCAACAAGGTGTTCGCCGAGTACTTCAAGCCCGAGCATGCGCCGGCGCGGGCCTGCGTACAGGCGAACATGATGGTCGACTGCAAGGTCGAGATCGACTGTATCGCCTACCGGAAGAAGTGAGCCTGGGGCGCCGTTCGCGGGCAGGCCGCGCTCCTGCAGGCTTGTCGCGTCCGTGGGAGCCGGGCTTGCCGGCGAAGAGGCCCTAACGATCACCGTGGCTCTCTGGGTAAACTCCCCGGCAATTTTTCAATGGGATTGCACTGATCATGACCGAAGACACCATCAAGCGCCGCGCAAAGGGGCTGGACCGGGCGTTCGATATCCTCGATTACCTCAAGGAGGTCGGCCAGCCACTGCGTCCCAATGATATTGCCGGTGGTATCGGCAGCCCCAAGTCGACCGTCTACGAGCTGGTGGCGTCGCTGCTGGAGCGACGCATCCTGGAGCCGGTCGGCAAGGAAGGGCATGTCTATCTGGGCCGCCAGTTGTACTTTCTCGGGCAGGCGCACCTGCGTCACTTCGACTTGAGCCGCGAGGCCGACCACGCCCTGCAGGAAATCGTCAGCCAGACCCGTGAAACCGCACAGATGTGCCTGCTCAACGGGCGCAAGTACACGGTGGCGCTGATGAAGGAGGGCGAGCGGCATTTTCGTATTTCCTCGGATATCGGTGAAAACGCCCCGATTCCCTGGACCGCTTCCGGGCGCCTGCTGCTGGCGCACTTGAGCGACCAGGCCATCGTCGACCTGATCGACCCCGACGATTTCATCCTGCCCGATGGCCAGCGCCTGCCGCTGGAGGTGTTTCTCAAGGAAATCCGCCAGGCCGGGATCGACGGGTTCTTCTCCTTCGACAGCGTTGCCGACACCTTTACCCATTGCTTCGCCGCGCCGGTCAAGGATGAGCGCGGTATCTGCATCGCGACCCTGTGCATCGTCGCCCCGAGGGCGGATGCGAAGAATAACTACAACGACTATCGCCGGGTGCTGATCGACAGCGCGAACAACCTGGCGCGTCGTATCAACGATTAGCAGCGGCTGCTTGCGGCCGCCTCCATAGGAGTCTTGAACATGCCTGTCAACCTTCCCCTGGTGGAAAAAGGCGCGGCCGCCATCGGCGCCCAACTGGTCAGTGACGTCAGCCTGCCGGCCCTGGTCCTGCACGGTGCGGCGCTGGAGCACAATATCCGCTGGATGCAGGACTTCGTACGCCGCAGCGGTGCCGAGCTGGCTCCCCACGGCAAGACCAGCATGGTCCCGGCGTTGTTTCAGCGCCAACTGGCCCAGGGTGCCTGGGGCCTGACCCTGGCCACCGCGGTGCAGACCCGCGCTGCCTACGCCGCCGGGGTGCGACGGGTGCTGATGGCGAACCAGTTGGTCGGCACGCCGAACATGGCGCTGGTTGCCGAACTATTGGCCGACCCGCAATTCGAGTTCCACTGCATGGTCGATCATCCGGATAACGTCGTGGCCCTTGGCGAGTTCTTCGCCAACCGAGGCCTGACACTCAACGTGATGATCGAGTACGGCGTGGTCGGTGGCCGCTGCGGTTGCCGCAGCGAGCAGCAGGTGCTCGATCTCGCCCAGGCGATCCAGGCCCAACCGGCGCTGGCCTTGACCGGTATCGAAGGCTACGAGGGGGTGATTCATGGCGAGCAGGCGGTCAGCGGGATTCGCGCCTTTGCCGGCTCCCTGGTACGCCTGGCGGTACAGTTGCAGGACAGCGGCGCCTTCGCCCGGGACAAGCCGATCATCACCGCCTCCGGCTCGGCCTGGTATGACCTGATCGCCGAGGAGTTCAAGGCGCAGAATGCCGACGGGCGTTTCCTCAGTGTGCTGCGTCCCGGCAGTTATGTGGCGCATGACCACGGCATCTACAAGGAGGCGCAGTGCTGCGTGCTGCATCGCCGCTCCGACCTGGAGGAGGGGCTGCGTCCGGCCATGGAGGTCTGGGCCCATGTGCAGTCGATGCCGGAGCCGGGTTTTGCGGTAATCGCCCTGGGCAAGCGCGACGTGGCGTTCGATGCCGGGCTGCCGATGCCGTTGCTGCGCTACAAGGCCGGTGCGTTGCCGGCTGTGGGCGAGGATGTCAGTGCCTGCAAGGTCACGGCGGTGATGGACCAGCATGCCTTCATGAGCGTGGCGCCGGGGTGTGAGCTGCGGGTGGGGGATATCATTTCCTTCGGCACTTCCCACCCGTGCCTGACCTTCGACAAGTGGCGGGTGGGCTGCATCGTCGATGAGCAGTTGCGGGTGGTCGAGACCTTCGAGACCTGTTTCTGACTTGAGATCGCTTCGCGGATAAATCCGGCTCCCACAGGCACAGGTGCACACCCCGATGACAGGTGCGCGCCCATCCTGTGGGAGCTGGATTTATCCGCGAAGGGGGCGGACCTGCCAACACGAGGCTTTCAGCATGAGTAGATTGACCCTGCCGCCACCGCGGATCGCCCTGATCGGCGAGTGCATGATCGAATTGCAACAACACGCCGATGGCAGCCTGCAGCAGAGCTTCGGCGGCGACACCCTGAACACCGCCGTGTATCTCTCCCGCGAACTGGCCGGGCGCGGTTCGGTGGATTACGTCACCGCCCTGGGCGATGACAGCTTCAGCGACGCCATGTGCCGGATCTGGGCTGAAGAAGGTATTGGCCTGGATCAGGTCCAGCGCCTACCGGGTCGTCTGCCCGGCTTGTACTGCATCCAGACGGATGAGCGCGGTGAGCGGAAGTTTCTTTACTGGCGCAACGAAGCGGCGGTCCGTGAGTGCTTTGATACGCCGGCTGCCGAGCCGGTCCTGGCTGCGCTGCCGGACTACGATGTGCTGTATTTCAGCGGTGTCACCCTGGCGGTGCTTGGTGAGGTCGGCCGAGAAAAGCTGCTTGCAGTGTTGCGCCAGTCGCGTGAGGGCGATACACGGGTGGTCTTCGACAACAACTACCGGCCTCGCTTGTGGGCGAGCGTCGAGCAGGCGCGGGCGGCTTATCGTTCCGTGTTGCCCTATGTCGACCTGGCCCTTTTGACCCTGGAGGACGAGCAGGCGTTGTTCGGCCACATCGATGCCGGCGCGGTGTTCGGCGCATGCGAGGCGTTTGGCGTGGCCGAGGTGGTGGTCAAGCGTGGTGCCGAGAGTTGCCTGGTCCAGTGCGAGGGCGAGGCGTTCGAAGTGCCGGCGCAGCGGGTTGAAACGGTGGTGGACACTACCGCCGCAGGTGACTCGTTCAGCGCCGGATACCTGGCCAGTCGCTTGACCGGTGGCGATCCGCGGGCGGCGGCACTGGCGGGGCATCGCTTGGCGAGTCGGGTGATTCAGGTGCGTGGGGCGTTGATCCCCAGGGGCTGACCCAGGCGGTGTGTTGTGCTTGCCGGCCTCTTCGCCGATGAATCGGCTCCCACAAGGTGCACTCCTGATACCAGGTATCTGTAGAGCACTCGCCCGATTTTGAGGACATACCCTGTGGGAGCCCGATTCATCGGCGAAGAACGATAACGCGGTTTCAGGCTCAGTCGCGGTAGAACACCTGCACCAGGTGGTAACCGAACTTGCTCTTGATCGGCCCGTGCACGGTGCGCAGTGGTTTCTTGAAGATCACCTGGTCGATGGCCCCCACCATCTGCCCCGGGCGAATCTCGCCCAAGTCGCCGCCGCGCTTGCCCGACGGGCAGGTGGAGTACTTCTTGGCCAGTACGTCGAAGGCCTCGCCCTTGGCGATGCGCTGCTTGAGCTGTTCGGCTTCCTCGGCGGTCTTGACCAGGATGTGGCGGGCTTGGGCTTTCATTGACGGGTTACCTTGAAACGGTGGGGCGGCTGCCGGGGCTGCGCGATTATGCCTGAAATCAGCTCGAATGGCCGAGCATGTCGCGCACCCGGTTGGCCAGCAGGTCGAGGGTGAAGGGCTTGGCGATCAGGTCCATGCCTTCCTCGAGAAAACCCTGGCGTTCGGCGGCTTTCTGCGCATAACCGGTCATGAACAGCACCTTGAGCCCGGGACGGTGCTGGCGGGCGATCTCGGCCAGTTGCCGGCCATTCATGCCGGGCAGGCCGACATCGGTCACCAGCAGATCGATACGCAACGACGATTCCAGCAGTGGCAGGGCGGTCCTGGCATCGGCGGCCGGGTGCACGGTATAGCCCAGTTCGTCGAGCAGGCTGAGCACCAGCATGCGTACCGCCGGATCGTCCTCGACCACCATCACCGACTCGTCGGCCGACGCGGTGGGCGATTGCGGGCTATTCGGTGGTGGCGCCGTTTCCACCGCCTGGGCATGGAAACGCGGCAGGTACAGGCGCACGCAGGTACCTTCGCCAGGCTTGCTGTGCAGCGTGACGTGACCGCCGGATTGCTGGGCGAAGCCATAGATCATCGACAGGCCCAGGCCCGTGCCCTGGCCGATCGGCTTGGTGGTGAAGAACGGGTCGAAGGCCTTGGACATCACCGAAGGGCTCATGCCGGTGCCATTGTCGCTGACCCCGATCATCACGTAGTCCCCGGCCTTGACCGGCTCCACGGTGCTGATATCGCTGCCGTCGAGGTAGCTGTTGGCGGTCTCGATCAGCAGTGTGCCGCCGCCGGGCATGGCGTCGCGGGCGTTGATGACCAGGTTGAGCAGGGCGCTTTCCAGTTGCCCGGTGTCGGTGTTGACCGGCCACACCTCCTGGCCGAGACGGACCTGTAGCTCGATATGGGCGCCTTTGGTGCGACTGAACAGCTCTTGCAGTGACTGCACCAACTGGTTGGGATCGATGCGGCGGCGGTCCAGGGACTGGCGGCGGGAAAACGCCAGCAGGCGGTGGGTCAGGGCGGCGGCACGTTGGGCGGAACTGACGGCGGCATCGGCAAAACGGCCGATCTCGGCACTGCGTCCGGCCGCGATGTAGCGTTGCATCAGGTCCAGGCTGCCGATGATGCCCGTGAGCATGTTGTTGAAATCATGGGCAATGCCGCCAGTGAGCTGGCCGACGGCTTCCATCTTCTGGGCATGGCGCAGGGCGTCCTCGGCGCGTTCGCGTTCGAACATCTCGTTCTGCAGGCGCTGGTTGGACTCGGCCAGTGCCTGTGTGCGCTGGGCCACGCGTTCCTCGAGGGTTTCATTGAGGTTGAGCAGCGCGTCTTCGGTACGTTTGCGCTCGGTTTCATCGCTGACGAAGATGTAGAAACCGTTCACCGCCCCATCCTGGCCGAAACGTGGCAGGTAGCGCATGTTGGCATGGCGCATGTTCCCGTCGCGATAAGGAGTGTCGAGGTTGAAGCTGCAGGCCTTGCCCGCCAGGGCCGAGGCAATGTGCTCGGCGCGCATGGCATAGGCCTGGTCGCCGAGCACCTCACGCAGGGTCTTGCCGTAGAGCTCCTGTGGCGTCTTGCCGAACCAGTTGAGGTAGGCGCTGTTGTTCAGGCGAAAGCGCTCTTCACGGTCGACGTAGGCGATCAGCGCCGGTACGGCGTTGATCACCAACTGCAGTTCGGTCTGGCTCTGGCGCAGGGCCTGTTCGTTCTGCTTGCGTTCGGTGATGTCCAGGGCGGCGCCGACAAAGCGCTGCACTCGGCCATGGGGGCCCTGGTAGCAGCGACCGCGCGCGAACACCCAGCGGATCTGGCCATCGGTCTGGACCCGGTACTCTTCGGCGTGCTCGGTGTTGTTCTCCAGGCAGTGCTTGATGCCGCGTGCCACCAGCCCACGGTCTTCCGGGTGCACGCTTTCCATGTACACGCTCAGGGGCGTCTGTGCCGCCAGTGCCGGGTCGACACCATGCAGCCGGGCAAACCGGGCATCGGTCACGAAACGGTCCTGGTCGATGTCCCAGTCCCAGGTCCCCAGGGTGCCGGTGGCCGCCATCGCCAGTTGCAGGCGCTCCTCGCTGTCGTGCTGGGCCCTGATGCTCGCCTCGGAACGCTGCTGCAGTTCCAGGGTCCGCAGTCGCCGTTCGTTGACTTCGATGGCGGTGACCAGTACGCCGGCGACTTCGCCCGCTTCGTCACGTACCGGGCTGTAGGTCAGGTCCAGCCAGAGGTCGAGTTCGCCTTCGGGGCGTTGCAGGATGAACTGCTGCTCCGCCAGGTCGACGCTATGGCCCTGTGCTACTGCCTGTAACAGCGGTGCGCTAAACTCCAGGTATTCCGGCCAGGTCAGCTCGAACGGCTGCCCAAAAGCCTGGGGATGTTTGTTGCCCGAAAGCCGTGAAAAACCGTCGTTGTAGATCTGTACGCGTTCCGGGCCCCACATCAGCAGCATCGGCATGGGCGCGTGGACGACGATATCGGCAGCCGTGCGCAGGCTCTGTGGCCAGTCCTGTCGCGGGCCGAGGGTCGTCCGGGACCAGTCCATGTGAGCCAGCAGGGTGGCGACGTCGTTGTCGCCGGGCAATCCGTTCATAAACATGCCTTGAAGGTGAAGCTTTGAGTTGCGTGGCGCACTATTATCCCGCCAAGCTGTAGACCGTTGCCAATCTGAAATGACGCCTGGTTGAGCATTTCAACCTCTTTCGACTGTATTGCGGACATCGTTGCCATGGACATTCACGCCTTATTGAAACTCCTCGCCGCCCAGGACGGCTCGGACCTGTACCTGTCGACCGGCGCTCCGCCCTGCGCCAAGTTCAATGGCGTACTCAAGCCGTTGGGCACCGACGCGCTCAAGGCCGGTGAGGTGGCGCTGATTGCCGACGGTATCATGGACGCCGAACAGCGCCAGCAGTTCGACCGCGAACTGGAAATGAACCTGGCGCTGTCATTGCCGGGCGTCGGGCGTTTCCGGGTCAACATTTTCAAGCAGCGTAACGAAGTCTCCATCGTCGCCCGTAACATCAAGCTGGAGATCCCCCGTTTCGAAGACCTCAAGCTGCCGCCGATCCTGCTCGATACCATCATGGAAAAGCGCGGCCTGGTGCTGTTCGTCGGGGCTACCGGCTCGGGCAAATCCACCTCCCTGGCGGCGCTGATCGACTACCGCAACCGGCATAGCAGCGGTCACATCATTACCATCGAGGACCCGGTCGAGTATATCCATCGGCACAAGAAGTCGATCATCAACCAGCGTGAAGTGGGGGTCGACACTCGCAGTTTCCATGCCGCGCTGAAAAACACCCTGCGCCAGGCCCCGGATGTGATCCTGATCGGCGAGATTCGCGACCGCGAGACCATGGAACACGCCCTGGCCTTTGCCGACACCGGGCACCTGGCGATTTCCACCCTGCACGCCAACAACGCCAACCAGGCGCTGGACCGCATCATCAACTTCTTCCCCGAGGACCGCCGTCCGCAGTTGCTCAACGACCTGGGCAACAACCTGCAGGCCTTCGTCTCCCAGCGCCTGGTGCGCACCACTGACGGCAAGCGTCGGGCGGCGGTCGAAGTGATGCTGGGCACGCCGACGATTCGCGATTTCATCAAGCGCAACGAGTTCTCCGAGCTCAAGGGCATCATGGAGAAGTCCGAGGTCAGCGGCATGCTGACGTTCGACACGGCGCTGTTCAACCTGGTGGTGGAAGGGGCGATCGACGAGGACGAAGCGCTGAAGAACGCCGATTCGGTGAACAACCTGCGCCTGCGCCTGAAGCTGCACCAGGACGGCGCAGCGATTCAGCAGAAAACCCCACCGGCCCCGCCAGCGGCGGCGCCGCAGCCGGACGTCAAGGATTGGGGGCTGGTCGACGATGGTGAATCACCGCACCGTTGAGGTCGACCAGGGACCGGGTCGTTTCAAAGGGTTACTGATACCTGCCGCACTCAGGCGACCTGGTGGCGGTAGGGCAGGTCCGGGCCGACGCGGCTGCAGGTGATGGCCGCGGCGCTGATGGCAAAATCCAGCATCGCGTCGATCTGCGCCTTCTCCAGGCGCTCCAGGCCCTGCACCGAATCCAGCTGCTGCTCGGTCAGCCAGGTGATCAGCGCCGCCTGGAAGGTGTCACCGGCACCCACGGTGTCGGCTGTGACGACTTCGCGGGCCGCGACCGACCAATGCCCATGGCGACGGCTGTAGACGCTGGCGCCCTGGCGCCCACGGGTGAGGAATACCAACTGGCAGCGCTGCTCCAGCCATTCGTGGGCCACATCCTGCGGTTCGCGATCGGGGTAGAGCAGGTGCAGGTCTTCGTCGCTGACCTTGATCAGGTCGGCGTGTTCGGCCAGGGCGGCGATACGCTCGCGCCACAATGCGATATCCGGTTGCGGGTTGAGGCGTACGTTGGGATCGAGAGTGATCAGTCGGCGGCCGCTTTCCTGGCGGACCAGCGTCAGCAGCGTATCGCCGATCGGCTGAACCACCAGCGAGTAGGAGCCGATGTGCAGACCGCGAACCGCCTCATCCAGTTGAGGCAGGTGCTCCGGCAGCAGTTGGCGATCGGCGCAGCCCTCTCCACGGAAACTGTACTGGGGAGAGCCATCGGCACCGACCGCGACCATCGCCAGGGTGGTGGGCGCATCGAAGTCCCGCAGGTAATCGGCGCGCACACCTTCTTCCTGCAGGACCTGCTGCAGGCGCCGTCCCAGGTAGTCGTTGGACAGCCCGGCGAACAGCGCGGACTCCACGCCGAGGCGACGCAGCCCCACTGCGACGTTGAAGGGCGAGCCACCGGCAATCGCCTTGAAGTTCACTTTCGAGGTTTGCCCGCTTGCGTCGGGCTCGCTGAAGAAATCGAACAGCGCTTCACCACAGACCAGATACATGAATGCTCACTCTTGAAGGGCCGCGACCTGTTGACGGTAGCGGTGATAGATCGGTTGATAGGCGCTGACATGGGCCGGGATGGGCCGGGTTTCGCTGCCCCTATCGAGACTGACGCAACGCTCGCACAGTTCGGCCAGGCCGTGAAGTGTTCCTGACTCGCACCAGGCGGCCTGGATCGCCGCGCCAAGGGCTGCTGCCTCGCTCTGTTCGGTGCAGATGACCGGGGTACCCATGATGTCGGCGACCATCTGCCGCCAGACAGGGCTCTTCGCGCCGCCGCCGATCAGGCGGATACTCTCGCCCTGCAGACCGTTGCCATGCAATAGATCGAGGCCATAGCGCAGGCCGAAGGTGGTGCCCTCGACCACGGCGCGGCACAGGTTGGCCTGGGTCAGATTGGTCAGGCTCAGGCCCAGCAGGCTGCCGGTGGCCTGGGGCAGGGCGGGTACCCGCTCGCCGTTGAGGAACGGCAGCATGCTGACACCCTCGGCACCGATCGGCGCCTGCGTCACCAGGTTGTTGAACTCATCCAGGTCGAGCTTGAACAACTCGCGCACCGCGCCGGTGGCGTTGGTCAGGTTCATGGTGCAGATCAGCGGCAGCCAGCCACCGCTGGAGGAGCAGAAGGCGGCGACCGAGGCCTCGGGACTGATCAATGGCTGGTCGGCATAGGCGTAGACCGTACCGGACGAACCCAGGCTCATGGTGATCACACCGGGGCGGATATTGCCGGTACCGATGGCGCCCATCATGTTGTCGCCACCTCCGCTGGCGACCACGGCCTGGGGGTTGATCCCCAGTTGCCGGGCGATCTCGGGCCGTATCTGGCCGACCGGCTGGTGGGCCTCGATCAGTTCCGGCAAGGCCTTTTGCAAGCGGCCGCCGGGGTCGATGTGCTGCAGTAATGGCAAATCCCAGCCGCGTTGGCGTACGTCGAAATAGCCGCTGCCGGAGGCGTCGCCATATTCGGCACAGGCGCGACCGGTGAGCCAGTAGTTGAGATAATCGTGAGGCAGCAGGACGTGGGCGATACGGGCGAACAGGTCCGGGTGGTGTTCCCGGGTCCAGAGCAGCTTGGACACGGTGTAGCCAGGCGCGATCACCAGGCCCAGGCGCTCCAGCGAGCCTTGTTCGCCACCCAGGTAGTCCAGCAACTGCTGGTTCTGCGGGGTGCTTTCGGTGTCGCACCAGAGTTTGGCCGGACGCAGGACCTGGCCTTGTTCGTCGAGCAGCACCAGGCCGTGCTGCTGCCCCGAGACACCGAGAGCGAGGATGGCCTGGCCATCGACCTGTGCGGCCTGCAGGGCCTGGTGCGTCGCTTGGGTGAAGGCCTGCAGCCATTGTCCGGTGTCCTGCTCGCGGCGTCCGTTGGCGCCGCTGATCAGGTCGTGAGGCGCGCCACCCTGGCCCAGTACCTGACCGCTGACACTGTCGAGGACGAGGGCCTTGGTGCCTTGGGTGCCGCAGTCGATACCGAGGTAGAGTTTGCGCTTCATGGTCGCGTCAGGCGCTCCAGGGTTTTGCTCACGCCCACTTCGCGCAGGCTGTTATAGCCGTCTTCAAAGGCCGTGATGAAAGCCTCGGACCTGGGAATGGCGGTGCCGAAGATTTCCTCCACGCCCAGCAGGCGCTGCACGATCAGGGTGTCGTCGGTGACCAGTGCCTGGCAGAACTCGGCCCGTGGGTCGGGGATACGGTAGCGCACGCCGTTTTCATCGACACCCTTGAGGTACAGGGCCCAGGCCGCCACCACCAGTGCGGCGCGTTCGGTGTCGCGGCCATCGGCGATCAGCCGGTTGATGGTCGGGACGGTGAACTTGGGAAACTTCGAGGAACCGTCGGAACACACCCGTTCCAATTGGTCGGCGATGGCCTGGTTGGAGAAACGCTCGACCAGGGTGTTCTTGTAGTCACCCAGGTCGATACCCGGTACCGGCGCCAATTGCGGGGTGACGTCCAGGTCCATGTAGGCGCGCATGTAGGCGACGAACAACGGATCGTTCATGGTTTCGTGAACGAAGCGGTAGCCCTTGAGAAAACCCAGGTAGGTGAGGGCCAGGTGGCTGCCGTTGAGCAGCTTGATCTTCATCTCCTCGTAAGGGGTGACGTCGTCGGTGAATTGCACGCCGACCTTTTCCCAGGCGGGGCGACCGTTGCTGAACCTGTCCTCCAGCACCCACTGCACGAAAGGTTCGCAGACCACCGGCCAGGCGTCGTCGACCCCATGCTCGTCATGCAGTTGCAGGCGGTGGGCGGAACTGGTCATCGGCGTGATGCGGTCGACCATGGCGTTGGGAAAGCTCACGTTGGCGGCGATCCAGTCATGTAGCCCGGGATCGCGCAGCGCGGCGAAGGCCAGCAGCGCCTTGCGGGTCACCGCGCCGTTGTGCGGCAGGTTATCGCAGGACATCAGGGTAAAGGCCGGGATGCCCTGGGCACGCCGCTTGGCCAGGGCCGCGCAGAGGAACCCGAAGACGGTCTGGGGGGCGTCCGGGTACTGCAGGTCGTGCTGGATCTGCGGCAGTTGGCTCATGAATTCGCCGTTGCTGTCGTCGATGCAGTAGCCACCTTCGGTGATGGTCAGCGAAACGATGCGGATCTCGGCCGAAGCCAGCTTGTCGATCAGCATCTGGGCGCCATCCTGGGCCAGCAGCATGCCGCTGATGGAGGCGATGACGCGGGTTTCGGTATCGTCGCCGTCGCCCAGCTCATAGAGGGTGTAGAGGTAATCCTGGGCCGCCAGGGCGTCGCGAACGCCCTGGTCCTCGCGGCGCAGGCCGATGCCGCAGATGCTCCAGTCGTGGCCCTCGCCGAGGTTCATCAGGGCGTCGGTGTAGTAGGCCTGGTGGGCACGGTGGAAGCCGCCGACGCCGATATGGGCGATACCTTGCCGGGTTTGGCTCGCCACGTAGTCGGGTAGGACGATGTGCGCGGACAGGTTGTGCAGGTTCTGTTTGTTCAGGTTCATTGCGCAGTTCTCTTGATCAGGCCGCGGCACGCAGCACGCGGGGCAGTGCAACGCCATCGGCATCGAAAAGGTGGCAGTGCTGGCTGTCCAGGTGCAGGTCGAGGGTTTCACCGTACTGGCTGGCCAGGTCGCCGCGGATACGCATGGTCAGGGCTTCGCCGGAGCGTGTGCGGACGTGGCAGTAGGTGTCGCTGCCCAGGCGCTCGCCGACGTCGGCGGTGACGCGCAGGACGCAGTCGCCGGGCTTGGCGATCTCCAGATGCTCCGGACGGATACCCAGGGTCACCGGACTGCCGACGCTGAGTCTGGCACCACTTTGTGCCAGGCTGATGCGGGTACCGGCTTCCAGTTCGACCTCGCAGCCCTGGCTGTCGACCCGGCTGACCTTGCCCCTGAGAAAACCCATCTTCGGTGTGCCGAGAAAGCCCGCGACGAACAGGTTGACGGGGGCGTGATACAACTCCAGGGGCGAGCCGACCTGCTCGATGCGACCGCCATTGAGCACCACCACCTTGTCGGCCAGGGTCATGGCCTCGACCTGGTCGTGGGTCACGTAGATCATGGTCGCCTGCAGCTCCTTGTGCAGGCGTGCCAGTTCCAGGCGCATCTGTACCCGCAGGGCCGCGTCGAGGTTGGACAGTGGTTCGTCGAACAGGAAGATCTTCGGATTGCGCACGATGGCCCGGCCGATGGCCACCCGTTGGCGCTGGCCGCCGGAGAGCTGCTTGGGCTTGCGTTCGAGCAACGGGCCGAGTTCGAGGATGCGTGCGGCCTCGTTGACCTTGCGCTCGACTTCGGCCTTGGCGACGCCGGCCAGGTCGAGGGCGAAGGACATGTTCTTGCGCACGCTCATGTGCGGGTACAGGGCGTAGGTCTGGAACACCATCGCCAGGTCGCGCCTGGCCGGGCTGACGTCGGTGATGTCGCGTCCGTCCAGTTCGATGGTGCCCGAGGTGACTTCCTCGAGGCCGGCGATCAGCCGCAGCAGGGTCGACTTGCCGCAGCCGGACGGGCCGACGAAGACTACGAACTCGCGGTCGCGTACTTCCAGGTCGATGCCCTTGATGATGGAGAGGCCTTCGAAGCCTTTTTGCAGATGCTTGATTTTCAGGTTGGCCATGGTGTGGCTCCTCGATTGTTTGGCAGAACACCGGTCCCTGTAGGAGTCGGGCTTGCCCGCCAAGAGGCCGGATCCGACGAATTGCGGTGTCTGGTCCGGCGCCTTCGCGGGCGAGCCCGACTCCTACCGGGACCGTGTTGTATTCATTACTTCACGGCACCGAAGGACAGGCCGCGCACCAGCTGTTTCTGGCTGATCCAGCCAAAGATCAGGATCGGCGCACAGGCGAGAGTCGAGACGGCGGACAACTTGGCCCAGAACAGTCCCTCGGGACTGGAGTAGGAGGCGATCAGCGCGGTCAGGGGCGCGGCGTTGGAAGAGGTCAGGTTCAGTGACCAGAAGGCTTCGTTCCAGCACAGGATCAGCGACAGCAGCAGGGTCGAGGCCAGGCCACCCTTGCTGATCGGCAGCAGCACCCGCAGCATTTCCTGCAGCAGCGTGGCGCCGTCGAGACGGGCGGCCTCGAGGATGTCCCGGGGGATGTCCTTGAAGTAGGTGTACACCATCCAGATCACGATCGGCAGGTTGATCAGGGTGTAGATCACGATCAGCGCCAGGCGGGTATCGAGCAGGTTGAACGACTTGGCCAGCAGATAGATCGGCATCAGCACGCCCACCGGTGGCAGCATCTTGGTCGAGAGCATCCACAGCAGGGTGCGCTTGGTCCGCTGGGTCTCGTAGAACGCCATGGAGTAGGCGGCCGGTACCGCGATCAGCAGGCACAGGGCGGTGGCGCTGAAGGATACCACCACCGAGTTCCAGGCGAAGCGCAGGTAGCCGCTGCGCTCCTGGATGTGCAGGTAGTTCTCCAGGGTCGGGCTGAAGATGAACTGCGGCGGCGTGGCGAAGGCGTCGATTTCGCTCTTGAAGCTGGTCAGCACCATCCAGAAGATCGGAAAGAAGATCAGCAGGGCGATGGCCCAGGCCAGGAGGCCGAGCAGCACGCTCTGCAGGCGGCGTGATTGTTTGAGGGTCAGGATCATGGCGCGGGCCTCAAGGCTTGTCTGTCAGGTTTTTGCCGAGCATCCGCACCAGGATGATCGCGGCGATGTTGGCGATGACCACGGCGATCAGCCCGCCGGCGGAGGCCATGCCGACGTCGAACTGCACCAGCGCCTGGTTGTAGATCAGGTAGGCGAGGTTGGTCGAGGCGTAGCCGGGGCCGCCGTTGGTGGTGGTGAAGATTTCGGCGAACACCGACAGCAGGAAGATGGTTTCGATCATCACCACCACGGCGATGGGCCGGGCCAGGTGCGGCAGGGTCAGGTGCCAGAAGATCGCCAGGGGGCCGGCGCCATCCAGGCGTGCGGCTTCCTTTTGTTCCTGGTCGAGCGATTGCATGGCGGTCATCAGGATCAGGATCGCGAACGGCAGCCATTGCCAGGACACGATGATGATCACCGACAGCAGCGGGTAGTGCGCCAGCCAGTCCACCGGCTCGGCGCCGAACAGCCGCCACACGGCGGCCAGGACGCCCGAGACCGGGTGGAACAACAGGTTCTTCCAGATCAGCGCACCGACCGTGGGCATGACGAAGAACGGCGAGATCAGCAGCACCCGGACGATACCGCGGCCGAAGAACTCGCTGGCTTCCAGCAGGGCCGAGATCAGTACGCCGAACACCACGCTGATCAGCAGCACGCTGCCCACCAGCAACAGGGTATTGGCGGCACCGGGCAGAAAGCCTGAATCGGTCAGGAAATAGCTGAAGTTCTCCAGGCCGACGTACGGGTTTTCCCCCGGGTAGAGCAGGTTGTAGCGGATCAGGGAAAAATACAGGGTCATGCCCAGCGGGACGATCATCCACAGCAGCAACAGGGCGACCGAGGGGCTGACCAGGAACCAGCCGGGATTGCGCAGGCGGCTTTTGCGCAGCGGTTGGGGGATGTCCATATGAGCTTTTGCAGTGGTGCTGTTCATGGCGTTCAAAACCGCTAGGGGGTGGGTTGCGCCCTGGAGAGCGACGCATGCCTTTGTGGGAGCCGGTCGGGCGGCGCTCCGCTTGCTGGCGATGGCGTCTTCACGATCGCCACCGGTCTGACCGGATGGCCGCCTTCGGCGGATCGCCAGCAAGCCGACTGCCACGGGGTTGCGTGTATCCACGGGGCTGCGGGGTTATTTGGGGTAGCCCGCGCGCTTCATCTCGCGTTCGGTACTCTGCTGGGCGGCGGCCAGGGCCTGGTCGACCGTGGTCTGGCCGATCAGCGCGGCGGAGAACAGCTTGCCGACCTGGGTACCGATGGCCTGGAACTCGGGAATGGTCACCAGCTGGATCCCCACATAGGGCACCGGTTTGGCGCTCGGATCTTTCGGGTTGGCGACCTTGAGCGATTCCAGGGTGATCTTCGCGAACGGTGCGGCCTGCATGTAGGCCTCGCTATAGGTCGAGGCGCGAGTGCCCGGTGGTACGTTGGCGATCCCATCTTCCTTGGCTACCAGGGCGGCGTATTCCTTGGAGGTCGCCCAACTGCTGAAGGTTTTTGCCGCGTCCTTGGCCTTGGAACTGGTGGGGATCGCCAGCGCCCAGGAGTACAGCCAGGCCGAGCCCTTGTCGGTGACCTGGTGCGGTGCATAGGTGAAACCGACGTGGTCGGCGACCTTGCTCTGGGTCTTGTCGGTGACGAACGAGCCGGCGACGCTGGCGTCGACCCAGATCGCACACTTGCCGCTGTTGAACAGCGCCAGGTTCTCGTTGAAGCCGTTGCTCGAGGCCCCGGGTGGCCCGGACTTTTTCATGGTGTCGACGTAGAAATTCAGGGCATTCTTCCATTCGGAGCCACTGAATTCCGGCTGCCACTTCTCATCGAACCAGCGTGCGCCATAGGCGTTGGCGACGGTGGTGATCAGGGCCATGTTCTCGCCCCAGCCGGCCTTGCCGCGCAGGCAGATGCCGTATTGCTCCTTGTCCGGGTGGTTGAGCTTGGCCGCGAACTCGCCGAGCTGTTCCCAGGTCGGCCGTTCGGGCATGTTCAGGCCGGCGTCCTTGAACAGGTCGGTACGGTAGTAGGTCATGGAGCTTTCGGCATAGAACGGCAGGGCGAACAGCGTGCCCTTGACCGACAGGCCGTCACGCACCGATGGGAACACATCGTCGATGTCGTAGCTGGCCGGCAGGTTGTTCATCGGTTCCAGCCAGCCCTTGGCGCCCCAGAGTGCGGCTTCGTACATGCCGATGGTGAGCACGTCGAACTGGCCACCCTGGGTGGCAATGTCGGTGGTCAGGCGCTGGCGCAGGACGTTTTCTTCCAGCACCACCCAGTTCAGCCTGATTTCCGGGTGCTCGGCTTCGAAGGTCTTCGACAGCTTCTGCATGCGGATCATGTCGCTGTTGTTGACGGTGGCGATAGTCAGGGTCTGGGCGCCCAGGCTGACACCGCTGACGGTCAGGCAGGTGGAGACGAGCAGAGCTTTTGCAATGGCTTTCATCGAACACTCCTCTTCTGTCGCGCGGCGGCGATGAAGGTCGGTTTATTGTTGTTGTCTCTTCCTGTGCCCCGGAAGAATCTGAGGCTGATTACAGCCCTCAATCGCCGGCCAGACAAATCCTTGAAGACACTCTGATCGATACTTTTTTGCACTCGGTGGGCATGGCGTGGCTGGGCGCAACGTTTAGCCGGCCGCACTAGGGCGCGATTTCAGGGGCGTTGGGGGAGGGGTAAATCAGTACAGGTTTTGCCGGGCAGTCGGCTGCTAGGCTATGTATGAAATCGCTTGAAACTTGGTTATGCGGCGTTAAAAACCGGCTCGGAATGCTCATTGACAACCAGTCAACTGCGCTTCCTCGCCGGTTTTTGCCTTGCCTAACCTGCGTTTCAAACAATTTCATACACAGCCTAGCGCCCCGAGTGGGGCGCCGGGTGGGGGTCAGCCGAGGTTCTGCTCGGTCAGGCGTTGCACGGCCAGGCGGCGATAGTGCGAGGGCGTCATGCCCTTGAGTTGCTGGAAGCGCCGGTTGAAGTTGGAAATGTTGTTGAAGCCGGATTCGAAGCACACATCGGTCACCGGCTTGTCGCCGTCGACCAGCAATTCGCAGGATTTGCTGATGCGCAGGCGATTGACGAACTCGACGAAGCAGCGCCCGGTAGCCTGCTTGAACACGCGGGAAAAATAGGTGGGTTTCATTCCCAGGTAGTCGGCGACCTCTTCGAGCGGCAACTCCCGGGCGTAGTGGGCGAAAATGTAGTCGACGGCGCGGTTGGTGCGGTCGATATTGTTTTCGTCGGCCAGTTGCGGCGTCGTGACCCCGGAAAGCAGCTGGTAGTCGTCGCAACTGCTGAGCAGTTCCAGCAGGATCAGGAAGTGCCCCAGGCGTGTCACGCCCTGGGAGTCGGCAATGCGTTGCATCAGTTGCGCAGCCTTGCCAATGGTCTCCGGGCAGCGGAACTCGATACCGTACTGGGCCCGCTCCAGCAGCGGCGCCAGGGTCTTGAGTTCCGCGAAAATCTGGTGGCCTTCCTCGAACAGCTCGTCGGTGAAGTTCACCAGCATGTCACGCTTGGGTACCACTTCGTCCTCGGCCACCTGGCTGATCCAGTTGTGGGGCAGGTTGGGGCCGGTGAGAAACAGCGTGTACGGGTGGAAGTTGCCGATATAGTCGCCGATGAAGACCTTGCCGGAGCTGGCCACGATCAGGTGCAGTTCGTATTCCTTGTGGAAATGCCAACGCACCAGTGGGCACGGGAAACCGTGCTGGCGATAGATGATGGAGAGGCCGTTATGGTCATCCATCAGCTCGTAGGAGGGATCGGTGATGCGGGTTGTTCGAGTCATGGGAAGCGCTTTTATTATTATTGCAACCCGATAATGCCTCCTTCGTCGGCTCTCTGCCAACCTTGCGCCCAGGTTCGGATAAGCTGAAACGGGCTGGGCAGCGTTCATCGACCCTATCCTGGAGCGAAACAGTGAAGAGCGTCCTATTGATTGGCATTGGCTCCGGCCACCCGGAGCAGATCACCATCCAGGCGGTCAAGGCCCTGAACCGCGCCTCGGTTTTCTTCCTGCTGGACAAGGGGCGGGCCAAGGAAGAACTGGTGCAGTTGCGCAAGGACATCTGTGAGCGCTATATCGAGCAACCGGGTTATCGCCTGGTGCAGGTCAGCGACCCGCTGCGCGAGGAAAACGAGGATTCCTACGAGGCCGGGGTCGAACGCTGGCATGCACAACGCGCCGGGTTGTTCGCTCGCCTGATCGATGAGGAATTGGCCGATGGTGAATGCGGGGCCTTTCTGGTCTGGGGCGAGCCGGGTTTGTACGACAGCACCTTGCGGGTGCTGGAGCGGGTGGTGGACCTGGGCGGGCCGCCGTTCGAGGTCGAAGTGATTCCCGGGATCAGCAGCGTGCAAGCGCTGGCGGCCCGTCATCGGGTGCCGCTGAACCGGATCGGCGAACCGATCCGCATCACCACCGGCCGGCGCCTGGCTGCGGCCGACCTGGACAATGTGGTGGTGATGCTCGATGCCCACTGTGCCTTCGGTCAGTTCCTCGACCAGACCCTGGAAATATACTGGGGTGCCTACCTGGGGACCGAGGATGAGTTGCTGGTGAGCGGCCAGTTGCACGAGGTGCACGGGAAAATCCGCGAACTGCGCGAAGAGGCCAGGCAGCGCAAGGGCTGGATCATGGACACCTACCTGCTGCGCCGTCCGTTGAAATCGTAGGGCAGGCGTTAAGCAGCGTAATTTGGCGATATTTCCGCTACCTGCAAGAGAGCTTTCCCATGGAGCACGGGGGCTTTGTCGTTTAGTGTCCGCAGGATCTTGAAACTGCCGGGACACTGCCGTGGAGCCTCATGCGCCTGCTGCCAGAGATTGATCGATTTCGTTGCCTGTATCTGGCACTGGTCTTGTGCGTGTCCAGCCTGCCGGTTTTCGGCCAGCCGCTGGTTGACCTGCCTTACGGCGATGGAGTCTTCAGCGTCGACCCGGCAACGCTTCAAGTGACCCTGCATCGGGATGATGGCCAGGTCTCGGTGCTGAGCGCACCGGCCTTTCCCGATACGGCGCGGGCGTTTCCCGTGGGCGAACGTGCCTGGCGTATCACCAACGGTGCCGATCAGTTCCAGGTCGAGGCTGGAATCGAGCAGGACGCCCTGCGCCTGTCGATCCGTGCCGGGCAGCCGGTGGTGCTGGAGTGGCCGCGCCCCCAGGAGGCCAGGGCCATCGAGGCCCATGCGCTGCCGTTCGGGGAGGGGGCCTATGTCCCCAGTGATGACAGCCAATGGCTGGACTGGCTGCTGCGGCGTTACGAGCCCGATGCGCTCAACGGTCTGCTGTCGATGCCATTCTGGAGCGAGTTGCGCGGTGATCATTCGATCACCTGGCTGATCGAGACCCCTTTCGATACCCGTTTCGGCATGGTCGTGCAGGATTCACGGCCTTTGCCCCGGATCAGCCATGAGTTCAACCGCCTGGCCAACGGGGAACCGTTCACGGTCCGTATCAAGGTCGGACCGGCCGATCCGCTGTACGGGGCGCGTTTCTACCGCCAGTGGCTGGAAGCCGGGCAACACCTGGTTTCGCTGAAGCAGAAAATCGCCCAGCAGCCGCTGATCGCCAGGCTGGGTGGGGCTGCGCATATCTACCTGTGGGGGGCCGGGCCGCTGAAGGCAGCGGATATCAAGGACTGGCCCGCCTTCCTCAGGTTTTTCGCCGCGCGGCGCCAGGATCATCGGCACCTGGCATGGAAGTTGTGGGCGGCATTCGATCCACCGGCGCGGGAAAGCTTCGAGGCGGCATTGCAGGAGGCCGATAACTGGCGCACAGGCGTATCCGTCCAGCGTCGGCGCGAGGTGACCCGGGCGCTCAATGCGGCGTTGCCGGAGGTGCTGCCCCGGGTGCCGGTCGAGCCGTTGCCGGGCAATCATGATCCTGCGGCGAATGTCGCCTGGGGCCAGAGCATTCGCGGGCAGTTGATGGAGGCCTTCGGGCCATGGCTGGCGTCGCCCCGGCGCTGGGGGGGCGGGCTGTCGTTGGACACCGTGGAGGCGCTGCGCAAGGCCGGCCTGGGCCGGGCCTGGCTGGGGGCGGATGACTGGCGCGATGCCTTGTGGCATCCCGAGGCGGTGGAAGCGGCCAAGGCGGCCGGTTATCTGGTGGCGGTCTATGACAGTTACGGCAGTGCGCATCCGTCCAATCTGCGGGCGACCTGGGCCACGGCGCAGATGGGTGACGAACTGGCGGCGGCGGGCTATCGCGATAGCCGTGGCGAGAAGGTCAGGGGCTTCAATGGCCGTGGGGTCTACGTCAATTCGCGGGTCGTCGAGCCCTATGCGCAGCAGCGCATCAGTGCGGTCGCCCGCGCCGGGCGGCTGAACAGCTACTTCCTCGATGTCGATGCCGCCGGCCCCGAGTTCCGGGACTATACCCCCGGGCGGGAAACCAGCCAGCGCGAGGATGCCGAGGCGCGCTGGCGCCGGCTGCAGTTTCCGAGTCGCAAGCTGGAATTGGTGACGGGCAGCGAGGGTGGGGTGGCGTACTACGTGCCGGGCATTGCCTACAGCCATGGCATTGCTACCCAGCCGTTCGCCTGGATGGACCCGGATATCGGCAAGAACAAGCAATCACCGTTCTACCGCGGTGGCTACTGGCCTCCGGAAACCCCGGACCTGTATTTCAAACCGGTCCCGCTCAAGCCCGCCGTCGCGCGTTTCGTCACCTCGGCACAGTTTCGCCTGCCGTTGTACCAGATGGTTTTTCACGACAGCCTGGTCAGCACGCACCACTGGGAATACGGTTCGCTGAAGTTTTCCAGCGAACGGGAGAGCACGGCGTTGCTGCAGTTGCTGTACATGGTGCCGCCGCTGTATCACCTCAACGACCAGGTGCTGGCGCGCGACCTGCCGTTCATCCGGGCCTATGACCGGGTATTCCGGCCGCTGCACGAGCGCCTGTTCACCGAGCGGATGAGTGATTTCCAGGTGTTCTCGGCTGATCGCCAGGTGCAGCGCACCTCGTTCAGTGATGGCACACTGGTGACGGTGAATTTCGCCAGGAAACCTGCGCGTTCGCCGGAGGGCCGGCTGCTACCGGCGCGCTCGGCGCTGATATTGATGCCGGACCGGGCGCCGCAACTGATCGAGGTCGGCAAATTGTTCCTGCCGTCCGCGTGAGGCCTCAGGCCGTACGGTTTTTCGCCTCGATCCACTGGGCCATGTACTGGGTGCTTTTGTGATGGTGGTGACGCAGCATCGCCCCGGTGAAGTTGTCGCGGCGATGCTGTACCAGCTGCTCTCGGCATTGCTCGATCCGGGCCACCAGCGCCGGGCCGTGCAGGCGTCGATCGTAGCGCGCTGCCAGCAAGGCCTGGCCGGCGGCCTGGGCCCGGTGCCAGGCCGATGAGTCCTGGTAGAGCTGTACGGCGGCCCTGGCCAGGGCCTGGGCGCTGCTTTCCACGGCGCCGGGCCAAGGCAAGTCTCCGTGCATGGCTTCGGCGCCGATCGGCGTGGTGATGCTCGGTGTGCCACAGAGCATGGCATCGACGAGCTTGCCCTTGATGCCCGCGCCAAAGCGCAGGGGGGCCAGGCAGATCCGCGCGGCACTCATGACCTGCAAGGCATCTTCGGCCCAGTTCAGCACGTGGAAGCCCTGGGCCGGGTTGTGCAGTGCGGTGGCCTTGGGGGGCGTGTAGGCGCCGTAGATATGCAACTGCGCGCTGGGCAGTTGCTGGCGAATCATGGGCCAGAGGGTGGTTTTCATCCAGAGCACGGCGTCCCAGTTCGGAGCATGGCGGAAGTTGCCGATACTGAGAAAGTGCGCGCGTTGTTCGAAGGACCGAAAGGCGTCGGGAGCATCGAGCATCAGCGGGCACCAGTGCAGCAGGGCTGGTGGCAGGCAAAACTGCTCGGTCAGCAGGCCAATCTCGACATCGGAGATCATCAGGCTCAGGTCCGAGCGGTAGATCGCCGCGATCTCCCGCTGGGCCAGGTCGGTGGCGCTCATCTGCTGGAAGATCTGCGGCAGCTCGGGGGCAAACAGCTCGCTGAAGTCATCCGGGTCCGGATCGGCCTTCAGGCGCTCCTTGAGCTGTTGCTGGCGGGCATCGCGCAGGCTTTGCAGGTCGGAGGTCTCCAGTACGCGCAGGGCATCGGGGCAGTGTTTCTCGACCCGCCAGCCAAACTGTTCCTCCATCATGAAACGATCGAACAGCACTACATCCGGCTGCAACTGCGTGATGAAACTGTCGAAACTGCTGTTGTTGAGTTCGATGGCCTGCTCGTCGATCCCCAGGCTACGCAGGTCGGCCTTGTGTTCGCCAATGCTGGCGGGGCTGGCGAAGGTAATGTGCCAGCCGGCCTCGAGGAAACTTTCGAGGATCTGCATCATGTGCCCGCCAGCGGCCGAGGAACGGGGTTCGGGCCAGACATAACCGATAACCAGGACGGTGGTGGTGTCGTTGGCACTCATGGGCGGTGATTCCTTGAAACGGGCGGGGTGAAAAAGGCGCGCAATTAAACCACAGCCGCCGCCGAGATTGACCTGCCCCCGCGCACTGCGTAGCCTTGCAGGTTCGAGGTTCTTCGGCATCCGGCCGAAGCTAAGACGGGAACGCGGCAAGCCGCGGCTGCCCCCGCAACTGTGAGCGGTTTGAGCGTCTTGCCTGGCCACTGCCCCCCTGGGGTGGGAAGGCGCAAGACCCGGTGATCCGACCCTGGTCGACACCCGCCGCAAGCCAGGAGACCTGCCTCGTGACAGAATTTCACTTGAACCGGGCGGGGTGATCCGGTGGCGAATCTACCCGCGCCTGTTCCGGGCTGCGGTTTCTCGTCCCGCATGCCCGCTATTTTTGCCAAGGGGCATCCCGATGAAAACACTGGCCAAGCTTCCCGTCACCATCGTCACCGGCTTTCTCGGCTCGGGCAAGACCACCTTGCTGCGCCATATGCTGGACAACGCCCAGGGCCGCCGTATCGCGGTGATCGTCAACGAGTTCGGCGAACTCGGTATCGACGGTGAAATCCTCAAGCAGTGCTCCATCGGTTGCACCGAGGAAGAGGCGGTCGGCCGCGTTTTCGAACTGGCCAACGGCTGCCTGTGCTGCACCGTGCAGGAAGAGTTCTTCCCGGTGATGCGTGAGCTGGTGGCACGGCGCGGCGACCTGGACCATATCCTCATCGAAACCTCTGGCCTGGCACTGCCCAAGCCGCTGGTCCAGGCGTTCCAGTGGCCGGAAATCCGCAGCGCGTGCACCGTCGACGCGGTGATCACCGTGGTCGACAGTCCCGCAGTGGCGGCCGGTACCTTCGCCGCGTTCCCTGACCAGGTGGATGCCCAGCGCAAGCTCGACCCGAACCTGGACCATGAGTCGCCGCTGCACGAACTGTTCGCCGACCAGCTGTCGAGCGCTGACCTGGTCATTCTCAACAAGACCGACCTGATAGCGCCCGAGGACCTGGCCAAGGTGCGCCTGGAAGTGGCTGAAGAGCTGCCACCGGCAGTGAAAGTCATCGAGGCCAGCAGCGGTCGCCTGCCACTCGACGTACTGCTCGGCCTGGGTGCCGGCTCCGAAGAACATATCGACAGCCGTCACAGCCACCACGATCACCACCACGACGGCGATGATCACGACGATCATGACCACGATGCCTTCGATTCGATTTCCATCGACCTGCCGCAAGCCGACGAAAGCCTGCTGCTCGATGCCTTGACGCAACTGGTGGTCAAGCATGGCATCCTGCGGGTCAAGGGGTTCGCGGCGATCCCGAACAAGCCGATGCGCCTGCTGGTCCAGGGGGTCGGGACGCGTTTCGACAAGCACTTCGACCGTGCCTGGGGCGCTGACGAACCCCGTATCACCCGGTTGGTGCTGATCGGCCAGGAGCTGGATGCCGCGCTGCTCGAATCGACCCTGCGCGCCGCACTGACGGCCTGACCCCATGCACCTGCTCAGGACCCAGCCCGGCGGCTTCGTGTCGGATGACAACATTGCCGACCTGGGACAAACCCCCGCCGAACTGGTGATCCTGTGCAGCGGTGACTCCAGCCTGGCATTGCTCGCCGAAGCGGCGCAGCAGCTGCCGGACGACTATCCCAGCCTGCGTCTGGCCAACCCGATGCAGGTCCAGAACCATGCCTCGGTCGACCTCTATGTCGAGCAGGTGCTGCAACAGGCCAAGGTCATCCTGCTGTCGCTGCACGGCGGTATTGGCTATTGGCGCTATGGTATCGAACGCCTGGTGCAATTGGCCGAGCGCGGGGTGAAGCTGATCCTGGTGCCGGGCGATGATCGTCCCGATCCTGAGTTGAGCGCCCTGGGCAACGTCCCGGTCGCCGACGCCGAACGGCTCTGGCACTTCCTGCGCCAGGGCGGCCTGGGCAATGCCTTGCAGTTGTATCGCTGCCTGGCCAGTGGCTGGCTGGGCCGCGATTATTCCTGGCTGGAGCCGCGGGCGTTACCGCGCACGGCGATCTACCACCCGCGACGGGTCGATGCGCAACTGGCTGACTGGCAAGCCGACTGGCAGGCTGGGCAACCGGTAGCGGCGCTGCTGTTCTATCGTTCGCACCTGCAGGCGGCCAATACCGCCTTCGTCGATGTGTTCTGCCAGCGCCTGCAGGCGGCTGGGCTGAACCCTTTGCCGATCGCCGTGGCCAGCCTCAAGGAGCCTGCCTGCCTGGCAGTGGTCGAAGACTGGCTGGACGAAGTGTCGGCGGCGGTGATCCTCAATACCACCGGATTTGCCCAGTCGACCCCCGAAGCCCCGCACCTGCGGCCTTTCCGCCGTGATATCCCGGTGATCCAGGCGATCTGCGCCCAGGACAACGAACCTGGCTGGCAAGCCAGCGAGCAGGGCCTGGGCCCGCGGGACCTGGCGATGCATATCGCCTTGCCGGAACTGGACGGTCGGATCATCAGCCGGCCGATCAGCTTCAAGGACCTGGCCTGGCGCAGCGAGCGCAGCCAGAGCGACGTGGTCTGCTACCGTGCCCAGCCCGAACGGATGGACTTCGTCGCCGAGCTCGCGCGGCGTTGGGTGGACCTGGCACGGCTGGACAACGGCGACAAGCGTATCGCCCTGATCCTGGCCAACTATCCGACCCGTGACGGGCGGATCGGCAATGGCGTCGGCCTGGACACGCCAGCGGCGGCGCTGAACATCCTGCGTGCGCTGCAGCGCCAGGGCTATCCGGTCGATGATCTGCCCGAGAGCGGCACCGGTCTGATCCAGGCCTTGCTTGGCGGCGTCAGCAACGACCTCGACAGCCTCGACCTGCGGCCGTGCCAACAAAGCCTGGCGCTGGCCGAGTACCAGGCACTGTTCGAACAGCTGCCCGAGGCCAACCGCCAGGCGGTGCTGGCCCGCTGGGGTCGCGCGGAACACGACCCGATGTTCCGCGCTGGGCGGATGATGATTGCCGGCTTGCGCCTGGGCCTGACCTTCGTCGGTATCCAGCCGGCCCGGGGCTATCAGGTCGACCCGAGTGCGGTCTATCACGACCCGGACCTGGTGCCGCCGCATGGCTACCTGGCGTTCTACTTCTGGCTGCGTCATCGTTATGGTGCCCATGGCGTGATCCATGTCGGCAAGCACGGTAACCTGGAATGGTTGCCGGGCAAGGGCGTCGGGCTGTCACGCAACTGCTGGCCGGATGCGCTGCTGGGCCCATTGCCGAACATCTATCCCTTCATCGTCAACGACCCGGGCGAGGGCGCCCAGGCCAAGCGCCGGACCCAGGCGGTGATCATCGATCACCTGATGCCGCCATTGACCCGTGCCGAAACCTACGGCCCGCTACGCGACCTGGAGCTGCTGGCCGACGAATACTATGAAGCACAGTTGCTCGACCCGCGGCGAGCGCGGGAATTGCAACGCGATATTCTCAAACTGGTCCGTGAAACGCAGATCGACCGCGAACTGCAGTTGGATGCCGGGCTCGACAGCGACGCCGACGCGGCGATCTGGCTGCCACGGCTGGATACCTACCTCTGTGACCTGAAGGAGTCGCAGATTCGTGATGGCCTGCACGTGTTCGGTGAATCGCCGCAGGGACAGTTGCGGGTCGATACCTTGCTGGCGTTGTTGCGCATTCCCCGGGGTGACGGGCGAGGTGCCCAGTCGAGCCTGCTGCGGGCGCTGTCCAAGGCCTTCGAGCTGGGCTTCGATCCGCTCGACTGCGTTCTGGCCGAGCCCTGGACCGGCCACCGGCCGCAGGCCCTGGGCCTGCTCAGCGAGGCCAGCTGGCGCACGGCGGGCGATAGCCGCGAGCGCCTGGAGCTGTATGCCGCCCGGTTGATCGAGCAGGCCCTGGCGGGGCGCGCGGTACTGCCGGACAACGAGGCATGGGCCGATGTGCGCAGCATCATCGGCGGCCTGCTGGACTCGGTGGCCCCGCGGCTCGATGCCTGTGGCCCGGCGGAAATGCAGGGGCTGCTCGCGGCCCTCGACGGGCGCTTCGTCCCGGCAGGCCCAAGTGGCGCGCCGAGCCGTGGACGGCTGGACGTGCTGCCCACGGGGCGCAATTTCTTCTCGGTGGACGTGCGCAACCTGCCGACCACCACGGCCTGGCGCATCGGTTTCCAGTCGGCCAACCTGATCCTTGAACGGCATCTGCAGGATCATGGCGATCACCTGCGCCAACTCGGCCTGTCGGTCTGGGGCACGGCGACCATGCGCACCGGCGGTGACGATATCGCCCAGGCCATGGCCCTGATGGGGGTAAGGCCGGTCTGGGCCACGGGCAGCCAGCGGGTCGACGACTTCGAAATTCTGCCGCTGAGCCTGCTGGACCGGCCGCGGGTCGACGTGACCCTGCGCGTTTCAGGCTTTTTCCGTGATGCCTTCGCCAACCTGATCCGCCTGTTCGACGCCGCGGTGCAGGCGGTTGCCGCGCTGGACGAGCCCGAAGACATGAACCCGCTGGCGGCCCGGGTGCGTCAGGAGCGCGAACAGTTGCAGGCCAGCGGCCTGGATGCCGAGCAGGCCTCGCGCCAGGCCGGTTGGCGGATCTTCGGTGCCAAGCCGGGTGCCTATGGTGCCGGGGTCCAGAACGCCATCGACGGACGCCTGTGGCAAACCCGCGAGGACCTTGCCGAGGTCTACCTGAACTGGGGCGGCTATGCCTATGGCGGTTCCGATGAGGGGACCGCGGCCCGCGAACTGTTCGCCCGGCGTCTGAGCCAGGTCCAGGCCGTGTTGCAGAACCAGGACAACCGCGAGCACGACCTGCTCGATTCCAACGACTACTACCAGTTCCAGGGGGGCATGCTGGCAGCGGTGGAAAGCCTGCGCGGAGAAACCGCCGCCAGCTACCACGGTGATCATAGCCAGCCCGACCTGCCGAAGATCCGTACACTCAAGGAAGAGCTGAACCGGGTGATCCGTTCCCGGGCGGCCAATCCCAAGTGGATCGAGGGGGTCAAGCGCCACGGCTACAAGGGCGCCTTCGAGTTGGCGGCGACAGTCGACAACCTGTTCGCCTTCGACGCCACCAGCCAACTGATCGACGATCACCAGTACGCGCTGCTGGCCGATGCCTATCTGCTGGATGCCGACACCCGTGAATTTGTCCGCGAGCACAACCCCCATGCGCTGCGCGACATGACCGAGCGCCTGCTGGAAGCCCAGCAACGTGGGTTGTGGAGCGAACCGGGGGAGTACCGCGAGGCGCTGGAAAACCTGCTGCTGGATATTGAAGAAGATTCCTGAGGTCTATGCACCATGAATGATACCCCGCATTTCCCGCTGTCGGCGGTAGTCGGTGCCGAGGCGCTGAAACTGGCGCTGTGCCTGACCGCGATCGACCCGAAGATCGGCGGTGTGCTGATCGAGGGGCCGCGTGGCATGGCCAAGTCCACCCTGGCCCGCGGCCTGGCCGACCTGTTGGCCAGCGGGCAATTTGTCACCTTGCCGCTGGGTGCCACCGAAGAGCGTCTGGTCGGTACGCTCGACCTGGATGCCGCCCTCGGTGAAGGGCGGGCGCAGTTCTCGCCCGGCGTGCTGGCCAAGGCGGACGGCGGTGTTTTGTATGTCGACGAAGTGAACCTGCTGGCTGACCATCTGGTGGATCTGCTGCTCGATGTCGCAGCCAGCGGCACCAACCTGGTCGAGCGCGATGGCATTTCCCATCGGCATGCGGCGCGTTTCGTGCTGATAGGGACGATGAACCCCGAGGAAGGTGAGCTGCGACCGCAGTTGCTCGATCGCTTCGGCCTGAATGTCGCCCTGAGCGGCCAGCCGCAGCCGGCCGAGCGCACGCAGATCATCCGTCGGCGGCTGGATTTCGACAGCGATCCGCAGGCCTTCCGTGCGCAGTGGGCGCAACCGCAGCAAGCCTTGCGTGAGCGTTGCGAACAGGCCCGGGCGTTGTTGCCAGGTATCGACCTGGATGAGCGGGCGATGACGGCGATCAGCGAGCGCTGTTTTGCCGCTGGCGTCGATGGCCTGCGGGCCGACCTGGTCTGGCTGCGGGCTGCCCGTGCCCATGCGGCCTGGCGCGGCGTGCGGGAGATTGCCGACGAGGACATCGAGGCGGTCGCCGAATTTGCCCTGCGACACCGGCGCCGGGAACACTCGTCAGCCACGTCGGCGCCTCGGCCGGCTGCGGCGCCCGAGCCTCAACCCAGTCCGACCCCGCAGACGGAGCAGGGGCAGGGACAATGGGGCGAACTGCCAGCCAGGGCCCTGGCGGTGGGCGCTCGCCGGGAAATTCCGAGCTGGCCAAAAAAGCCCTAGGCATTCGTCCCCGAGTCAAGCCGGGGGCGAATGCCAAAGCCGGTTCGGGTGCGGTCCCCAAGGGGCGCCAGGGTGTGGCCCGGGCGGCGGCCAGCGGCACGATCAATTGGGTCGAAACCTTGTTGGGTGGCCGGCCCCAGGCCCGCCGGGACCTGCGCTTTCGGCTGCGTAGCAGTACGCGTCATGAGTTATGGCTGGTGATTGTCGATGCTTCGGCCTCTACCCGCCGGCATCAGGCGCTGAGTGACGCCAAGGGGCTGCTGGCGCAGTTGTTTGACGATGCCTACCGCGAGCGTGCGCGCCTGGCATTGTTGACGGCCAGTGGCAGTCGGCCGCAATGGCAGGTCCAGGGGCTGAAAGCCTCCAGTAGCCTGGCGGGATGGTTGGAAGGGCTGGGGGCCGGAGGTGGCACGCCATTGCTGGCCGCTCTGCAGGAGGCCGGACGCTGGTTGGCTGTCCGGCAGAAGCGTTTTGCCGACGAGCAGCAGCGCGTATTGATTCTTACCGATGGACGACTGAAGGCCTGGGCGCCATTGGTGCCGCTTGCTTGTCCTGCCTTATTGGTCGACCTGGAAAAAGGTCCGATCCGTTTGGGGCGGGCGCAACAATTGGCCAATGAACTCGGGGCCGAGTATCGGCATATCGAAGGCCTTTAACTTCAGTTACAACTTTTGCGTCTGTTCGTTAGTGTTCGCGAGCAAGCCGCGCTTCTACAGTTACAGTTTTGTACAAGTACCCAATGTAGGGTACCTATTCTGTAGGCGCAGGGCTTGCCCGCGAAGCTTCTTGCTTTAAAGACCGAGAATCAGGCCGAGAAAGTCCAGGGCTGCAAGTCGTAGCCCTTCTTGCTCAATTCGGCACGAGCCTGTTCCAGAACGGATTTTAACTGCGCCAGGTTCGAGTAGTCACTGCAGGAGATCTGCCGGCGGTCGATGCTGTTGTTGGTGCGATCGACTACGGTCAGGCTCAGGTCGCCTTTGTCTTGTGCGGTCCAGGCCACGCATTGGAAGGGTTTGAATGCGTTGCCGGCCATCAGGAGTGCTTCGTTGAAACGGAGCGGGGCGTTCATGGGGTCTTCTCTCAAGTATGCCCAAACAATGTTGTATGCCGTCGGCTGGGCGCACCGTCGCGGCGGGTCTCACTTGTACTGATGTCCGCTGGGGGGCATCGGGTCACATGGGAAATAAAGTTTTTTCAGTTTTTTTCATCGACTTCGAAAAAACCTCGGTGAGTGGACGACGAATAGGGAAATAGGTTCCCCGTTATGTAGGTGATGCCCAACCGGCTGTCGCCTTTATGATCAAACGGTACAAGTTCGCGTCAAGTTCTTGCTAGTGTTACAGCCAGGTCTGCCAAATGACTGTTTCTAATAAAATTTTATAATTCCGGCGCCAGGGACCCGTCATGCAAGAAGCCATTCCGCTCAGGCGTCTCCTGGTCGTCGATCCGTGTGACGATTGTCATCAACTGCTCCCCGGCCTGCGCAGCATCGGCTGGGATGTCGACAGCTGCGAACTCGAAGCCGCTGTCGATCGTCCCTGCGACATCGGCCTGTTGCGCCTCCAACCGTTCCATCTGGAGCGTCCCGAGGCGGTCAAGGACCTCATCAGTCGCAGTGGCACCGAGTGGATCGCGGTGCTCAGCCAGGAGGTGCTGCGCTTGCAGAATGTCGGTGACTTCGTCTGCGAGTGGTTCTTCGATTTTCATACTTTGCCTTTCGACGTTTCCCGCGTACAGGTGACATTGGGTCGCGCCTTCGGCATGGCACGCCTGCGCGGGCAGGGCTCGACGCATGTCGAACAGCCGGAGCACGAATTGCTCGGCGACAGTCGCTCGATCCGCGAGCTGCGCAAGCTGCTGGGCAAATTGGCGCCGACCGAGTCTCCGGTGCTGATCCGTGGCGAGAGCGGTACCGGCAAGGAGCTGGTCGCGCGCACCTTGCACCGCCAGTCACAGCGACACGCCAGGCCCTTTGTGGCGATCAACTGCGGGGCGATTCCCGAGCACCTGATCCAGTCCGAGCTGTTCGGGCATGAGAAGGGGGCTTTTACCGGGGCCCACCAGCGCAAGGTCGGCCGCATCGAGGCGGCCAATGGCGGCACGTTGTTCCTGGATGAAATTGGCGATCTGCCGCTGGAGCTGCAGGCCAATCTGTTGCGCTTTCTCCAGGAAAAACACATCGAGCGGGTTGGCGGCAGCCAGTTGATCCCGGTCGATGTGCGGGTGCTGGCGGCGACCCACGTCGATCTGGAGGCGGCGATTGGCGCTGGGCGCTTTCGTGAAGATCTCTATTACCGGCTGAATGTGTTGCAGGTGGTCACGGCGCCGCTGCGCGAGCGCCATGGCGATGTGCGGATGCTGGCCAACCATTTCTCCCATTTCTACAGCCAGGAAACCGGGCGGCGGCCGCGCAGTTTCAGCGAGGAGGCGCTGGTTGTCATGGGCAATCATGGCTGGCCGGGCAATGTGCGCGAGCTGGCCAATCGGGTCCGGCGTGGCCTGGTGCTGGCTGAAGGGCGGCAGATCGAGGCCGCAGACCTGGGATTGAGCAGTGCGCAGAGCGCGCCAGTGCCCATGTGTACTTTGGAGGACTATCTCTACCAGGCCGAGCACCAGGCGTTGTGCGATGTGCTCAATCGTCATGGCGACAACATGAGCGTTGCGGCGAAGGTGCTGGGTATCTCCCGGCCAACGTTCTATCGGTTGCTGCACAAGCATCAGATTCGCTAGGTTCTGGTGTCGGACCGCTCAGGCATTTCAGGAACAAGGCCTTGTACAAGACGCCTGTAAAACCTGCGCCACAGTATTGGCTGTGGCGCAGGGCGTCAGGCTGGATCAGAAGTAGTAGGGGAATTTCAGGCTGAAGCTGAAGTCCGGGGCATCTGGCGTCATGCCCAGGGACAGTTGTGGAACGATGGTCAGGTTCGGTGTGGCGGCGATGGTCATGCCGACGTTGAAGTAGCCGGCATTGGCGTCGCTGCCCACGACGCTTTGCCAGCTCTGCCCATCGGGCTTGAGCTTGCTTTTACGTTGAACCAGATCCGACACCGAGAACGACATACTCATTTTTTCATTCAAGGCGAAGGCCACGCCAGCGCCGAATTGGTAGCTATCGCCAATACTGACCTTTCCTGGCTGGGTGACTCCTTGTTGAGCGCTGATATCGCTGAAAGAATCCTCGAAGTTGTGGGTGTAGGCGAATGTGCCGAACAAGACTGCCGGATCGAACGTCTTGACCAACGAGAGGCCGGTCGTGAGTGCCCATACACCATTGCCGGTAGGCAGGTCCTCGGGCACGAACAGGCTGTTGCTCTTGGGTGACTGGACGAACTTGATACCGAAAGGATCCTTGCCGGTGGGGGCCTTGAGCCTGACGCTGACCACCGCATCCGGCAGGCTTTCGGATTCATCGAGGAACTTGTAGGCCACCCCGAAGTTCACGTCACCGAGTGTTGGGTCTCGCGTCACCGTGTCTTCCACGGTCGATGCGGCGCTGCCACCATTGCCACCACCGGACTGATAGGTGGACTCGCGATAGACGACTGGCGCGTTAATATCGAACTGCCAACGGTTTTCGTAGTTGTAGCGAGCCGTCAAATCCAATGTCCATGTATCGGCCTTGATCCGGTCTAGGTTGATCGTGCCAAGAAAAATGGAGTCCAGGGCGAGGAAACCGTTGAGCGTCAATTGCCGTGTGTCATAACGTGAATAAGTGATTCCCGTCTCGACACTGAACTTGCCATTTCCAAAGAAACCACTGGCTTCGTTATACAGGTCGGAAACACTCTGGGCCGGTGCCGAATCATCCTTGAGCGACTGACCATAGGAGGCGCCGGAGGTACCCGCTGCGGCACCCGAGGCATTGGCGCTGGCCCCTGCCACAGCCTGGCCTTTTCTGAGGTCGGCCGGGGACTTGACCAAGCGCTTGGGGGGTGGTGGCGCCGGTTGGTCCTCGACCTGTCGAACCCGCTGTTCCAGCACGGATAGGGCTTGTTGCTGTTGAACGTAACGCTGTTTGAGCTCCAGAAGTTCCTGTTTCAGGGCCTCTACCTCAGCGTCAGGTGCCGCTTGCAACATCGCTGCCGGGAAAAGTGTCCCCACACAAATTGCCGCCCGCAGAGAGAATGATCGGTGCATGAAATTAGCCATCCCTTACTGACTTTCCCAATGGTCGAAGGTGAGCGTAGTTCAGAATCCCATGTTGCGTAGTCCTTTAAGTTGGGTCAGGTTGCAATCCAATGCGCCGACGGTTTGCAAGTTGTTCTGCAGTACCACATTAAGTTGGGTCATGCTGTTGACCAGGTTGTGGCCGCCGAGCAGGGCGGTGGATTGCAGGACGCCGCCCTGGGCGATCTGTTGCAGCGACTGCCCCTGGTTGTTGCTCGCCGCGATGGCCATCTGAATGCCGCCAGAGACCGCGGAAACGGTGACCTTGCCTGCCGCGCCGGAGCCGCTGATGCTGCCACCGCTGTTGAGGATCTGCCCGACCTGCTGGCCGCTGATGGGGGCCTGGTCGGCCTCGCTGACGTTGATGGCGACATTGTTGTAGGCGCTGTTGCCGTCGCCGGCGGCGCGGACCACCTGGGTTACACCAGCGGAGGTGTTGAAACCGGCACCGCCGACCACCGTACCGGAGCCCTGGGAAGCAGGGGAACCGTTGCCCTGGATGCTGTAGGTAGAGACGTAGAATTGCGGTTTGACGGTCGATTGCTGGATCTGCAGGCTGGTGGTGGCGCCGATGATATCGCCGCTGGCATTCTTCCAACTGCTTTCCATCACGACGCCGAAACTGATGATGCGTCCTGGCATGACATAACGGCCGCGCAGTTCGGACAGTTCATGGTCCTTGATTTCGACAGGCTTGAAGGTTGACGCCGCTTGTGCGGGTACACAGGCGATTGCCAGGCAACTCACGACCAGCCAGTGTGGAGTTTTCATGTGTCGCTCCCGGGGCATCCTGCTCCCTTATAGGTTGTTGCACCTCAGAAAAAATCGCTCTGGATAAAACCGAAGTCCATCAGCTCGGCATCTTTGACCGGGTTGAAAGTGTCCAGCTTGTCTTTCGCCGTGAGCGGGGCCGGCGGTGCCAAAAGGGCGTTGTTCTTGTCATAGCCGGGACCGACGATGGCGAAGACGATGCCATTCCAGCCCTTTTCGAAATCCGCTGCGGCGTAGCGCTTGTGGCCGAGCACCGGGTCACCGATGTACACCCAATCCTTGTCCGCGCGCTGCATCACCACGAAGTGCTTGTAGCCGCGTATATCCATCAGCACCACCACCGGAATGCTGACGCTGGCCAGCTTGTCGGCGGGTATCCGGTATCCGCGGGCGCGCATGCCGATGCTCTCGACGTAGCGCTTCATGTCCAGCATGGAGAAACCGTGGGTCTTGACCAATTCCACATCGGACGTGGTCAGCATGCCCTTGATCACCTGTTCTTCATCGACGTCCAGCCAGTAGGCCTGACGCAGCACGGTGGCGAGGGCGGCGGCGCCGCAACTGAAATCGGTTTTCTGCTGGACCAGGTCGGCAAAACGCCGTTCGCGAATGCTCTGTACATTCTTGTAGAAGAGGTTTGCGCCGGGAAGGCCGGGGATGGCCATGGTGGCAGCCTGGCTCAGGTCACAGAGGCTGATCAGCAAGGCAAGGACGAGAATACGCATGGTCGACACGCCTTCAGGTACGGAAGAAAGAGCCCCGTTTCCGGGGCTCTCATGCTGTCGCGACTACATGCAGGCTTTGCAACCGGCGGCGATGGACAGCGAGTTGCTTTGTTGGTTGCCCACCCCGGCCGAGACGTTGATGCCAGCGTTGCCGGACATGTGGTTGGCCGAGTTGTTCATGCTGGCGTTGTTGGTGACCACGTTTTTCCAGCCGTTGGGAGTGAGTACTTGCTGGGTCCAGTAGCCGGCCAGTTCAACAGAGCCTTGTTCCTTGAAGGTGAACTTCTGGTCATCGTTGTCATGACCGCCCTTGTTGCCATGACCATGGCCGTGGTCGTCGTCGCCCTTGATCGTGCCGTAGCCAGTGCCTTTGTAGCTGCCCTTGACATCGATCGTGCCCTTGAGGGTTTCCTTCTCATAGGCTTGCACGCCGCTGTTGGTCACCAGCAGGCCGCTTTCGGTCTGGTTGGCAGCGGCGGCGGCGGTGGCTACGCGTCCACCGGAGACGGCGATGGCCAGGTTGTTTTTCTGTTGGTTGAAGTTGCCGGCGGTGATGTTGACCCCCATGTTGCCGGAGCCATTGTTGCCGGAGTTGTTCATCGACGCATTGTTCTGGGTCGACTGGTTGAGCACGACGTTGTTGGTGTTGGTCTGGGTCGCGCTGCTGGCGGAAACCGCGGTGCCGAAAATGAAGCTTTCGTCGGCGGTGGCCAGAGCGGCGGCGTTGTCCTGTTGGTTGCCGTCGCCGGCGGCAACGTTGGCGCCCATGTTGCCGCTGGAACCGTTCAGCGAGTCATTGGCGCTGGCATTGTTCTTGGTGCCCTGGTTGATCACGGCATTGTTGTGGCTGTATTGGGTGTCGATTACGGCAGCGCCGGCGCCGGCGGTAATTTGCAGCAGGGTCCCCAGGTCGGGGCCTTTGGGACCATGGTTGCCGTGGCCATGACCGTGGTTGTTGCCACCTGCCTGTGCGGCCATTGCCATGACGGCGGCCAGTGCGAATACCAGTGGTTTGAGAGCCATTGTAGGTTTCATGGTGTATCTCCGTGCTTATTAGTTGGTTAAGTGTTGGTACTTTCTAATTGCACTGCTCGGGTCAGTCAGCGACCCGGATACTGAGGGTGTTGGCCATACGGTTCCCCACCCCCGCGCTCTGGTTCACCTGAATCACACCCCGGCTGCCGGTGAAGGCCTGGTCGCTGGTAACGACCTGGCGGCTGCCTGGGGTGCCGGATGAACCGGAGTTGGGTGCCAGCGCCACGTTCTGTTGCGACAGGGCGCTGTCATCGACGCTTTGCGGCGCAGCACTGATGCTGATGCGCACGGCGTTGATCATCTGGTTGTTGGCCCCGGCGGACTGGTTGACGCCCACCATGCCGGTGCCGTTGCTGAAGGAGTTGCCCTGGATGGCCGCCTTGGCGTTGATTGCCGTGTTGGCCGGGGTGTTGAGTTTCTGGGTCAGTGCGGTCGATGCGCCGGCGTTGGTGCCAATGGCGATCGCGCGACTGTTGATCTGTTGCTGCTGGTCGCCGGCGGCCTGGTTGAGCATGATGCTGCCCTTGTACTGCTGGCCGGAGTTGTCGATCAGGGCGGTGTCGTTGGCAACCACGCCGCTGTCGGCGAATGCATTGAAACTGCTGAACAGAGCGAGAAAAAGCAGTGTGCGATTCATCTCATTGTCCCTTGCCGATGGCGTTGAGAGCACCCATGCCGGCCGACAAGCCACGATTGACCGTATTGGCAATGCTTGCGCCGCTGCCACCACCGTGCCCGGCAGCCATGCCTGGGAGGCCGTTGGGATTATTCAGGGCGGGCATGTTGCCGGTATGGACCGTGATGACGCGGCTGACGGTTGAACCGGTGCTGATACCGGCGATATCGCCATCGCTCAGTTCCATGCTGTTGGTCAGTGAAATGACCCGGGCAGACGGGTTGGCATTGACGGTGGTGGGATTCGGATCGGGCTGCAGGGGGGGGCGACCATAGGCCTGGGGTTGCACGGTGCGTTCGAGGACGATCACACCGTTACTGCCACCGGCCTGGACAGTCAGGCTCAATAGCGAGCCGAGGGCGCAGCCGATCAGCAAGGTGCGGGTTAAAGCTGTTCTGGTAGTCCCCACGGCGGTGTTCCTTCTTCAGTGCGCTGGCCCTGTTCAGCGTTGGGAAGGAAAGAGCAGAAGCTGTGCCATTTTTTATTTTTTTATTTAAAACAATGAGTTGCTGTCCATGATGGGCGGTGACGGTTTTTTGCTGTTTCAGGCTTGAAACAGGTAGGCTCGGCAACCACGCTCGATTGTCGGGAAAGCCCCGTGGAATGGGGCTCTGAGGCAGGTGTATCAGCGGCTTAACACAACGGCGCAATTGGCCGGCAGGTGCTGAGTACGCCCGTCTGCGTGGGGGTGGGGTGTTTCATCAGCGGACACCTCGGTTGTAAAACCGCGTTTTGGCGCTTTCAGCGAGGGTTACGATTGCAGCAGCCGTTCAACTGCCTTCATCGCCTGCTCATGGCGCTCCTGCCAGTCGCCTCCGAGCACCTCGACGGCCTGCCGGTGGCGCGTCAGCCAGGCCAGGCTGGCGTCGAAGAAGGCACGACGCTCCTGCAGGTCGGGTTGGCAACGCAGGCCGTCGCCGACCCAGCCGACCCCATCGGGATCGAGCAGCAGGTGCAGGTCATAGTGGCGGGCGAGCAGGGCGGGTTCGAGCCAGTCCGGGCAGTCGCCAAACAGCGTCTGGCTCCAGAGGATGTTGCTCAGCAGATGGGTGTCGAGGATCAGCAGCGACGGCTGCCGTGCCCGGGCCTGGTCTTCCCACTCCAGCTGTCCACGGGCGATGGTCGGGATATCGGCCAGGCAGGTGTCACGCTGCTCCTGCTCCATGAAGTGCCGCACGTACTCACCCACCAGCAGCCCGCCAAAACGTTCGTGCAGGGCTTCGGACAACCAGCTCTTGCCACTCGACTCGGGGCCGGCGAGGACTACGACCTTCACGCCTGCAGCGCCGGGTCGGTACGCCACTGGCGCCAGCCTTGCACCGCGAGCAGTGTGAACAGGGCATAGAGGGCGGCGGTCAGGTACAGGTCCTTGTAGATGAACAGCCCGACGAAGATCACATCGACTACGATCCACAGAGGCCAGCATTGCAGGCGCTTCTGTGCCATCCACAGCTGGGCGACGAGGCTGAAGGCGGTCAGTGCGGCATCGAGCCAGGGCTGCGCAGCGTCGGTCCAGGTGGCCATGGCCGCGCCGAGCAGCAGGCTACCCAGTGCACCGACGGCGAGCCCGGCGAGCAGGGCCTGTGGACCGAGGCTGGAGACCTCGCGGCCCTGGTGAACGGCGCCGCCGCGGGTCCATTGCCACCAGCCATAGAGTTGCAGCACGGCGTAGACCACTTGCAGCAGCATGTCCGAGTAGAGCTTCACGTCGAAGAAGATCCAGGTGTAGAGCAGCACCATGACCAGGCCAATGGGCCAGCACCAGGGGTTCTGCCGGACCGTCAGCCAGACGGAAATCGCGCCGAGCGCAGCGGCAAACAGTTCAAGCCCGGACATGGGAACCTCTGGGTCGCAAGGAAAAGGGCGGATTGTACCCAGAGTGGGGAGGGGAAGGGAGGGGCGGTGCCGGGTTTTAGGGCCCGGTTCATCTCGAACAGGGCCCTCCATGCCCACCTCAGATGCGGAACTGGCGCAACAATCCGTTGAGTTGTTCGCTCAGGACCTTGAGCCGGTCACTGTCGGCGCTCGACTGTTCGGCTGCCAGGGCGGTGTTGTGGGACAGTCCTGCCGCTTCGGTGACGTTCTGGTTGATTTCCTCGACCACGTGAGCCTGTTGCAGGGTCGCGCTGGCAATCGAGGCGTTGAGGCCGTTGAGGTTGCGCAGTGCCTGGCTGATGGCATTCAGGCTTTCGCCAGCCAGCCCGGCCAGCTCGATGGTCTGTTGCGAGACGCGGCTGCTGTCGCCGATGACTTTCACCGCAGCCTCGGAGTGGTTCTGCAGGCGTTCGATCATCGCCTGGATCTCGGCCGTGGACTGCTGCGTGCGCTGAGCCAGCAGGCGCACCTCGTCGGCCACTACCGCAAAGCCGCGTCCCTGCTCCCCGGCCCGTGCAGCCTCGATGGCAGCGTTCAGGGCGAGCAGGTTGGTCTGCTCGGCGATCGAGCGGATCACTTCCAGGACACTGCCGATCTGGGTGCTTTCCGCCGCCAGGGTACGGATCACCTCGACCGCCTGGGCGATGGTGCCGGACAACTGGTCGATCTGCTGCAGGCTATTGTCGATGTTCAACTGGCCCTGGCGCGCCTGGCCTTCGGCATCACGTACTTCACTGGCGGCCTGTTCGGCGTTCTTGGCGACATCCTGTACACCGTAGGTGACCTGGTTGATCGCCGTGGCCACCAGCTCCATCTGCTGCGATTGCTGCTGGCTGCGCGACTGCGACTCAATGGCACTGCTGCCCAGGTCGCTGGAGGATTGCCCCAGCTCGCTGGCCGAAACCTGCAACTGGCTGACCACGCCGCGCAGCTTGCTGGTGAAGGCGTTGAAGTGCCGGGCCAGTTCGGTCACCTCGTCCTGGCCGTGGGTATCGAGGGTACGGGTCAGGTCGCTTTCGCCACTGGCGATGTTGGCCATTGCGTGGACCGACTCCTGCAAGGGATGAAGGATACTGCGACCGATCAGCAGGACCAGGGCGCTGAGCAGCACGGCAATCGCCAGGCCGATCATCGATGCATTGCGCACCTGCCCATAGAACTCGGCCTGCACATCGTCGACATAGACGCCCGAACCGATGATCCAGCCCCACGGTTCGAACAACTGGACATAGGAGGTTTTCTGCACCGGGGCGCTGGCCCCCGGCTTCGGCCAGCGATAGTCGATCATGCCGCGGCCCTTGGCCTTGGCCAGGGCCACCATTTCATTGAACAGTGCGTAGCCATCGGGATCCTTGATGCCGGACAGGTCCTGCCCCTCGAGCTTGGGGTTGGCCGCGTGCATGACCATGACCGGCCGCAGGTCGTTGATCCAGAAATAGTCGTTCTGGTCGTAACGCAAGCCGCGTATCACATTCATGGCCTGTTTCTGCGCGGCTTCGCGGCTCAGCGTACCGGCAGTTTCCTGGGCATGGTAGTAATCGAGGATGCCACTGGCGGCCTGGACCACGTGCTGGGTCTTCTGCGCCTTGGCCTGGTAGAGGTTGTCATGGGTCTGCTTGAGCATCAGCAGCCCCTGGGTCAGCAGCATCGCCACCGCCAGGATCAGGATGAGCCACAAGCGTCGACTGATCGACACGCTGCGCAAGCTTTTCATAAGACCACCGTTCCTTTTTTCTTGTTGTGTCGCCAGGGACTTTATAGCAGCAGGTTTTATCCGCGTTGCACAGCCTCCTTATGGCTACTATCGAGGCAGCGATAAACAGGCATGTCTGATAGGATTTCGGCCCAATCTCGGCAAACCTGAGTTGATGTTTGATTTTTCAGGCATTTTTCACGGTTTTCCGACGGGCTGGGCAACAGACTTGCCGGTGGATCGCCGATCTTGCGATCGGCCGCTTTCGATTTTTGTAGGGATCCGCGGGAGCGGTCCTTGAGGGGGAATGATGGATCTTTGGACCGCCGCGCAGGCGCTGATATTGGGTATTGTCGAGGGCTTGACGGAGTTTCTGCCGATTTCCAGCACCGGCCACCAGATCATCGTCGCGGATCTGCTCGGTTTTGGCGGTGAACGGGCGATTGCCTTCAACATCATCATCCAGCTCGCCGCGATCCTGGCGGTGGTCTGGGAGTTTCGCCAGAAGATCTTCACGGTGGTGCGGGACCTGCCCCGGCAGCGCAGCGCCCAGCGCTTTACGCTCAACCTGCTGGTGGCCTTCATGCCGGCGGTGATTCTTGGCGTATTGTTCAAGGAGGTGATCGCCACCTACCTGTTCAACCCGATCACCGTGGCCTCGGCACTGGTGGTGGGCGGGGTGATCATTCTCTGGGCCGAGCGTCGCGAGCACACCGTGCACGCCGAAACGGTCGATGACATTCGCTGGCAGGATGCGCTGAAGGTCGGTTTCGCCCAGTGTCTGGCGATGATCCCGGGGACCTCCCGTTCCGGCGCGACCATCATTGGCGGCCTGCTGTTCGGCCTGTCGCGCAAGACGGCCACCGAGTTCTCGTTCTTCCTCGCCATGCCGACCATGGTCGCGGCCGCGGTGTACTCCGCCTACGGCTTCCGCCACCAGTTCCAGATGGCCGACCTGCCGGTGTTCGCGGTGGGCTTCGTCACCTCCTTCGTGTTCGCGATGATCGCCGTGCGCGGCCTGCTGAAATTCATTGCCAGCCACAGCTATGCGGCGTTCGCCTGGTACCGGATCGTCTTCGGCCTGGTCATCCTCGCCACCTGGCAATTCGGCTGGGTCGACTGGTCGACCAAGGGATGAGGAAGGCGAACGCTGCCGAGGGCGCCCGGCCAGCCACCACTGGCCGGGTCCGCCAGCTCCGGCTCAAGCTCGTCGTCGGGCTGTTGCTGTGTGTCTTGCCGGGCGTCGGTGTGTTGCGCCTGTGGCTGGGTGAGGGAACCCGTTGGCCACTGTGGGCCTATGGGATCGCCAGCCTGCTGGCGTTCGTTCTGTATTGGGACGACAAGCGCAAGGCGCGCAATGACGCCTGGCGCATCCCGGAAAAGGTGCTGCATGGCGTCGAACTGCTGGGCGGCTGGCCCGGGGCGCTGATCGCCCAGCAGGCCTTTCGGCACAAGACCCGCAAGCTGTCGTTCCAGGTGGTGTTCTGGCTGATTGTGCTGGTGCACCAGGTGTTCTGGATCGACCGGCTGTTTCTCGACGCCACCCTGGCTCACCTGTCCTTTTTATAGGACAGCGCTACAGCAGCAGGCCAACCTGGCTGCGCTTGGGCAGCTTGGCGACCACCAATTGGTGGGAGCGGCGCAGCAGGTCCTGCAGTTCCTCGCCGCCCAGCGGGTAGGGAGCGTTCATGCTGATCCAGAAAGCCCGTGCCAGATAGGGCGCGGGACGGATGCCCGGACGATCGACATGACCGAGGAACAGCTCCTTGTCGACCTTGAACGACAACGTGTCGCCGCTGAGATTGAGCAGGGCGAACATCTTGCTTCCGGCAACCGAGAACACCCGGACGCCACCCCACTTGTAGTCTTCCCGGGCTCCTGGCAGGTCAAGGCAGAAGCGCGCGACGGCTTCCTGGTTCATGCTGGATCCTTTCATAGTGCTCTGTCTCCACATTCCCTGAAGGCTTCGGCCAGGTGATCGATCCAGGCCCGTACCGCTGGCAGCAACCCACGCCTATGCGGGTAGACGGCCTGCAACCAGCCCCCCGGTAGCGACCACTCGGGCAGGATGCGCACGAAGGTGCCATTGGCCAGTTCTTCCTCGCAGTAGAGCATGGGCAGTACCGTGAAGCCCAGTCCGGCCGAGGCACAGGCCTTGCGCACGATGAAATCATCCACGCCCAGCCGGGCCTCGAGCGCCAGATCGCGCTTCTGTCCGCGTTCGTCCAGCAGGCTGAGGTGGACCTGGCGATCGGCTTCCAGGGCGCCGAGGGCAGGGGCCTTCATCAGGTCCTCGAGGCTGTCGATCGGGTGCTGTTGCAGGAAGGCCGGGGTGGCGAGCATGAAAGTCTGCGCCTGACGCAGTCGACGGGTGACCAGCGACGGGTCTTCGTCGCCATGTTCACGTACGCGCAGGGCGACGTCGATGCCTTCCGTGACCAGGTCGACCCGGCGGTTGACCATCACCACTTCCAGTTGCACCAGCGGGTGGGCCGCGAGGAAGCTGGCAATCACCCGCGGCATGAATTCCTGGGCGAGTCCGATCGGGCAGGATACCCGCAACCGCCCGCGGGGCTCGCTGGACATGCTGGCGACGGCCTCATCGGCCATTTCCGCCTCCAGCAGCATGGCCTGGCAATGGCGCAGGTAGCGTTCGCCGACGGCGGTCAGTTTCAGTTGTCGCGTGGTACGTTGCAGCAGGCGGGCGCCGAGGCGTTCTTCCAGCTCGGCAATCCGTCGCGACAGGCGCGACTTGGGAATCCCCAGCAGACGGCCGGCCGCCGCGAAACCACCGGCTTCCACGACCTTGGCGAAGTAATAGAGATCGTTGAGATCCTGCATGGTGTGAACATTCCGGTCGTTCTATTAATGGGACAATCTATCGCATTTAGAGCGGCTAATCATTTATTGAGTTCGCAAGTAGGATTATCCCATCTTGATCGCCAAGTGGCGATCCTCACTTGGAGAACCGACATGAAACTCTTGCACATCGATTCCAGCATCCTGGGTGACCACTCGGCTTCGCGCCAACTGAGCCAAAGCGTGGTCAAGGCCTGGCAGGCCGCCGAACCTTCGAGCGTGGTGACCTACCGTGACCTGGCCAATGATGCCATCAGCCACTTCTCCAGCCTGACCCTGGCTGCCGGTGGTACCGCTGCCGAACTGCGTGATGCCGCCCAGCGTCACGAAGCCGAGCTCAGCGCCGCGACCCTGGAAGAGTTCCTGGCCGCCGATGCCATCGTCATCGCCGCGCCGATGTACAACTTCAGCGTGCCTAGCCAACTGAAGGCCTGGATCGACCGCATCGCCGTGGCCGGCAAGACTTTCCGCTACACCGAGAATGGCCCTGAAGGCCTGGCCGGTGGCAAGAAGGTCGTGATCGTTTCGACTTCCGGTGGCCTGCATGTGGGCCTGCCGACCGGTGTCGGCCATGAAGACTACCTGAAAGTACTGTTCGGTTTCCTCGGCATCACCGACATCGAGTTCGTCCGTGCCCACGGCCTGGGCTACGGTGAAGAGGTTCGTGCCAAGTCCATGAGCGACGCTCAGGCACTGATCAGCGACACCTTGTTCGCTGCCGCGTAAAGCTTTTGTAAACGCGCAAGAAACTTGCGGTAACAAACACTAAACTCTGTACTCTGATCATGATGAATGATCGGGTACGGAGTTTTTTGCATGGGTTGGGCGCAATTTGGCGCGCCTTATGCAATACGCCAGGGCATAGGCGCTCTGGAAAACTGCGAAAGCCAGTCGAAGCCCGATGTTGTGCTTCAGTTTCAAGGAATGACAGAGATTTTGGTGTGCTAATTACTCAGCAAAGGTGGGCATCCCCATGATGCGTCTTTGTGCAGTATTACTGATCTGCCTGGCAACGGGCTTCACGACGGTGCAGGCGGCTCCAGCCCCTGCGGCTCACTGGAGCGTGGGCTTTCATCGCCTGACGTTTCTCGATCCCCTGGACTTGCAGCCGATGAAGGCGATTGCCTTCTATCCTTCCACCGGTCGCGAGCAGTGGAGCAAGATCGGTGGCTACACCATCCAGGCCAGCGAGGATGCGCGGATTGCCATCGGTCGTTATCCGCTGCTGATGCTGTCCCACGGCAACACCGGCACGCCGCTGGCCCTGCACGACCTGGCAACCTCGCTGGCACGCAAGGGTTTCGTCGTGGTGGCGGTGCTGCATCCTGGCGACAACTACAAGGATCACAGCCGCCTGGGCACCTTGAGCAACCTCTATGGCCGCCCCATGCAGATCTCCGAAGCGATCACCGCGACCCTGGGCGATCCGATGCTCTCGCCATTCGTGGAAGCCGAGCAGGTCGGGGTGATTGGCTACTCCGCCGGGGGCGAGACTGCGCTGATACTTTCTGGTGCACAACCGAACCTCGATCGCCTGCGGCGTTACTGCCAGGAACGCCCGGACGACAAGGATGCCTGCACCACCAAGGGTGAGTTGATCGTCGACCGCGACGACCTGCAGCCGGTTTCCGATCCACGGGTACACGCATTGATGCTGATGGCACCGCTGGGCCTGATGTTCGGTCGCCATACGCTGGCCGACGTGCACGTGCCGGTGCTGATGTACAGTGGGGACGGCGACAAGCTGGTGTTCCCCGACAAGAATGCCGCCGCCCTGGCCCGCAAGCTGCCGGTGGCACCGCAGTTCAAGCTGATTGCCGGCGCCGGGCACTTCGTGTTCATGGCGCCCTGCAGCGAAGAACAATTGCATGCCACGCCGGGGCTATGCACCGACCCGGAAGGTGTCAATCGGGCGGATATTCATCGCGACCTGATCTCCGAGGCCGGGCGCTTCTTCAGCAAGACCCTGAACGTGCCGAATCGCGGCGGCCTGCAAACCGCCGATCAGTGATTCACTGGGCTGTCGGGCGCCGTGCCAGCAACACGGTGACCGACAGGCCGATGATCGACAGCACGGCCGCGCAGCAGAAAATCCACGCATATCCCAGGTTCAGCGCGACCGCGCCCATGAGTGGGCCGGCAATCGCCAGTGCCAGATCGAAAAACACCGCATAGGCGCTCAGCCCCGCCCCGCGACTGCTGGTTGGCACCTGCCGGATGGCTTCCACGCCGATGGCCGGATACACCAGCGACAAGCCAAAACCCGCGAGGCCCGCGCCGGCCAGGGCGACGCCGGTGGAGGGCGAGAGCCAGAGCAGGGTCAGGCCGAGGGTTTCGATGCTCATGCAGGCCATGGCCACCTTGAAGCCACCAAAACGGTTGATGGTGCCGATGAAGAACAGTCGCGCCAGGATGAAACAGCTGCCAAATACGGTCAGGCAGTAGGCGGCGCCGGTCCAGCCCCGGCTGAGGTAGAAGAGGGTGATGAAGGTGGTCAGCGTGCCATAGCCGATGGAGGCCAGGGTCAGGCTCGTGCCGTAGGGCGCAATGCGACCGAATACCGCCCAGAAGGGCAGGCGCTCACCCCGGATCACCGGCACCGAGGGTTTGTTGCGAATCAGCAGCAGGGCGCCGGCAGCCAGGGCCGACAAGGCGATCCCGAGACTGGCGAAACCGTAGTCGGCGACCATCAGTACGCCCAGCGGTGCACCGATGGCGATGGCGCCGTAGGAGGCAATACCGTTCCAGGAAATCACTCGCGCGGTCTGGTCGGCACCGACCTGGCCGATCCCCCAGCTGATGGTGCCGACACCGATCAGGCCCTGGGCAGTGCCGAGCAGCAGGCGCCCGATGATCAGGATGATCAGGCTCAGCAGGGGCAGTTGCTGGAGCAGGGTCGACAGCAGGGTCAGTGCGCCGCTCAGGCAGATGCCCACCAGGCCGTAGATGATCGCGCGCTTGGTGCCGACGTTGTCGGCCATGCGACCGGCCATGGGCCGACTGAGCAGGGTCGCCAGGTACTGCGAACCGATGGTCAACCCGGCGATGACCGCACTGAAGCCCAGTTGTTCGTGCACATAGCCGGGCAGCACCGCTATCGGCAGGCCGATGCAGAGGAAGGCGATAAAGGTATAGAAGACGATGGAGACGATTTGCAGGGTGACGGTCAGGTTGCCGGGCTGGCGGGGCGGTTGCTGGGCAGACATGGAGGCTCGTTCGCGGGCGGGCGGTTGGAGAACTCCATCATGGCGGGATGGCAGGATAAAAGAAAGCAGGCTAACTAGTTTTCTCCTGCAATAGGGGAGACGAGGGCCTGATGGGCGAGGAACTGGACCTGATGGATATAGGTCGTTTGTGGCGAGCGGGCTTGCCCGCGTTGGGGGCAAGGCCCCCTTTGAAACTGCGACCTTGTTCTTTCAGGAGAACCGGGTGACCGGGTTTGGGGCTGCCTTGCAGCCCAGAGCGGCGGTGCGGCGTCCCGACAAGCCCGCTCGCCACAGACCCGGCCTAGGAGGTCAGAACACCACTGAAATCAGAAAACCACGCCCTGGCTGCGCAGGTAGTCGTCATAGGTGCCGCTGAAGTCGACCACGCCGGTTGGGCTCAGTTCGATGATGCGGGTCGCCAGGGACGAAACGAACTCACGGTCGTGGCTGACGAAAATCAGCGTGCCCGGGTAGTTTTCCAGGGCCAGGTTGAGCGCTTCGATGGATTCCATGTCCAGGTGGTTGGTCGGCTCGTCCATTACCAGTACGTTGGGCTTTTGCAGGATCAGCTTGCCGAACAGCATGCGGCCCTGTTCACCACCGGAAATCACCTTGACCGACTTGAGGATCTCGTCGTTGGAGAACAGCATGCGGCCCAGGGTACCGCGTATGACCTGCTCGCCCTGGGTCCATTGGCCCATCCAGTCGAACAGGCTGACATCTTCCTCGAAATCGTGGGCGTGGTCCTGGGCGTAGTAGCCCAGCTCCGCGCTTTCGGTCCATTTCACGCTACCGGCATCCGGCGCCAGCTCGCCCACCAGGGTGCGCAGCAGGGTGGTCTTGCCGATACCGTTCGGGCCGATGATCGCCACGCGCTCGCCGGCTTCGACGGTGAAGCTGAAGTTCTTGAACAGGGTCTTGCCGTCGAAGCCCTTGGACATGTTCTCCAGGGTGACGGCCTGGCGGTGCAGCTTCTTGGTTTGTTCGAAGCGGATGAACGGGCTGACACGGCTCGAAGGCTTGACCTCGGCCAGCTGGATCTTGTCGATCTGCTTGGCGCGGGAGGTGGCCTGCTTGGCCTTCGAGGCGTTGGCCGAGAAGCGGCTGACGAAGGTCTGCAGCTCGGCGATCTGGGCTTTCTTCTTGGCGTTGTCCGACAGCAGTTGTTCGCGCGACTGGGTCGCAGCGGTCATGTACTCGTCGTAGTTGCCTGGGAACAGGCGCAGCTCACCGTAGTCCAGGTCGGCCATGTGCGTGCAGACGCTGTTCAGGAAGTGCCGGTCGTGGGAGATGATGATCATCAGGCTGTTACGCTGGGTCAGGACGTTTTCCAGCCAGCGGATGGTGTTGATGTCCAGGTGGTTGGTCGGTTCGTCGAGCAACAGCACTTCCGGATCGGAGAACAGCGCCTGGGCCAGCAGTACCCGCAGCTTCCAGCCGGGTGCGACTTCGCTCATCGGGCCGAAGTGCTGTTCCAGCGGAATGCCCAGGCCCATCAGCAGTTCGCCGGCACGGGATTCGGCAGTGTAGCCGTCCATTTCGGCGAACTCGGTTTCCAGCTCGGCGACGGCCATGCCGTCTTCCTCGGTCATCTCTGGCAGCGAGTAGATGCGATCACGCTCGGCCTTGACCTTCCACAGCTCCTCGTGGCCCATGATCACCGTGTCGATCACGGTGAATTCCTCGTAGGCGAACTGGTCCTGGCGCAGTTTACCCAGGCGCACGTTCGGTTCCAGCATGACCTGGCCGGCGGACGGCTCGAGGTCGCCGCCGAGGATTTTCATGAACGTCGACTTGCCGCAACCGTTGGCGCCGATCAGGCCGTAGCGGTTGCCGCTGCCGAACTTGACCGAGACGTTCTCGAACAGCGGCTTGGCGCCGAATTGCATGGTGATATTCGCGGTGGAGATCAAAGTGCTTACCTATCAATAGCTTACGCAGCCGGATTGTCAGCCGATACCGATTTGATACCAATCCTGAGTGTTTCCAGCCCGCTCCAGTCGGAGCCTGAGTTGGGCCAACGGGCATGGGGCAACAGCAGCATCTGCAGGCTGTGACCCAGTGGTTGGGCGATGAATGCGGGGGTTGAGACCGGACATTGCGCCTATTGTCGCATAGGTGCGATGACAGTTGAACGTTGCTCTGCGCCTGAACGCTATCAGAGGGGCGTTGCAACTGGCTCGGCCAGATTCGACACGAGTACAATCGCGTTGGGCCCAATTGGAGAAAGGCAACCATGGAGTGGCACATCAGGCAGGCCGTTATCGATGATCTGGAGGGCTTGTTTCGTATTGACCCGATCGCGACAGTGGATTCCAACCGCCAGGCGCAGATCCGCAAGGCGGTGGAGTCAGTCGAGTGCTGGGTTGCCTGTGAAACGGGTAGGCCCGGCATCCCGATCGGTTATGGTTGCCTGGACAGAAGCTTTTTCGGGCAATGGTTCATTTCCCTGGTGATGGTCGCCAGCGCCTGCCAGCGTTCTGGCGTGGGGCGCCAGATCGTGGTGCACCTGGAACGTGTTTCAGGTGCGGGGAAGATTTTCACCTCGACCAACCTGTCCAATACGCCGATGCAGCGATTGCTGCTTCAGCTTGGCTACCAATCCAGCGGGACGGTGGAGAATCTTGACCCGGGTGATCCCGAATTGATTTTTGTGAAGTTCCTCGACCAGTAGCCTCCCTTTCGCGCCAGTCCGTGGCCTGATGAACCCCGCTTGGCGACGTACGGCTGGGTCGTTTGAGGTTGCTGGGTGTATGGTGTCAGGGCAACGCCTCGGATCTTTAGACGTGAAAAGGAGGTGACCATGAGCGTTCCACAGCTCTTGAAGACGCATGTCAACGGCTATGACGTGATCCGCGTTGGCGGCGGCCCCTGGAAGGTATGCACCCAGACCGATCGACTCAGTTCGTTCCGGACCCGGGAGGAAGCGATGGCCTACGCGGTATCGCTGCCACTGCACAAGGTGCGTCAACCCGCCAATCAGTAGCAACGGGCGCAGCTCCCGGGGACCTCCAGGCCCTCGGGAGTTCATGAACCGGACTCCATCACCAGTTCAGCCTGATCCCCAGCGTGGCAGAGATGCTTTCCTGCTGGCGGCTGTCGATGTGGCTGCCATAGTCCAGGCCGCCGTAAACGCTCAGGTCGTGGCCGAGCCGTGCCAGTACTCCGGTGCCCAGTTCCAGCTGGCTGGCGCTGTGGTCGGTCCTGATCGGATACCCCTCGAAACTCATGGTGTCGCGGCCGCCAAAGGTGTGCCAGAGGTTGGCCTGCACATAGGGTTCCAGCGGCACCGCGCCCGCCTGCAGGGCGCCCTTGAGGCGTACGCCGAGCCGACTTTTCAGATAGACCTGCGAGTCCGGTCGGATCGGCGAGACACCATCGTTCTGGTTGTCCAGGCTGATCCGCTGGGCGATGAGCTGCGCCTGGGGTTCGGCCACCCAGCCATTGGCCAGCGGATAGGGATAGCCGCCTTCCAGCGAAAGGCTGAGTCCGTGACCGGCGATGTCGAACTTCAGGTCGCGGTTCGAACGGGCGGTGCCGCTGTAGCGGGTGCCCATGGCCACCACATCGAGGTAGGCGTCGTGGGGCGCGACCAGGGTCCAGTAGGCGCCAAAGCCGTTGCCGTCGAGCCACAGGTCACCGGCCCGGGTATCCTCGAAGCCGTCGACGAACCCGCGCACGCTGCCCTGGAGCCGGGCATGGCTGACGAACAGGCCGACCTTGTGCAGGTTGCCGCCGTCATCCTTCGCGCTGTAGAGATCATGGCCGGCCTGAAGCCCCCAGAGGTTGCCATCCAGGCTCGGGGTGACATCGCCCGACCAGCCCTGGCGCAAATGGCTGCCGAAAGTCCGGGCCCAGCCGGCACTGGCCTCGTTGTCCCTGAGCAGGGCCTGTTCGCCCTGGCGTTGGTGAAAGGTGCCCAGCGTGGCCTGGTCCAGCAAGGCAGCAGCCGGACCGACCACGGCGTCGACGGCGACTTCGGGCCGAAAGAAGGGAAGGGTTTGCCCGGGATCGGGATTGGGCAGCAGCGGGCCTCCCGGTTCCGGTAGCGGGGTGACCGGGCCCTCCGGCTCGGGAAGCGGTACTTCCGGACCGGTGATGCTGGAGCGCAGGTACCAGTTGTTCTGCGTGCCGGGAGTGAGGCCACCCTTGTAGAGGAAGTAGTCGAAGGGCCCGGCCGAGACCGGGCCGCCCAGGCTGAAGGCGCTGTTGCTGCTGGTGGCGCCCTGGTTGGCCTCCACCACCTGGATACCGTCCTGCAGGGTTTCGGCACCGCTGCCGCCGACATTCGCGACGTTGATGACGGTGTTGCCCGACAGGCTGCCCTGGGACACCACCAGGCGGTCCGAAGCCGAGCCGTCGCCGTCCAGGACGCTATGCAGGCTCAGGTGGCCGCCGTTGCCGACGTAGTTGCCGATCACGGTCAGGCGGTCGGAGACCTGCGCGCCGCCGGCGCTCAGGTAGATCGTGCCGCTGTTGTCCAGGGTCGCATTCTGCCCGGCCGTGAAGGCCCTGATCACGCCGCTGCTGGAGGTCAGGCTGCTGCCGGCATCGATGTTCAGGCTGCCAGTGCCGGTCCCGCTGTCGCCCAGCACCAGGCTGTCATTGAGGGTCATGGCCGAGCTGCGGGTCAGTGCCACGGCCTCCCAGTTCACATAACGCCCGCCGGTACCGGGGCTGCTGTTCTCGAACACCAGGCTGTCGTTGCCCGTACCGCCGTCCAGTGATGGGGTCGAGGACAGTGCCGCTTCGCCGAGGTTCTGGATCAGTGCACGGTCATTGCCGGCGCCCATGAGGATCTTGCCATGGACGATGCCCGCATCACGCCAGTTGAAGTAATCGTCGCCGGCGCTCATGTGGATTTCGCCATAGACCGTGCCGCCGCTCATCAAGACCTGGTTGTTGCCGCCGCTGGTGACGATATCGGCGGACTGGGTAAAGCTGCCGATGGTCCCGCCGGTGACGGTGACTACGTCATTGACGCCTTCGCTGACCAGGTTGCCCTGGATCGCACCGCCTTGCAGGGTGAAGTGGTTGTTGTCATGGACCAGGTCGACCCGGCCGATCGAACCGCCGCTCATGAGGGCCTGGGCGCTGCCGGTCAACGTGCCGCGAATCGTACCGCCGCTCATGGTGAAGCGGTTGTTGCCGCCCCCCAGGTCGAGGTTGCCGTCGATCGTGCCGCTGACGAGGGTCGCGCTGTCGTTGCCGTCACCGAACACCACGTTGCCGGTGATGGTGCCAGTTCCAGGGTAGGGCATGCTCAGGCTGTTGTTGCCCTGGGTGTCGACGACTCCAGGGGAAGTGCCGCTGTCGCAGACGAATGAGTCGTCGCCGGCGGTCGGCGTCAGGTCGCAGGAGGCCCGGGCGTCCTGCAGAACCAGTGCCAGCAAGGGCAGGGCGCAGGTCCGGGCGAGGTGGTGTCGGATCATTGCGTTCATCCTTTGGGCAAAGGACAGGGCAAAGTCACCACGACGCATCCGGAGGGCCCCATGCACTCGGGATGGGTGTTGTAGCTGGCGTTATAGCGGAAAAAAAAGCGGAGGATAACTGTCAAGAATGACAGGTTATGCGCAGCGCAAAACCGGCGTACGCTTGAAGGTTATGGCCTGGTTTTCGCTGAAGAGCGGTCGGGCGATGCGCTGAAGCATTCTGTCATATGAAATTTCTCTTAGATTCGAACCCGCGGTCCAGGGTGTTATCCAACGCAGTGGATAGCTGTCATCCATTGGCATGGGAGAGACGCCATGAACCGACCCGTACTCGGCCTGAGCGCCTTGTTGACTGCCGCCCTGCTGGCCGCCGCGACGAGCGCCGCCGCGGCGCCCGTTGAGGTAATGCAGCCCGCCGTGCTGCTGGCGCAGGCGCTGCCCAACAGCGACAACCCCTACAACAGCCCGATTCGCCGGGCCAACCCGAACAGCCGCCAGGGCTCCGAGCCCAGCACGCCGCCCGTGCGTGGGCCCAACACCGTGCCGACACCGCGTCCCTCGACCATCGAAAACGGTGCGATCGGCAACGGCTACCCACGTGATCAGCCGGTACCGGCACCGGTACCGATCCAGCCGGGCACCCGCAGCCCGAATACGCAACGTTGATCGTTGCCGTGGTTTTTCGTTATTCCCGTAAGGAACTATCCATGTTGCGAAAAAATCTGATAGCGACCCTTTGTGCCAGCGCCTTGCTCGGTCTGCCGCTGCAGGCGGTCCTGGCTGCACCGCAGACGTTCGATTCCGAGCTGGGGCCGGTCACCGCCACGCAGATCGTGAGTGGCCTGGATCATCCCTGGGCATTGGCCTTCCTGCCTGACAAGAAGGGCATGCTGGTCACCGAGCGTCCCGGCAACCTGCGCGTGGTCAGTCCCGACGGCAAGCTTTCGGCGCCGCTGGGCGGCGTGCCTCAGGTCTGGGCCAAGGGGCAGGGTGGCTTGCTCGATGTGGTGTTGTCGCCGTCGTTCAAGGAGGACCGCCTGGTCTACCTGTCGTATGCCGAGGGTGGCGGTGCAGGTGGCACAGCCGGTACCGCCGTAGGTCGCGGGCGGCTGTCGGAGGACCTGACACGGCTGGTCGACTTCAAGGTGATCTTCCGTCAGGAGCCCAAGCTGTCGGTGGGCAACCACTTCGGCTCGCGCCTGGTGTTCGACCGCGATGGCTACCTGTTCATCGCCCTGGGCGAGAACAATCAGCGTGCGACGTCGCAGGATCTGGACAAGCTGCAGGGCAAGGTGGTGCGCATCTTCCCCGATGGCCGTGTACCCGACGACAACCCCTTTGCCGGGCAAGAGGGCGTGCGTCCCGAGATCTGGTCCTACGGGCATCGCAACCAGCAGGGCGCCGCACTCAATCCCTGGACCGGCACCCTGTGGACCCACGAGCACGGGCCGCGTGGCGGTGACGAGATCAATATCATCGAGCGTGGCAAGAACTATGGCTGGCCCCTGGCAACCCATGGCATCGACTATTCGCTCAAACCCATCCCCGAGGCCCAGGGCAAGACCGCACCGGGAACCGTACCGCCCCACCATGTGTGGGAGAAGTCCCCGGGGCTGAGCGGCATGGCGTTCTATGACGGCGATCGCTTTGCAAAATGGCAGCACAACCTGTTCATCGGTGCATTGGCCGCCCAGGAGCTGATCCGGTTGCAGTTCGACGGTGACCAGGTCGTCCATGAGGAGCGTCTGCTGGGCGAACTGAAATCGCGGATACGCGATGTCCGCCAGGGCCCTGACGGTTACCTGTACGTGCTGACCGATGCCGACAACGGCGCGCTCTACAGGGTCGGCCTGGAGTAGAGGATCACCGCGGCCCGCAGTTTGCGGTGGCCGAAGCTGCTCATCTTGTCGAACTCGCCGTGACTGACGGGAAGGTGCTGGCAGTCCAGCGCCTGGCGATGTTGACTGTGGTCGACGTCCGGGTCGTGCAGGTAGACGAACTCCTCGTCGCAGTCGGTGATGATCACCCAGTGGGGGGCCTTGGAGCGGGTCAGGCGATAGCTGCTGATCAGCACCAGCGGCTTGCCGCCTGCGGCCAGCAGGCCTGGCAGGTCCAGTGCGTTGCCGAGGACCTGTTCGACATCGGTGGCGCGCAGTTCCTCCTCGAAGCCGTCGTGCACCAGGCGCATGACGGCTTTTTTATGTTCGTTGCGCACGCCGTCGAGCAGCAGCGGGCCGTCGATACTGACCTGCAGTCGTACTGCAAAACCGCGTCGCCAGGCAGCCAGCGCCAGACCCTGGGGGCTGCAGCCACCATGACCGGAAGTCATGAAGATGGTGGTCGCCTCGCGCCAGACCTGCACTTCCTCGCGTCGCGTGGCCGGGCGGCCTGGTTGCAGGGCCGCCATCGCCATCAACAGGCAGGCCGGGCCGCAGGTGAAGTCGGTGGTCTGGGCGTAGTAGGGGACCTGTGCCTCGCGACGGGTTGGGTGGTGCAGGATGCGCTTTTCCAGGCGCAGGGCATCGGCGTGGTCTTCGTAGTAGTCGTTGATCAGGCCAAAGCGACGATAGCCGTTGTGCTCGTAGAGGGCGATGGCCGCGCTGTTATCGGTACGGACTTCCAGGCGCAGGTAGGCGCAATCGTGTTCCAGGGCGCAAGTTTCGCTGCGTTGCAGCAACTGCCTGCCCAGGCCGAGACCACGGGCTTGGGGGGCGATGGCGATGGAGTACAGGCGTGCCAGGGACGTCCCGCGATGAAACAGCAGCAGGGCATAGCCGGCCAGTGGCTCGCCTGACTGCTGGGCGACGATCAGGCGCGCGTGCGCACGATTGATCATCCAGTGGAAGCTGCGTGCGGTCAGGCGATCACTGGTGAAGCAGTGTTCTTCGAGTTCCAGCAGGGCGGGCAGGTCATCGGTTGTGGCAAGGCGAAAGACAAGATCCATATAACCACCGTAAAAGTTGCGTAACGAAACGGGACTTTCCCGAAAGTTCGTGCTTAATAGAAAGTGTCTTGTTCAACGGATCTATCTCTATGTCAGCGGTGCAAGGTGATTGGCGCGAAGTATCCGATCAAAGTTTTCCGGTAGCAATATCCAAAGGAACTTATTTGTCGCTGTCGAATAACTTGAGCAGCCAGCTGGTTATTATTGTCGAGCGCAAGGAAGACTGGGCCTCGTACTTTCCCTGCGAGGACATCGTCACGGCCCAGGAGTACCTCGAACAGTCGCTCGCCGGCGAGCCGGGCAAGCGGGTCCAGGTGATCAACCTGTGTCGCAGCTACAGGTACCTGGGCCACGGCTACTACTGCTCGTTGCTGGCCGAGGCGCGTGGACACCGGGTCATTCCCTCGGTAAAGACCATCAGCGAGCTGACCCGCAAGTCCCTCTATGGGTTGGCCCTGGATGACCTGGACAAGACCCTGGGCAGGGCCTTGGGGGATCATCTTTATCGTGACACGGAAGGTTTCACGCTGACGCTGTATTTTGGCAGTACGGTTATTGAGCCGTTACAGGAACTTGCTCGTCAGTTGTTCGAGGTATTTCCTTGTCCGATATTGCTGGTTGATTTCAAGAAAAGTAATGGCTGGCATGTCGAGGGTGTAAAGGCTGGAACTCTGCACAAGTTGCGTGAGGACCAGGAAGATCACTTTGCCCAGGCGCTGGATGGTTTCAGTCGGCGCATCTGGCGACTGCCGCGCTCGCGTCGCCTGGCTCGCTACGACATGGCGATCCTGCATGATCCCCAGGAGGCATTGCCGCCGTCGAATGCCCGCGCGCTGGATAACTTCATCCGGGTCGGCAGGGGCTTGGGGATCGATGTCGAGTTGATCGAGAAGAAGGATTACGGGCGAATCGCCGAGTACGATGCCCTGCTGATTCGTGAGACCACCAGTGTCGATAACCACACCTACCGCTTCGCCAAGAAGGCCGAGAGCGAGGGGGTTGTGGTGATGGATGACCCGGCGTCTATCCTGCGTTGCACCAACAAGGTCTACCTGACCGACCTGCTCAAGAGCCATGGCCTGGGCATGCCGGCTACCGAGATCCTGTACAAGGAGCGACCGGAGGATTTCGAGCGGGTCGGCGACCGCCTGGGTTTCCCGTTGGTGCTGAAAATCCCCGACGGCTGTTTCTCCCGTGGCGTGATCAAGGTCGAGAGCCAGCAGGCATTGCTCGAGGCAACCGCCGAACTGTTCGAACACTCGGTGCTGTTGCTGGCCCAGGAGTTTTTCTACACCGAGTATGACTGGCGTATCGGTGTGCTCAACCGCAAGCCGATCTTCGCCTGCCAGTACTTCATGTCCAAGGGACACTGGCAGATCTACAACCACAAGGCCAAGGGGCAGGACATCAACGGTGAATGCCGGACCCTGGCAATTCACGAGGCGCCGCGCGCAGTGGTGGACCTGGCGGTCAGGACCGCCAACCTGATCGGCGACGGGCTCTATGGGGTCGACCTCAAGCAGTCTGGCGACAAGGTGGTGGTGATCGAGGTCAACGACAACCCCAACCTGGATGCCGGAATCGAGGATGCCTACCTGCAGGATGACCTGTATGGACTGGTGCTCGAGGAGTTCGTCCGGCGCCTGGAACTCAAGCGTCGCGGCCAGGCCTGGTAGAGGGCGGGCGATGATCAGGAGTTTCGAGTTGCAGCAGGGCGCGTTGCACGCCGTCGCCCATCTCGAGGCGGCCGTAATGTTGTTCTGCAACCCCGATACCGCCGAGCGGGAGCTGTTGCGCAGTCACTTCAAGCTCGACGAGCATGCCCTGGCCTCGGCGCTGGACCCGGACGAGATTTCGCGGATCGAGTTTCATCCGGACAACCTGTTCCTGATCTGGAAGCGTCCGCTGAACTACTCGGCGGCCGATAGCCTGTCCTTCGAGGTGTCTTCCTGCGGCCTGCTGTTCTGCGAGGAACGCCTGCTGGTGATTGCCACCGATGCCGCCCAGCTCGATGGCCTGGGTAGCCACAAGGCGCTGGACACGCCGCTCGACGTGTTGCTGGAGATGCTCTTCAACAACATCCATCACTATCTCGGGCACTTGAAGGTGATCAAGATGGTTGCCCGCGAGCTGCAGCAGAAGTTCTATGCCTCGATGGAAAACCGCCACCTGATCCAGATGTTCAACCTCAGCGAGAGCCTGATCTATTACATCAACGCCCTGCACAGCAACGGTGCCGTGCTGACGCGCTTGCGCAACCACGCGCAGAAGCAGGCCTTCAGCGAGCAGTCGATCAGCCTGATCGACGACCTGATCATCGAGAACAACCAGTGCTACAAGCAGGCGGAGATCTATTCCAACGTATTTTCCGGGCTGATCGACGCCCGGGGCAACCTGATGAACAACAGCACCAATGGCCTGCTGCGCAAGCTGACGTTGATCAACGTGGTGTTCCTGCCGCTGAACCTGATCGCCAGCATCGGTGGCATGTCCGAATACAGCATGATGACGGCCGGTACGCCGTGGTGGGTGTCCTACCCGCTGTTTCTGTTGGCGATGCTGGCCGGTGCGGGGCTGATGGTGCTCGGCCTCAAGCGTTTGGCCGGGAATGCCGACAGGGCGACTTGAGCACCGGGATCGCCCAGGCCTGTGGGCGCGTGGCTTGTCGGGACGCCGCACCGCCGCGAACCGCCACAGGCGGCCAGTCTCCATGGACCCGTGGTGCCAGCGAAGCAGCCCTCGCGGGCAAGCCGCCCGTCTCAGGCGCATGCCTTCACTGAGGTGTCGGTCGATCCTGGAGTTGCGGTTGCAGGGTCAGTACCTCGAAGCCATCGTGGGTGACGGCCACGGTGTGCTCCCACTGCGCCGACAGGCTGCCGTCGCGGGTGACCACGGTCCAGCCGTCTTTGAGGCTGCGGGTGCGGGCGCTGCCCTGGTTGAGCATCGGCTCGATGGTGAAGACCATGCCCTCGCGCAGCACCAGGCCGGTGCCCGGCCGGCCGAAGTGCAGCACCTGCGGTTCTTCGTGCATCTGGCGGCCGATACCGTGCCCGCAGTACTCGCGCACGACACTGTAGCCATTGCTTTCGGCGTGTTTCTGGATCGCATGGCCGATGTCGCCCAGGCGCGCACCGGGCTTGACCACATGGATACCTGCCCAGAGCGCTTCGAAGGTCTTGTCCACCAGGCGCCGGGCCTTGGGGCTGACAGCACCGATCAGGTACATCTTGCTCGAGTCGGCAATGAAGCCGTTCTTTTCCAGGGTGATGTCGATATTGACGATATCGCCTTCGCGCAGGATCGCCTTGGCGTCGGGCATGCCATGGCACACCACCTCGTTGATCGAGGTGTTGATGGAGAAGGGGTAGTCGTATTGGCCCTTGCTGGCCGGGCGGGCCAGCAACTCCTGGCGGATGAACGTCTCGACCCTGCGGTCCAGCTCGAGGGTCGACAGGCCGGCGGCGACCAGGCCATCGAGCATGCTGAATACCTGCGCCAGCAATCGTCCGGATTCGCGCATCAACGCCAGTTCGGCTTCGCTCTTGATCAGCCCGACAGACATCAGCTGCGCCCCCGGATCAGATCATCCCTGTTCAGTAGCAGGCGATTGACCAAGTCGTTGTAGCCCAGTTGCGGGTTGAGTTCGGCCAATAGGCCGAGCTTGATCCAGAACTCGGCCTGGGCGTTGATCGAGCGGTCCATGGCGGCACTGGCCATGCGGATCTGCTCGTGAAGTTCATCGGAGATCTTGACGATACCCATGGGGGCTCCTGGAAAATTGATATACGAATCGTATATGTTTCGTATATCAAGGGCAAGCCACGGCACATCTTGCCCATTGACTTGCCCGGGACTCCCGGATAAGTTCCAGCCATGACCTGCGTTCACGTTCTGCCTCAGCCAAGCATTATTATTATCGCCATTCCTTATCCGGCGGGCTGAGCTGCACCTGTTTACCCAAACCCGCCTCCGAGGCGGGTTTTTCGTTTCTGCCTCCGAGGTCAAATGCCAACCCGGAGAGCCTGATGAATACCGATACCGCCAACCAGCACGCCAATGCCGATGACGAACTACTGGGCCGCTATGTCCGCAAGATCCTTGCGGCACCGGTCTATGACCAGGCGATCTGCACGCCGTTGCAACCGGCCCCGGCCTTGTCCGCGGTGCTCGGCAACCGGGTCCTGCTCAAGCGCGAGGATCTGCAGCCGACCTTTTCCTTCAAGATCCGCGGGGCGTACAACAAACTGGTGCAATTGAGCCAAGCGCAGCGCAGTTGTGGCGTGGTCACCGCGTCGGCGGGCAACCACGCGCAGGGCGTGGCCCTGGCGGCACGAACCCTGGGAATCAAGGCGACGATCGTCATGCCGACCACCACGCCCGAGCTCAAGGTACAGGGTGTGCGCAGTCGCGAGGCCACGGCGGTCCTGCACGGCGAGAGTTTCCCCTTTGCCCTGGCGCATGCACTGGCCCTGGCGCAGGAGAAGGGCTACACCTTCGTCTCACCCTTCGATGATCCCGAAGTGATCGCCGGCCAGGGAACCGTGGCGATGGAACTGCTCAACCAGCACCAGGGTGTCATCGATGCGATCTTCGTTCCGGTCGGCGGTGGTGGCCTGATCGCCGGAATCGCCGCCTACGTCAAGTACCTGCGGCCGCAGGTGCGTATCATCGGCGTCGAATCGGAGCACTCCAACTGCTTGCAGATGGCCCTGAAGGCCGGGGAGCGGGTGGTGTTGCCCGAGGTGGGAACCTTTGCCGACGGCGTGGCGGTTGCGCAGATCGGCGCCTACGGGTTCGAGATCTGCCGGCGGCACGTCGACGAGGTCATCACCGTCAGCAATGACGAGCTGTGCAGTGCCATCCGCGATATCTATGACGATACCCGCTCCATCACCGAGCCTTCAGGTGCGTTGGCCGTGGCCGGGATCAGGAAATACGTGGCGCGTGAGCAGGTAGAGCGGCAGACGCTGGTGGCGATCAACTCCGGCGCCAACATCAATTTCGACAGCCTGCGTCATGTGGTCGAGCGTGCGGCCCTGGTCAGGCCGCAGGCGGTCCCTGCATGACAGGGGCTTGTAGGCTCAGGACAGCAATGGGCGCATGAAGCTGCGCTCGTAGCTGAGGATGAACTTCTTCTCGACCACCGAAGCCACCAGTGCGGTGCTTTCGGGGTCGGTCAGGGCTTTCTGGCGATAACGTTCATACTCGGCCAGCGACGTGAAGCTGAACAGGCAGTAGGCGATGTTGCTCGCGCCTTCGCTGGGCAGGAAGTAGCCATGATGCTTGCCGCCAAGGCGCTCGACGATGCGAATCCAGGCCTTGGAGTAGGCCTCGAACTCGGCCAGTTGATACGGATCAATGATGTACTTGACGTGGCAGGTGATCATTAGCTTGAGGCTCCCGGGGTCATTCGCTGACGGCTTTTTTCACCAGCTTCGATGGTGTCCAGATCCGATAGCGAATCTGCACGTCGTCCGGTGCGTAGATCACCAGCGGCAGCTTGCTGTTGTAGCGCAGCATGTAGCCGGTGCCGACCACGGGGACGAAGTCCTTCTTCGCCTTGGTGCCGGGAGGGCAGGCCATCAGCGTGGAAACCGGCCCGCTGACGTTTTCCAGGCGGTAGTAGGAGTAGCTCCAGCCCTCGAGATTCTTCTCGTCGAGGTTGCCGCTCAGGCGTTTCTGGTTGCAATCGACGGGCAGGATCTTGCCGGCGATGATTTCGACCCGGTGATCGGAGTCCTTGGTCATCTTCGGTACGCGGATCACCGTCCGGGTGAAACCGTCTTCTGCCTTGGGGAAGGGCGCCAGGTCCGATTTGTCGGCGGCGACCGCGCTGGCGGCAGTGGTCATGGCCAGCAGGAACGTGGCGGCGATAGTCGTCGAATTCATGAGCTTTCTGTGCCCCGGGTCAGGAGGGATCGTGCCCTCGGTGGAATGATACGGCGTGGGTGTTGCACGCTGTTTTCGCTGCAGATTGGCAGGCAACGGCTGAAGATAAGGGCAAAATGCGCATCGGCAAAGGTTTTTTCTTGCCGGCTCGATAGCGGCATTTGGCTATTAATCAGTCATTTGCGGCGATTTTCCACTAAACGATTATTCATGCTGGGCGGCACGCTTGCTGCTGTTTCCTGTTGATTGCGCCGATGGGCAGGTGACCAATGGTTGGATTGTCGGACGAAATGCGCTCACGCCCAGCTGGGAAAGCGCTTAGTCTGTTGAGGATGCCCTTGTCTTTCAGGATAGGACAGGGCTCGAGTCCTTGTCGGGCTTGTGATGTGTGAGCACCCGCAGGCGGTCGGTGACCGCCTCGGCAAAGAAACTGGCAGTCTCATATAACGGAGAGAGTCGCCATGCTATCGCTATCGTCGCTGGAGTTACGCAATATCATTGAAAGCAGTTTCCTGCCGATGCGCTGCCAGTGCAGCATGGGGGCCGATGAGTCCCTCACGGTCAAGGTCTTCGATGCAAAGAACGAGCGGATGGACCTGATGGTCACCGGTATCTGCGCGTCTAAACTCGATAGCAGTCGCGCTATTTCGGAGCTCGTTGCCAAGTTGCGTCATGACCTGCAAGTGAGCCAGGACGCCAGCTACAGCCCCGTGCGGGCGAGGGCGGTTTGACGCCTGAACCTCGTCGCATGATTCTCCCGTCTACGCCCTCTTGCCCGAAGGGGGCGTCCTTCAAAAAATCTTTCCCGCCACGGGATAGATAGCTTACCGGCAGTGTCGAACTGCCAGTAAACTGCGCGCTTTTCCCCGTACCCTTCATTTCCAGAGGTTTTGCATGACACTCAGTCCTTTTGCGGGCAAACCGGCACCGGCCCAGTTGCTGGTAGATATCCCGCGACTGGTATCGGCCTACTACACCGGCCAACCTGATGCGACGATCTCCACCCAGCGTGTCGCCTTCGGTACCTCGGGACATCGGGGCAATTCCTTCGATCTGAGTTTCAACGAGTGGCATGTTCTGGCTATCAGCCAGGCGATCTGCCTGTACCGCCAGGCCCAGGGGATCGATGGCCCCCTGTTCGTCGGTATCGATACCCACGCATTGTCCACCCCCGCCGGGGCCAGTGCGCTGGAAGTGTTCGCCGCCAATGGCGTGGAAACCATGATCGCCCAGGGCGATGAGTACACCCCGACGCCGGCGGTGTCCCATGCCATCATCTGCTACAACCGCGGCCGTACCAGCGGCCTGGCGGATGGCGTGGTGATCACCCCGTCCCACAACCCGCCGGAAAGCGGTGGCTTCAAGTACAACCCGCCCAATGGCGGCCCCGCCGACACCCACGTCACCAAGTGGATCGAAGCCAAGGCCAACGAGCTGCTGGGCAACCAGTTGGCCGGTGTGAAGCGCATCAGCTACGAGCGTGCGCTCAAGGCTGCCACCACTCACCGTCACGACTACCTCAACAGCTATGTCGCCGACCTGGCCAATGTCATCGACATGGATATCATCCGCAGTGCCAACCTGCGCCTGGGCGTTGATCCACTGGGCGGTGCCGGCGTGCGCTACTGGTCGGCGATTGCCGATCACTACAAGTTGAACCTGGAGGTGGTGAACACCGAGGTCGACCCGACCTTCCGCTTCATGAGCGTCGACTGGGATGGCAAGATCCGCATGGACCCATCCTCCAGCCACGCCATGCAGGGCCTGATCGGCCTGAAGGAGCGTTTCGACGTGGCCTTCGCCTGCGACCCTGACCATGATCGCCATGGCATCGTCACCCCGTCCGGCGGCCTGTTGGCGCCGAACAACTACCTGGCGGTGTCCATCGACTACCTGTTCCAGAACCGTCCACATTGGCGTGCCGATGCGGCCGTGGGCAAGACCGTAGTCAGCAGTGGCCTGATCGATCGTGTCGCCGCTCGCCTGGGGCGTCGCCTGTACGAAGTGCCAGTCGGCTTCAAATGGTTCGCTGACGGGTTGTTCGACGGTTCCCTGGGCTTTGGTGGCGAGGAGAGTGCGGGCGCCTCGTTCCTGCGCAAGGATGGCAGCGTCTGGTCAACCGACAAGGATGGCCTGATTCCGGGCCTGCTGGCGGCGGAAATGACCTCGCGTACCGGCCGTGACCCCAGCCAGATCTTCCGTGGCTTGACCGACGAGTTGGGTGAGCCGTTCTCCGTGCGGGTCGACGCCGCGGCCACACCGGCGCAGAAAGCCCTGTTGGGCAAGCTGTCGCCGCAGCAGGTGAGCTCGACGCAATTGGCGGGCGAGCCGATCCAGCAGATCCTCAGCCATGCGCCGGGTAACGAGCAGGCCATCGGTGGCCTGAAGGTCATGACTGAAAATGGCTGGTTCGCCGCGCGTCCATCGGGTACCGAGGACATCTACAAGATCTACGCCGAGAGCTTTATCGGTGAGGATCACCTCAAGCGGCTGGTCGAGGAGGCACAGGTGCTGGTGGACGGGGCAATTTCCCCGGCCTGAGGCTTTCTGGAGCCAGGGCTGCGGTGGTGAAATTTGCCGCAGCCTGGTTGTGGTGAGCGGGCTTGCCCGCGTTGGGGGCAAGGCCCCCTGAAACCTGAGTACCCGGTCTGTCAGTTAAGTCGGAGTAGTTGGGTTTGGGGGTGCCTTGCACCCCAGCGCGGGCAAGCCCGCTCGCCACAGTGGGGTTTCGGCCGTAATTCCGGTTTCAGTCCTTCATTATCGGTGAGGATCTCCTCAAACGCTTGGCCGAGGAGGCGCTGAGGTTTGCCGCAGCCTGGTTGTGGTGAGCGGGCTTGCCCGCGTTGGGGGCAAGGCCCCCTGAAACCTGAGTACCCGGTCTGTCAGTCAAATCGGAGTGCTTGGGTTTGGGGGCGCCTTGCACCCCAGCGCGGGCAAGCCCGCTCGCCACAGTGGGGTTTCGGCCGCAATTCCGGTTTCAGTCCTTCACGCCACATCCACCAGGATGATCTCGCTGTCCTGGATGGCGGTGACCCGCAGCACTTCCTCCTCGGCCACGGCCACGCCATCGCGTGCTTCGGCGCGCAGGCCGTTGACCTCGATCACGCCGGTAGCCGGTACCAGATAGGCACGGCGATCACTGCCCAAGTGGTATTCGGCACTTTCACCGGCCTTCAGGTTGGCTGCGACCAGTCGTGCATTGGCGCGAATGCGCAGGCTTTGCTCATCGCCGTCCTTGCCGCTGGCCAGGGTGACGAAGCCTTCACCGCGTTCCCCCTTGGGAAACGGCCGGCTACCCCAGGAGGGCGCTGCGCCGGCCTGTTCCGGAATGATCCAGATCTGGAAGATCTTGGTCGGTGTCGACTCCAGGTTGTATTCGCTATGGGCGATCCCGGTGCCGGCGCTCATGACCTGCACATCGCCAGCCTCGGTACGGCCCTTGTTGCCGAGGTTGTCCTCGTGACTGATCGCGCCTTCGCGGACATAGGTGATGATTTCCATGTCCCGATGCGGGTGGGTCGGGAAACCGGTGCCCGGGGCAATCACGTCGTCGTTCCAGACCCGCAGGTTACCCCAGTGCATGCGTTGTGGATCGTAGTACTCGGCGAACGAAAAGTGGTGGTGGGCATTCAGCCAGCCGTGATGGGCACCGCCCAGGCTGTTGAAGGGGCGAAGTTGCAGCATGGTTCTTCTCCTGTTCAGGTTCGTCGTGGGCTGGCGCCGAGCCAGGGCAGGACGGTGACCGTGGGTTGATGGCCTTATGATCGGTCAAACCAATATCGATAAAAAGCGTAAATAATGCCTTTTTATGATCGGTTTATTAGATGTGTTTATCTCTAGGCAGTGATGTCTGTTCTTTCACTTCGTCATCTAAATGGCTGATTGGAAAGCAATTGACTAGAACTGCGGGTCTAATCGGGCGACCATAGGCTTTTCGCCCGGACAGTCCCAGACCTGGAGTCAGCGTGTCGCCATACAGCCCCGAACCGCCTGCCGAACTTTCCTCCCTGGCCCAGTTGCCGCTGTTCAAGCGCCTGGTGGCCCGCTTGCTGGGCGGCGGCCTGAGCCGGCTGCGGGCGCAGCACGTGGCGTCCTGGTTGCAAGGCCAGGCCGACGGCTTTCGCAGCGGCCATAGCGCGGGTGTCGAGTATGGCTACCGCGAAGGGCATGCCGAGGGACTGGAGGAAGGGCGCCAGGTCTTGCTGATTCGTGATACCCGGCCTGTCGAGCACCGGGCTCCGGGGATCGATGACAACCTGTTCGACGATTGGCGCCTGCCGCTCAGTGCCGAACTGAAGAAACGCATCAAGGCTGATGTCGCCCGCTTGTTGCCTGCGCATGCCCAACCGAGCGCGGCGCAGTGGAAAATGGTCTTCAGTGACACACCGTCGACTTCGGTGATCGCCGGGGCGGGTGCGGGCAAGTCCACTTCGCTGGTGTTGCGTATCCTGCTGTTGACCCATTACCTGGGTTTCGAGCTCGACTCGCTGACCGTGGTGACCTTCACCCGCGAGTCCCGCAAGGACTTCATTGCCAAGCTGATCGAGATCTTCACCCTGTGGGGGCGTCCGTTGGGCCTGCGCGAGGCCAGGGACGTGGTGCGCACCTTCCACTCGCGGATCCTGCCGATGGTCCGTGGCCTGCCGGGTTTTGCCCAGTTGCAGGCGTTCGAGAACCTGGGCGCACGCACGGGGGACGATGAGGGGGCCGACAGCAACCCCTTCGACCTGCGGATCAACGATGCGCAGCGCCAACAGCTCAATGCCTGCTATCACCGGTTGCAGCGTGACAACCCGCGTTTTCGCGAGATCCTGACACCGTTGTACAAACATGCCCTGCAACTCAAGGAACTCGAGCAGGATCATCCGGACGTGCAAAAGCGCATGGCGGTGACCGAATTGGCGTCCCGGCGCGATGAGGAGCTGTGCGATACCATCGAGGACCTGTGGTTCCGGGCCGGTGCCTGGCCGATCCAGGGTATCGAGCCGAACCGCGAGACGCTGGACATCAATGGCTCGCCATTTCATTGCCACGGCTACATTCCGGAACTCGATGCCTGGGTGGTGCTGGGCTTCGATCCACGCGAAAGCGCACAGATCACCCGGCCAGGCTCTCGTTTGACGGTTCGCGCGGAGTGGGCGGTAAAGCGCACCCTTTTTCAAGCTTTCTGTCGTAAGCCGTTGATATGGCTTGATAATTACGAGTCGGCCAAGCGGGTTCTGTCTTCCCTTGGCGGGGATGCCACGGCGGGTCCGGGCTTCGACTACAAGGTCAAGGGCGAGCTGGCCTCGGCGCCCTTGCTCGACTGTTTTGTCATGGCCGCCGGGTTCATCGAGAACCTTGGCCTGGACGTCAGCGTGGCGGTCGGCCAGATGAGCTTTGCCCAGGACGACCCGGACCGGTTCTTCTTCGAGGCCCTGAGCCTGTTCTGGAAGGCGCTGGAGGCGCACCTGCTGGCGCAATCGCCACCGATCATGACCTACAACCGGATGTTCTCGCTGTTTGGCGAAAACAGTCCGGAAAACCAGGCATTGCTCAGCGATGAGCTGCTGCGGCCACTGTCGCACCTGATGATCGACGAGTTCCAGGATGTGTCACCGCAGATCGTCTCCTGGCTGCGGGCCAGTCTGCGGGAGATTCGTCGTCGTGGCCCGGCGCTGCATATCGGTCGTGGGGCCCAGCACTCCTCGCTGCTGTGCGTGGGTGATGACTGGCAATCGATCTATGGTTGGCGGGGCAGCTCACCCAAGTACTTCATGGAGTTCGGCAAGGAGTTCCCGTCGCCGTCGACCACGCGGGTGATGCTCAGCGACAACTTCCGCAGTCATCAGCACATCATCGATGCCGCCGAGCACATCGTGCGCGCAGCGCCCGCCATCGCCGGGAAAAAGGCCAAGGCCGCGGGCGAGCCGAGGGAGTTGGTGCCGGTAAACATTCTCGATCGCGATGAGATGGAGCTGGGGGCGCGCCTGGCAGAGCACTATCGAAACGGCGACAGCATATTGATGTTGTTTCGAAAAAGTAGCGATAAGCTATTGATTGAAAAGCATATTCAGTCTGTAGTTAATGTTGATTCTAGCTTGCCGTTCGAGCAGCGGCGGCTCAAGCAACTGACCTACCACAGCTCCAAGGGCCTGCAGGCCGATGCGGTATTCCTGCTCGGTGATTGCCTGCACCTGACGCGTTCTCCCTACAAGAACCAGGTCTACCGGATGGCGGGACTGGGCAAGGACGGTGATGCCGAGCCCTATGACAGTGCACAGAAGGACGAGATCCTGCGGTTGGCCTATGTGGGTATCACGCGGGCTGTGAAGCACTGCTATTGGTACCTGGACGCTCCGGATGCGCAGGCTGCCAATGCGCCCAAGGCGTCCGACCGAATTGCCGCGGGCAAGGCGTTTTTTGCCGATCGGCGAACCCGGTGACTGGCGGTACCAATGAGGCTGTGGTCGCCCACAGGCGGCTGTTCAGGCAATGAGAGGGTGCCGATCAAGCCGGTACCTGAAGGCTTTGGGGAGGCACGAAGCACTCCAGCTCTGCCTCGATCGCCTCGATGATCCGTTCCACGTCGGCCGCATTCATCACGGTCGCGCAGGGGAGCCCGGCGATGGCGATCAGGGTTTCCCCAGTCGCTCGGTCGAACAGCCGGGCAATCATGCTGCCCGGTGCGTCCATGCTGGCTTCGAAGCCCATCGGGTGGAAATGCCAGCGCATCAGTTGGCAGGCATTGGGAAACGTGACCTTGCTGAAGAATTTGCTCATAGTGCCCACCTGTGTCATTGAGCGCTTCCTTGTGCTCGCGGGTAGGAACGGCAGGACCTCATGGTCCAACCTGGCCTTGTGCTGAAGGCCGAGTGCTAAAAGTAGCATCCGTCTGCTGCCCGCAGGAGAGTTTTTTCAGCCCGTTCGGCAATTGTTTTCCTGTAACTTGATCGATGTCATGAAACTTTCACTTGCGAGCGATCCATGTTCGATGACGACGGCCCGCTGCAGACCCCGGCCACCGGCGATACTGTCCTGCGCTATCACCTGCGCTGGAAAGAGCGTGACCTGGACGGTGTCATGGCCCTGTATCACCCGGATATCCAGTACCACGATTTTTTCCAGAACCGCCTGATGGGCCTGGCCGAGTTGCGTGAATACGTGCAGGCCAGCATGCCCCGCGACTCCGGTGAAGCGCTGGAGCACAGTGACCGCATTCGCCTGGATGGCAACACGGCCTTCATCCAGTACAAGATCACCCTGCGCGGTGGTGCGGGCCTGGTGTCGTTTCGCGCCAGTGAGGCGATCACGGTCCGTGACGGACTGATCTGGCGTGTCAACGAATATGCCTCCCTGGTCCATGAACAGGCCAGCCGTCCCGAGGTGACCAGCCTGCGCCCGGCGACCAGTCGCCTGGGGCTCTCGCCCAGGCAATTGAGCTTCATGGCAGATGACCTGCAGCAGTACTTCGAACGCCAGCAACCCTATCTCGACGCCGATCTCGACCTGCAGCGGGTCGCCCGCGAGACTGGCTACAGCCGCAACCAGATTTCCTACCTGCTCAACCAGGTGCTCGGCCAGAGTTTCTACCGCTACGTGAACCAGGCCCGCCTCAGGCACCTGCTGACGGTACTGGACCAGGCTGGCCCGACGGCACGCGTGGACGAGCTGGCATTCGCTGCCGGTTTCAACTCGTTGTCGGCGTTCTACAACTGCTTCCGCCAGCAGACGGGCCTGTCACCCAAGGCCTATGTCAGGCAGATTTCCTTGCGTGCACGCGCGCAAGACACTCCCTGACCTGCCGGACTAGCATCGCAGCCATCTGTTACAGGTTGCGGAGTCCTGCATGCCGGTCTGGCGAAATATCAGTTTATGGATGGATCAACTCGATGAGCCGCTGGCGCCTCGAACCAGTCTGGAGCATGACCTGGATGTCGATGTGGCGATCATTGGTGCCGGTTACACCGGGCTTTGGACCGCCTATTACCTCAAGCGCCAGGCACCCCAGCTGAAAGTGGTGGTGCTCGAGGCCCAGACCGCCGGCTTCGGGGCGTCCGGACGCAACGGTGGCTGGCTGATGGGCAATCTGCTGGGCGAGGACCGCCTGTTGGCCGGTCTGTCGCCGCAGCAGCGGCGCGCTTCTTTCGAGCTGCTGCACGGTATTCCCGATGAAGTGAAAGAGGTCATCGACCGCGAGGCCATCGACTGCGATTTCCGCAAGGGCGGGGTGTTGTACTGTGCCGCGCGTTATCCCGAACAGGAACACAGCCTGCGTGGCTACCTGGCCGGGCTTCACCGGCAGGGGCTGGAGGAGGCCGACTACTGCTGGCTGGGCCCGCAGGAGCTGACGCGGCAACTGCGTGTAACCCGACCCTATGGCGCAATTTTCTCCCCGCACATGGCCACGATCCAACCCGCCAAGCTGGCCCGCGGGTTGGCCCAGGCGGTCGAGCGCCTGGGAGTACCGATCTACGAAAACAGCCCGGTGATCGATTGGCGCCATGGTGGCCTGCGTACCCACCAGGCGCAGATCCGCAGTCACTGGGTGGTACCGGCCGTCGAAGGCTATTCGGTGAGCTTGCCGCCCCTGGGGCGCTACCAGTTGCCGGTCCAGAGTCTGCTGGTGGCAACCGAGCCACTGTCGGCGGCCACCTGGGAGGAAATTGGCCTGGATCGCGGCCAGGCGTTCAGCGAGGGCAGTCGCCAGGTCACCTATGGCCAGCGTTCGGCCGACAACCGGCTGGTGTTCGGTGCCCGTGGCGGCTACCGCTTTGCCGGCCGGCTTCGGCATGACTTCAACCTCACCGAGTCGGAAATCGAGCTGCGTCGCTATCTGTTCGGTGAACTGTTCCCGCAATTGAAAAAGGTCCGGATCACGCACTCCTGGGGCGGCAACCTGGGCATGTCGCGGCGATTCCGGCCGCACATGCTCTGCGACCGGGCCAATGGCCTGGCACTGGCCGGCGGCTATGGTGGTGAAGGGGTCGGGGCCAGTCATCTGGGCGGGCGAACCCTGGCTGACCTGATTCTGCAGCAGGACACCCCGCGAGTCCGGCAACCCTGGGTGATCCAGGCGGGTGGCTTGAGCGCCCTCAAGGCCTGGGAGCCCGAACCGTGCCGCTGGCTGGGCTACAACGCGATCGTGCGCAGCTTCGTCCATGAAGACCAGGTGCTGGCCAACCCCAATGCGGCGCCTTGGCGTCGCAAGCTGGCCAGCAGCCTGGCCGGTTTCATGGAAGGTTTCATGAAATAACGGCGCGGTTGCGCCGCACCATCCATCCGTTTGGAGTTCAAGCCATGAGCATCACGCAGTTCAAGAACACCGCCACAGCCGTCCTTGAGACTTCGACCCCGGTCGCCGTTCCCCTGGGCGAGCCGGTCTCGGTGGCTTCGGTCACCAGCGTCGAGCGCAGCGACGGCGTCGAGACCGGTATCTGGGAGTGCACCCCGGGGCGCTGGCGACGACAGATCACCGCCCAGGAGTTCTGTCATTTCATCCAGGGGCGCTGCACCTTCACGCCCGATGGCGGCGAACCTCTACTCATAGAAGCGGGCGATGCCCTGATGCTGCCAGCCAACAGCACCGGTATCTGGGATATCCAGGAGACCGTACGCAAGACCTATGTGCTGATCCTTTGATCCTTTGATCGCTTGAGCCTGCCAATAACAATCATACCCAGGAATCGACTCATGCTCCGTATGTCCCTTGCTCCCCTGATGTTGGTGGCGTCCTTCAGCCAGGCGGCCGAAACCGTCAAGATCTACAACTGGTCGGACTATATCGCTCCGGACACCACCAAGCGTTTCCAGGCTGAAACCGGGATAGGTTTCAGCTACGACGTCTATGACAGCAACGAGACCCTGGATGGCAAGTTGATGACCGGCAACTCCGGCTATGACGTGGTGTTTCCTTCCAACCACTTCATGGCCTGGCAGATTCAGGGCGGTGCGCTGAAAAAGCTCGACAAGAGCCAGTTGCCGAACTGGAAGAACCTCAATCCGGTGCTGCTCAAGGCACTGCAGGTCAATGATCCGAACAACGAGCATGGTTTCCCTTATCTGTGGGGCAGCACCGGCATCGGCTACAACATCGACAAGGTCAAGGCGGTGTTGGGTGACAATGCGCCAGTGGACTCCTGGGACCTGGTGTTCAAGCCGGAGAACATGAAAAAGTTGCAGAAGTGCGGCGTGGCGATTCTCGACAATGGCCCCGAGTTGTTGCCGGCAACGCTCAACTACCTGGGGCTGCCGCATCACAGCAAGAATCCTGCGGACTATAAGAAAGCCGAGGCGCTATTGATGAAAGTGCGGCCTTTTGTGGCGTACTTCCATTCATCCAAGTACACCACCGACCTGGCCAATGGTGATATCTGCGTCGCCGTGGGTTTCTCCGGCGACATCCTGCAGGCTGCCAGTCGAGCCCAGGAGGCGCACAATGGGGTCAACATCGGCTATTCGATTCCCAAGGAGGGCGCGGCCATCTGGTTCGACATGGTCGCCATGCCCGCCGATGCACCGGATGAGAAGGCCGGCTATGCCTTCATGAACTACCTGTTGCGGCCCGACGTGATGGCCGGCATCAGCAACTACGTGAAGTATGCCAACGGCAACGCGGCGGCCGACAGCCTGGTCGATCCGGCGCTCAAGGCCGATACCAAGGTGTACCCGAGCCCGCAGATGATGGACAAGCTGTTTGCCCTGGAAGCCATGCCGTTGAACATCGACCGCATCCGCACGCGCCTGTGGAGCAAGATCAAGACAGGCGAGTAACCGCGATAATTCTGGTTATTTGCCCAAAAGACGGGAAACGGAGTGCATTCGTTTTCCGTTTTTTTTGAGCGCAAATTATTGGATCCAACTAATCTTCTGATTAGTTATAAAGTTACATTGGCTGAATCGATTTTTTAATACTAAATGGCCATCTTTTTGGCGTCATAGATAAAGCTTCTCAACTGTCTGTAATTGCTTGAAATATTTTTGCTTCTACGCTGAATAAAACCTCAAGTGCTGCCGATAAGCCTATTGAGTCCATGTCATTTTCCCCACATGGCGTTGAAACTATCTGGTGGTAGAGCCTGATAGAGAGATGGCATGGATGCTTATAGCCTCATTGTTCAGAGAGAGCTTCCCATGTCGCTACGCAATATGAATATCGCCCCACGAGCCTTTCTCGGTTTTGCATTCATTGCATTGCTGGTGATTGTGCTGGGAGTGTTCGCACAAACCCGCATGACGGTGATCCGCCAGGCGTCGATCGATATGCAGACCAACCAGTTGCCCAGCGTGGGCTACCTGGGCAATGTGATCGAGGGTGTACTGCGGATGCGTATTTTGTCCTTTCGCGTCCTGACCAATCGCGAACCGGCTGCCCTGGACGAGGCCTACACGCGCATTGCTTTCCTGGTGGACAAGGTGCGCAAGGACCAGAAGAGTTATGCCGACCTGCCTGCCGAAGGCGAGGAGTTGGCCAAGTATCGGGAGTTTACCGGCACCCTCGACACCTACCTCAAGGATCAGGAGCGCATGCTGGAGCTGTCCCGGCAGAACAAGCTCGACGAGCTGCGCAGCCTGATCAACAACCAGATCAAGTCCGGCACCGACCTGATGGGCGTGCAGCTCAACCAACTGGTGGACATCAACAAGGCCGGGGCCAAGGCCGCTTCGGATGAGGCCGGCAGGCAGTACGACAACGCCAGCACCGGCATTATCAGCGTTTCGGTGATTGCCGCGCTGATGACCGTGTTGTTGGCCTGGCTGCTGACCCGCAGTATCGTCACTCCATTGAAGACCGCCGTCGAAACTGCCGAAGTCATCGCCAGTGGCAATCTGACCAAGCCGATTCAGGTCGACGGTACGGATGAGCCGGCCCGCCTGCTGGCCGCGTTGTCCACCATGCAGGGCAACCTGCGCAAGACCATCGAGCAGATCTCCGGCTCGGCCACGCAGTTGGCGTCGGCGGCGGAAGAACTCAGTGCGGTGACTGAAGAGGCTTCCCGTGGGCTGCAACAGCAGAACAACGAGATCGAGCAGGCGGCCACCGCGGTCAACGAAATGACCAGTGCGGTGGAAGAAGTCGCACGTAACGCCGTCTCGACTTCCGAGGCTTCCCAGCAGTCCACTAACGCCGCCCGCGAGGGGCGTGACCGGGTTGTAGAAACCGTCGAAGCGATCCAGACCATGACCCATGACGTGCAGAGTACTTCTGCGTTGATGGAGGGCTTGGCCGCCCAGGGTCGGGACATCGGCCAGGTGCTGGACGTGATCCGGGCGATTGCCGAGCAGACCAACCTGCTGGCGCTCAACGCCGCCATCGAGGCGGCCCGTGCCGGTGAAGCCGGTCGCGGTTTCGCGGTGGTGGCCGATGAAGTTCGGGCCCTGGCCCATCGTACCCAGCAGTCGACCCGCGAGATCGAACAGATGGTGGCCGGGATCCAGAACGGTACCGGCGAGGCGGTGCAGTCGATGCAGCAGAGCAACCAGCGGACCCAGGACACTCTCGAGCGCGCCCGGGCAGCAGGGGTGGCACTGGAGCAGATCACCCAGTCGATCAACCTGATCAACGAACGAAACCTGGTCATCGCCAGTGCTTCGGAAGAACAGGCGCAGGTGTCCCGCGAAGTCGACCGCAACCTGGTGAACATCCGCGACCTGGCCTCGCAGTCGGCCGCCGGGGCCAACCAGACCAGCGCTGCCAGCCATGAGTTGTCGCGCCTGGCGGTGGACTTGAGCGCGATGGTTGCCCGTTTCGTTATCTGAGGACCCGATGCTGTGGTTGTGGGAGGTTGCTCCCACAACCGGGGTGTCAGAGGGTCAGGTAGCGCCGTAGCTGCGCGAGCAGTTTCTCGTACAGCAGGTCCACCTCCGGCGCCATGCCCCGCGCCCGCAGGCAGCCGTGCACCCATCCCAGGCCCAGGTGCAGGGTGGCGCGGCCACCGGCCTTTTTCAGTCGCTCGAAGTAGCAGACACCGTCATCGCGCAGCGGATCGTATTGCGCCACGGCAATGAAGGCAGGGGAAAGGTCCCGAAAGTTCGTCGCCCGCAGTGGCATCGCATAGGCGTCAGGCTTCTGCGCGTTACCCAGGTACCAGGCGTGATAGGTGCCTACATCGTCGCTGCTGAGCAATGGCGCGTCGGCGCACTCGCTACGTGAAGGCAGGCCGTCGCTGCCTCCCAGTCCAGGGTAGATCAACGCCTGCAGCCGCGGTTGCGGCTCTGCGGCGTCGCGCAGCGCCAGGCACACGGCGGCAGCCAGGTTGCCGCCGGCGCTGTCGCCGGCAATCGCCATGCGCTGCGGGTCCAACTGCCAGTTTTCGGCCTGCACGCGCAGTCCGCGCCAGACCGCCAGGCAATCGTCGAAAGCGGCCGGGTAGGGATGCTCCGGCGCCAGGCGGTAGTCCACGGCAATCACCATGGCCTTGAGTCGTGACGCCAGCTCGGCGGTGATGAAGTCATGGGAGTCCAGACCCCCCACCGCCCAGCCACCGCCGTGCAGGTAGACCACGCAGGGCCAGCCAGTGGCCGGTCGGGAGGCGGTTGGGCGGTACAGGCGCACCGGTACCCGGGCGATACGATGGTCTTCAGTCTCGATATCGGCCGGACGCGGTGGAGTGAAGGCCCTGCACATCCGGTTATAGTCGTTGCGCAGGCCCTGGATGCTGCTATCGGTACTGCCGAAACTGAGGCTCTTGCTGACGAAGGCACTCATTCCGGGGGAAAGAGGGTAGTGGCTCATGCATGGCTTCCATGGGCGGGCTTGCCGGACCGGCAAGCCCCGTGGTCGGTTGAGCGCTATTTCAGGCTGGCCTGGACCGTCGCCACACCCTCCTTGCCGTCAATGCTGGTCACGCCGGCCAACCAGCGCTTGAGGTCTTGCGGATGGTCGCGCAGCCATTGGCGAGCCACGTCCTGGGGGGACTGGCGCTCCATGATCGGTACCATCAGTTGACTTTCCTGGGCTGACGTGAAGGTCAGGTTTTCCAGGAGCCGGTTCACGTTGGGACAGCGTTGCGCATAGTCCGGCGCGGTCACGGTGGAAACGGTGGCGGCACCCTCGTTGGGGCCGTAGACATCCTCGCTGCCGGTCAGGTAGGCGATCTTCATGTTGATGTTCATCGGGTGCGGGGTCCAGCCGACGAAGACCACGAACTCCTTGCGATTGATCGCCCGCTGGACCGCTGCCAGCATCCCGGCCTCACCCGACTCCACCAGCTTGAAGCCCTTGAGCCCGAAGTGGTTGGTGTCGATCATGGTCTTGATGGTGGTGTTGGCGCCGCTACCGGGTTCGATTCCGTAAAGGGTGCCCTTGAGCTGATCCTTGAACTTGGCGATATCGGCGAAGGTCTTGAGTCCCGCGTCCGCCACGTACTGGGGTACGGCCAGGGTCGCCTGGGCGTCGGACAGGCTGGGGCTGGCCATGACCTTGACCTGATTGGCCGCGACGAAAGGCTCGATGTTCTTGTCCATCGCCGGTTTCCAGTAACCCAGGAAAATGTCCAGGCGCTTGTCGCGGATGCCGGCGAAGATGATCTGCTGCACGGCACTGGTCTGCTTGCTCTCATAGCCCAGGCCATTGAGCAGTACGTCGGCCACCGCGCTGGTGGCAATGACATCGGTCCAGTTGACCACACCCATGCGTACGCTTTTGCAGGAGGCATCTTCAGTGGCGAAGGCCGGGGTGGCCAGGAGTGCGGTGGCGCCAAGGAACAGACAACCGTTGAACAGTTTTTTCAGGTTCGGGGTTTTCATGAGCGCAAAGTCTCGCGGCAGGTCGTTATTGTCGTGGCCGGTGTCTTCATGCACCGTGCGGCTACGTTACGCAGCCGTGGGTTGCCAAAAGCGCACCACGGCGACCGGCTTTTGCACTATGGCGACCCGTACGCCTGCTCAGGCCAGGACACTTAGCCACGCCGAAGCCAGCAACAGCAAGGCCATGCAGCGGTTGAATCGGCGCATCGCCACAGGTGAGCGCAGCAACCGGGCCGAGCCGACACCCAGCATTGCCCACAGGCCGACGCAGGGAAGCGAAACGAGGAACAGAACCAGTGACAGCGCCGTAACGTGGAGCTGGCGTTCGGCACCCTGTCCGGCGAACACGCCCACCACCGCCAGTGCCACCAGCCAGACCTTGGGATTGATCACTTGCAGGCTGGCTGCTCCCAGCAAACCGAGGCGCCTGGACGGGGCGCTGCCGGCCCCGATATCGTCGACCGGCGCGTTGAAGATCTGCCAGGCCAGATAGCTCAGCCAGGCGATCCCCAGCAATTGCATGGCGGTCTGTACGCGGGGCAGGTCGCTCAGCGACTGGCCGACCCCACTGCCGACCAGCAGCACAATCAGCGCAGTACCGGCGCAGGCACCGAGAATGATCGGCAGTGTCGCTGTCAGACCATGTCGGGCACTGTTGCTCAGTACCAGGATGTTGTTCGGCCCGGGGGTGATCGAGGCGACGAAGGCGAACAGTGCGAAAGGCAGCAGGTTCGGGATAGTGGACAGCATGGATGACAACTCCGCGAGTGGATCGATGTGACGATCTTCGCGGCTGTCGGCTCAGGCGTCTGGAAGGTTTGAGCAGCGTTTGCGGTAGGCCGCCGGCGTCAGGCCATAGGCACGGACGAACCAGCGTCCCAGGTGACTCTGGTCGGAAAAGCCGAGGGTCATCGCCACCGTTGCCGGCTGCTCGCCCCGTGCCAGCAACTGCCGGGCCCGGGCCAGGCGCAACTGCACCAGGTAGGCGTGGGGCGGCAGGCCGTAGGCCGACTTGAAGGCTCGGGTCAGGCGGAAGCGGTCGACACCCGTCACCGTGGCCAGGTCATCCAGGCTGACATCCTGCTGCAGGTGAGCGTGCAGGTACTCCCGGGCCCGTTGCGCCACCCGGGGCAGGCGTGGGTCCTCGCGGTAGCGGGTACGCCAGTAAAGATGGCGGGTGAGGGCATCGAACATCTGGTCCAGGGCACTTTGCTGGACAATCCGCAACTCCGAGCTGTGGATCGCCCGGAAGGCCGCGTTGGTGGCCAGGGCCAGGCGGCTGTCGCCGGTTGTCAGCGGTTCGGCAAAGGACAGTTGGCTGTTGGCCGGGGCCTCCTGGAACAGCGCGCCCAGCTCGCGTTCGAGCCAGTGGGGTTCAAGGTACAGGGTGCTGTAGGTGAAACCGCCCTCGGTCGGCGCATCGCCGTCGTGAATCTCCCCGGGCTCGAGCATGAATACATTGCCCGGCGTGCTGTGGTAGCGGGCGCGCCGGCAATTGAATTGCTGGACACCCTGCTCGGTGACACCCACCAGGTAGGTGTCGTGCCAGTGGGCGTCGTAGGCGTGACCCTTGAAATGGGCGCGCAGGGTTTCGATACCGGTATCGCGATCCTGAGTCAGGTCGATCCAGTTGTCGGCGTTGCTGGACATGCTGTACCTGGAACATAGCTCAATCGTGCAGGGGGACAGTAGGCACCGCTTTGCCAGGGCAAGTCTAGAACATCTGTGCAGGTGCCCCTGCCTTGGCGGACCGCCACGACGGGGAGGGAGACGGTACTCCCGGCCCTGCTCGATTAAATTGTCCGACAAGAATAAAGAGTGGAAAACACGTTGAAACCCATAAGTTGCCAAATGACCGATTGGTCATTTATTGATGCACCTCGCTTATGTATTTTTCTGATTTGAATATTCTTGATGTCCTGCTTATGGGGTTCAGAAAGTTCTGTAGGAAAATATTTTCAGAGATCGGGGCAATGTTTACGGGATCTTTTCAGATTCCGGCGATTTGATATCAAAAAAAGCGCTGGACGGTTGATTTCAAAATGTGTCAGTTTCTCGCTGCCTTCAAAAAGGGCGAGTGATAGGATGATCTCGCCAAGGGATTGTCGCTATCGGACAAAAACTGTTTCACTTGTAAACAAGGAAGTGTGTTTATGTCGAAAGTCAAAGCGAAAGCTATTGTTTCTGAGTCGGCGCTGGCGGCCAATGGTACAAGTTCGGCCTTCAACCAGATCGATAGCTTCAGCCATCAATATGACCGTGGTGGCAATCTCACGGTCAATGGCAAACCCTCCTACTCCGTTGATCAGGCCGCCACGCAACTGTTGCGTGACGGTGCCGCCTGGCACGATCTGAACGGTAGCGGCAAGATCGAACTGACCTATACCTTCCTGACGGCTCCGACCTCGAATTTCAGTGGTCTGGGCGTCAGCGGCTTCAGTCAGTTCAGCGCGCTGCAGAAGTCGCAGGCGGTCCTGGCCATGCAATCCTGGGCCGACGTCGCCAACGTGACCTTCACCGAGGCGGCGAGGGGCGGAGATGGTCACATGACCTTCGGTAACTACAGTGCCGGTCAGGAAGGCGCGGCAGCGTTCGCGTTCCTGCCGGGTACCGAGCCTGGCTATGATGGCCAGTCCTGGTACCTGACCGGTAGCGGCTACAACGTCAACAAGACGCCTGGCCTGAACAACTACGGACGCCAGACCCTGACCCACGAAATCGGCCATACCCTGGGCCTGTCCCACCCCGGCGACTACAACGCCGGCGAGGGCAACCCGAGCTACAGGGACGCGTCCTACGGGCAGGATACCCGCGGCTACAGCGTCATGAGCTACTGGAGCGAGAGCAACACCAGCCAGAACTTCAGCAAGGGTGGGGTGGAGGCCTATTCCTCCGGTCCGCTGATGGACGATATCGCGGCGATCCAGAAGCTCTACGGCGCCAACTACAGCACCCGTTCCGGTGATACCACCTACGGTTTCAACTCCAATGCCGGTCGCGACTACCTGAGCGCCACCTCGTCTTCGGACAAGCTGGTGTTCTCGGTCTGGGACGGTGGTGGCAACGACACCCTGGATTTCTCCGGCTTCACCCAGAACCAGAAGATCAACCTGCATGCAGGTTCCTTCTCGGATGTGGGCGGCCTGGTTGGCAACATCTCGATCGCCCAGGGCGTCACGGTCGAGAACGCCATCGGCGGCTCGGGCAACGATCTGCTGATCGGCAACGACGTGGCCAACGAGCTGCGCGGCGGTGCCGGTAACGACATCCTCTACGGTGCCGGTGGCGCGGACAAGCTGTGGGGTGGCGCGGGCAGCGACACCTTCGTGTTCGGTGCCGTTTCCGACTCGGCGCCGAATGCGGCCGACCGGATCATGGATTTTGTCAGTGGCCAGGACAAGATCGATCTGTCCGGTATCACTCATGGTGCGGGCCTGAACTTCGTCACCGCGTTCACCGGACATGCCGGCGATGCGGTCCTGACCTATGCCGCAGGGACCAACCTTGGCACCCTGGCAGTCGACTTCTCCGGGCACGGCGTAGCTGACTTCCTGGTGACCACGGTCGGCCAGGCGGCGGTCTCGGACATCGTGGCCTGAGTCGCTGAAACGGGAGGCGGCGTTCGCGCCGCTTCCTTGAATCGCGCAGTGGTCGACTTCCCGAACAACTGCAGTGTGCAAGGTGGTAGTCACGCGTGTTCTGCCTGAGTCAATGAAGAGGGTCGTGCTGCTAAGGCCGCCTCTTGAACTTGGGTTGAAGAGCGACTGTCATTGCAACAGCAGTCGGTCCGGTATATGAAGTTCCGGCAGGTAGACAGTCTTGTCGAATTTTCCTGTTGAGGTTTAACCCTCTTCAGCTGGATTTATTGAAACTTGTGCATTCAATCAAAGGATGAGCGTTATTTGCAGGAGGCATCAGGCGGGGAACAGTCCAATGCGTCTGCTTGTTATCAGGTAGTTGCCTGTTCGAGCAAGTTTTCCCATGCCTCAAGGATTTAGCATGACAACTCTCAGTACCAACACGAACCTCCCTGGACAGTTTCAGCCAGGGATTGAGCAGCAGACGCTCTCCGACTCCGGAAAACCTTCCTTTTCCGCAGATGAGGCTGTGCTGCAAATCATCCGCTCCGGTCAGAAATGGTGGGACTATGACAACAACGGTCGGATCGATCTGACTTATGAGTTTCTCGGTGCGCCGAACCTGCTGTTTGGTGCCGAGGGACTTGAAGGGTTCAGCGAATTCAATGCGCAGCAGAAAGCGCAGGCAGTGCAGGCCATGCAATCCTGGGCCGATGTCGCCAATGTGACCTTTACCGAGGCCCGGTCGGGCGGCGACGGGCACATGAGTTTCGGCAACTTCAGTAAGGGCATGCAGGGCGCCGCGGCGTTTGCGTTCCTGCCCGACAGCCATCCCTACCTGGATGGCCAGTCCTGGTACCGGGTCTCCACTGATGACAGCTGGTACGGTTGGTTGCGGGACTGGCTCGGCGGTGCAGATGACACCAACAGGGCTCCCGTGACGAACAGTCTGGGTCGACTGGTCCTGACTCACGAGATCGGCCACACCCTGGGCCTGGATCACCCGGGTGAGTATCAATCCCGGGCAGACACCTGGCTCGACTGGCTGTGGAATCGCATCACCCGTGACGATAACCACCAGCAGAAGGCTGCCTACGTCGAGGACTCCGTCGGCTACAGCCTGATGAGCTACTGGCGCGAAACCAACACCGGGCAGGACTTCACCAAGAGTGGTTCGCAAGCCTATCCCTCGGCGCCGCAGATACATGACATCGCCGCAATCCAGGAGCTCTATGGCGCGAACCATGGCACCCGTGCCGATGACACCGTGTATGGCTTCAACTCCAATGCTGGCCGTGATTACCTGAGTGTGACCTCAAGTGCTGATGCACCGGTGTTTTCGGTCTGGGATGGCGGTGGCAATGACACCCTGGATTTTTCCGGCTTCACCCAGGACCAGGAGATCAACCTGAATGCCGGCGCGTTTTCCGACGTGGGTGGCCTGCGTGGCAATGTCTCCATTGCCCACGGCGTCGATATCGAGAACGCTATCGGCGGCAGTGGCAATGACCTGCTGGTCGGCAACGCACTGAGCAACCAGCTGCGCGGCGGTGCCGGCAACGACGTTCTCCACGGCGGCGGCGGTGCGGACGAACTCTGGGGGGGGACTGGCAAGGATACCTTCATGTTCTCCGCTGCTTCCGATTCGAGGCCCCTGGCGGCCGACCGGATCATGGACTTTACCAGCGGTCAGGACGAGATCAGCGTGGCCGGAATGACCCGCGGTGCAGGCCTGAACTTCGTCAGTGCGTTCAGTGGCAATGCCCGGGAGGCCGTGTTGAGCTACGACATGGTCACCCATCAGGGGAGGTTGGCCGTCGACTTCTCCGGACAGGGGGTGGCAGATTTCGAGGTCATCACGGTGGGTCGGGTGGCTATCACGGATATCGTGGCCTGAGGCCCTGTTCAAGGATTTCGCGTGACTACAATGAATTTCCCCATCACTGGCGACAAACCGAGTTACTCCGTGGATCAGGCGGCGCAGCAACTGGCCCGCAGTGGTCAGGCCTGGAAGGATAAAGACGGCAACGGTACGGTCGAATTGACCTTTGCTTTCCCGGACACGGCGCCGGACAACTTCATCGAGCTGAAGGTTGATCACGGTGTCGGCGGTTTCGCCCAGTTCAGCGCATTGCAGCAGGAGCAGGCGGTACTGGCCCTGCAGTCCTGGGCGGATGTCGCCAACCTGAGTTTCACCCAGGCGCAGGACGGTGGCGAAGGGCATCTGACCTTCGGCAACTACAGTGTCGGCCCATCGACCATTGCCGCGTTTGCCTACATGCCGGGGTCCGATCCCGACTATGACGGGCAGTCCTGGTACCTGGTCAACAGCAGCTACGACCTCAACGGCACGCCAGGACTGAACAACTACGGGCGGATGTCGCTGGTTCATGAAATCGGCCATGCCCTGGGGCTCTCCCATCCCAGTGACTATGGGACCACTACCGACGAACCGAGCTACCGTGACGCGACCTATGCGCAGGACAGCCTGGGTTTCACCGTCATGAGCTACTTCAGTGAAAGCCATACCCGGCAGAACTTCGCCAGGAACGGCGCCGAGCACTATTCGTCCGGACCGCTTCGCGACGATATCGCCGCGATCCAGAAAATCTACGGTGCCAACTACGCTACGCGTGCCGACGACACGGTCTACGGATTCAATTCCAACACCGGCCGTGACCACTTGAGCGCCCAGTCGTCGTCGGATGTCCTGGTGTTCGCGGTCTGGGATGGCGGGGGCAATGACACGCTGGATTTCTCCGGGTTCACCCAGAATCAGGAGATCAACCTGCAGGCCGGTGCGTTTTCCGATGTCGGCGGGTTGGCCGGCAACGTCTCGATCGCCCAGGGTGTCACGATCGAAAACGCCATCGGTGGTTCTGGGCATGACCTGTTGGTCGGTAATGATGTCGCCAACGAACTGCGTGGCGGTGCCGGCAGCGACATTCTCTACGGTGGCGCTGGTGCGGACAGGCTGTGGGGCGGCGCGGGCAATGACATTTTCGTGTTTGCGGCCGTTTCCGACTCCACGCCACAGGCGGCTGACCGGCTCATGGACTTCGCCAGTGGCCAGGACCAGATCGGCCTCGGAGGTATAACCCGGGGGGCGGGACTGAGCTTCGTCAGCGCCTTCACCACAAAAGCGGGCGAGGCGATGCTCAGCTATGACGCGGCGACCAACCTGGGCAGTCTGCAAATCGATTTTTCAGGTGATGGCCTGGCAGATTTCCAGGTCGACACGGTTGGCCGGGTCGCGGTTACGGACATCCTGGCCTGAGGTGTGAACGGATGAACAAGGAACGAATTCGGCAAGGGACGACGCATGCACAAGCGCAACGGCTCCATCAGCGGGCCAACCCGTCAAAAACACTTGGGGGCCTGGTTGTTGGCCCTGTCACTGACCTTCATGGGAGAAGCCGTCATGGCCAGTAGTTTGGTATTGCCCAGCCGCGAGTCGCTCGCGGGTCAATGGCTGTTGTCCAGCAGCGCAGATCCGGCACGAAACTGCGTGTTGCAACTGTCGGCACAGCCGCCACTGCTGGCCGGCGACCTGGAGTGCGCCACCGAGCTGCTGGGTGCCCGCCCCGGTAGCTGGGAGCCGACACCGGATGGCCTGTGGTTGTTCGACCAGGAGGGCAGTGGCCTGGTGCACCTCAATCGCGACGCTGGACGCTATTGGGCGACGAGCAGGCAAGGTGAGTTGACGCTCAGCCGCAAGTCTCGGGATTGAATTTCGACAAGTACAAGTCGGCGCCATTTTCGGAAATGCATACGTAAGTATCTTTCTGGTTTGCGCCCTGTTATCGAACAAGTTTATTCGTGCAGATATTAAGATTTAAGGAAGTGATGTGGCACAGTCTGACATGTTTTCATTCGCTCTTACGCCCTACGCGTCCGGCAAGGAGTTGCCTCGGGATCAGATCGTCAACTTCAATGGCACGATCGACAATGAATATATTGTCGGCAATGCCCTGGACAATCATATCGTCGGCGGTGGTGGTCATGACGTACTGTTAGGAGGCGCCGGCAACGATACGCTGGAGGTGGGTCACAGCTCCAGCGTGCTCTATGGCGGAGATGGCGACGACTTGCTGATCGGTGGCGACGGCTCCGATCATTTGCGCGGTGGTGATGGCGAGGATCGCCTGAAAGGCGGTGATGGCAACGACATCCTCGAAGGAGGGGCCGGTCTCGACTGGCTGGAAGGTGGGGCGGGTCGTGATGCCTTCGTGTACCGCAAGATATCCGACTCGACCCCCACGGATGCCGACTGGATCACCGACTTCGTCAGTGGTGAGGACAAGATCGACCTGAGCGTGATCACTGGCGGATCGGGCCTGACCTTTGTCGAGCAGTTCACGGGGCGTGCGGGCGAAGCGGTACTTGGTTATGACCTGGTGATCGACTTCAACGGCAACGGCGCGGCCGACTTCCGGGTCATGACCGTTGGCCAGGCCCTGACTACGGACATCGTTGCATGACCTCACTCGAAGGGGTGACCTGTATGTCGCCCCTTCGAGTGAGTATGAATCCATCATAATCAGAACGGACTCTTTCCATGACTTGAATCAACTTCAGTGACAAGATCGAGACTTGTTCAGGTCTCATGAATTCCGAGAAATAAGAAATATCAGGGAAGATAAATGAAATCGTTGAAGATGATTTCTGGCACACCCTTGTTCCGTGTATTGGGCGACTATAAAAGCACCTTGATCAGCATTGGCTGTTTCACCGCCCTGATCAACCTGCTGATGCTGGTCCCGTCGATCTATATGCTGCAGGTCTACGACCGGGTCCTGACATCACAGAACGAAACCACCCTGGTGATGCTCACGCTGATGGTGGTGGGCTTTTTCGCTTTTATCGGGCTGCTGGAAACCATTCGCAGCTTCATCGTGATCCGCATTGGCAGCCAGCTCGAACGACAGTTCAACCTGCGGGTCTATCGGGCGGCGTTCGAACGCAACCTGTTTCGCGGCGAAGGGCATGCGGGACAGGCCCTGGGCGACCTGACCCATATCCGCCAGTTTCTCACGGGGCCTGCGTTGTTCGCGTTCTTCGACGCGCCGTGGTTTCCCATCTATCTGCTGGTGATCTTCCTGTTCAACCCCTGGCTCGGGGTTTTCGCCAGCGTGGGTGCGCTGCTGCTGATCGCGCTGGCCTGCCTGAACGAATGGCTGACCCGCAAGCCGCTGGCCGAAGCCAGCGGCTATTCGCAAAAATCCGCTCAGTTGGCGACCAGTCATCTGCACAACGCCGAGACCATCCAGGCCATGGGCATGCTCGGCGCCCTGCGGCGGCGCTGGTTCCAGGTGCACTCGCGGTTTCTCGCCCGGCAGAACCAGGCCAGCGATACCGGCGCGATGGTGACCTCGCTGAGCAAGACCCTGCGCCTGTGTCTGCAATCGCTGGTACTGGGCCTGGGCGCATTGCTGGTGATCAAGGGTGACATGAGCTCGGGCATGATGATTGCCGGCTCGATTCTGATGGGGCGGGTGCTGAGCCCCATCGATCAGTTGATCGCCGTATGGAAGCAGTGGAGCGCGGCCAAGCTGGCCTATCGGCGGCTTGATGAGCTGCTGCGCGAGTTTCCCCAGGGTGAATCGCCCATGAGTCTGCCCGAACCCAGGGGGCAAGTGGCGTTCGAGCAGGTCAGCGCGGGTCCGCCGGGCAGGCGTGAGGCGAGCCTGCATCATGTCAGTTTTGCCATCGATGCCGGAGAGGTGCTGGGCGTTTTGGGCGCTTCGGGATCTGGCAAATCGACCCTGGCCAGGGTGCTGGTAGGTGTCTGGCCAACCCTGGGCGGTGTGGTACGGCTGGATGGCGCAGATATCCATCGCTGGGACCGTGATGAGCTCGGCCCGCACATCGGCTACCTGCCGCAGTCGATCGAGCTCTTCAGTGGCACGGTTGCCGAGAACATCGCCCGCTTCAGTGAGGCCGATCCACAGAAAGTCGTCGCGGCGGCGGTCCAGGCTGGCGTGCATGAACTGATCCTGCGTCTGCCCCAGGGGTATGACACCCCGTTGGGGGATGACGGTTGCGGTCTGTCCGGCGGACAGAAGCAACGGGTCGCCCTGGCCCGGGCGCTGTATGGCGGGCCCCGGCTGGTGATCCTCGATGAGCCCAACTCCAACCTCGATGCGGTCGGCGAGGCGGCGCTCACTGCCGCCATCGCCCAGCTCAAGGCCCAGGGTAGCAGCGTGATCCTGGTGACTCATCGGACCACTTCCCTGGCCCAGGCAGACAAGCTGCTGGTGCTCAACGATGGGCGGATGCAGGCCTTCGGGCCCACTGCCGAGGTGCTCAAGGCCTTGTCCGGCAACGCACAAGCCGCCAGCACGGCGGCGCCCCAGGCTCCGTCCCCAACCGCTGTCGGCCTCAGCCTGAGCCGCCAATACGGAGCCTCGACGCGCAGGAGCGGAGCATGAGCCAGGACAACCTGATGCAACACGATGAGCCTCGTGAACGCGATGCCCGCTTTTTTGTCCGTGCCGGTTGGTGGCTGGCTCTGCTCGGCGCCGGCAGTTTCTTTGCCTGGGCGGCGCTGGCACCGCTCGACCAGGGGATTGCGGTGCAGGGTACCGTGGTGGTCTCCGGCAAGCGCAAGGCGGTGCAGTCGCTGGGAGGCGGGGTGGTCGAGCGGATCCTGGTGCACGAGGGGCAGGTGGTCCATCAGGGCCAGCCACTGTTCCGTCTCGACCAGACCCAGCGGGCGGCTGATGTCCAGTCCCTGCGCGCGCAGTATCGCGTGGCCTGGGCCAGTCAGGCGCGTTGGCAGAGCGAGCGGGACAACCTGGCGCGGGTGAGCTTTCCTGAGGAACTGACCGCCGATAACGATCCGCAGTTGGGGCTGGTGCTCGAAGGCCAGCGGCAGTTGTTCAGCAGCAGGCGCGAGGCGTTTTCCCGCGAACAGGCGGGTATCCGGGCAGCCATCGACGGTGCCGGTGCGCAACTGGCTGGCATGCGCCGGGCGCGCGCCGACATGACCGCGCGCGCCGAGTCCCTGCGCCGTCAGTTGGAGAACCTGCGGCCATTGGCGGAAAACGGCTACATCCCGAGCAACCGCTTGCTGGAGTACGAGCGACAGTTGTCCCAGGTGCAGCAGGACCTGGCGCAGAACACCGGAGAAAGTGGGCGGGTCGAGCAGGGCATTCTCGAGTCGCGCCTGAAACTGGCGCAGCACGCCGAGGAGTACCAGAAGGAGGTGCGCAGCCAGTTGGCTGATGCCCAGCTCAAGACCCTGACCCTGGAGCAGCAATTGACCTCCGCCCGTTTCGAGCTGCAGCACAGTGAAATCAGCGCGCCGGCCGAAGGCATCGCGGTGAACCTGGGGGTGCATACCGAGGGGGCGGTGGTGCGTGCTGGCGATACCCTGGTGGAAATCGTGCCGCAGGGTGAGCGCCTGGAAGTGGAGGGGCGGCTGCCGGTCCACCTGGTGGACAAGGTCGGAACGGCGTTGCCGGTGGACATCCTGTTCACTGCCTTCAACCAGAATCGCACGCCGCGGGTCAGTGGCGCCGTGAGCCTGATTTCGGCCGACCAGCTACTGGATGAAAAGAGTGGTACGCCATACTACGTATTGCGTAGCTCGGTCAGCGACCAGGCATTGGAAAAACTCAACGGGTTGGTGATCAAGCCCGGTATGCCGGCGGAGATGTTCGTTCGCACCGGTGAGCGTTCGTTGCTCAACTACCTGTTCAAGCCCCTCATGGATCGTGCGGGCTCTGCGTTGACCGAGGAGTAGTATGTTGCGCCTGATGACCAAACCGCTGTGTGTGGCGGCTGCCTTGCTGTTGTTTGCGCTCGATTGCCAGGCCATGGGGCCGTTCCAGGTCTATGAGCAGGCATTGCGCAATGACCCGGTGTTCCTCGGTGCATTGAGGGAACGTGATGCCGGCCAGGAGAACCGTGCCATCGGCCGCGCCGGCCTGTTGCCGCGGCTGTCCTACAACTACAACCAGGGACGCAACGACTCGCGGGTCACCTACCTCACCGAGCGTGGCAATTTGCATGAGGATCGAACCTACACCAGCTCCGGTTCGACCCTGACCCTGCAACAGCCGCTGATCGACTACGAGGCCTATGCCAACTATCGCAAGGGGGTGGCCCAGGCACTGTTCGCCGACGAGACCTTCCGCGGCAAGAGCCAGGAATTGCTGGTGCGGGTGCTGACCTACTACACCCAGGCACTGTTCGCCGAGGACCAGATCCAGATCGCCCAGGCCAGGAAGAAGGCCCTCGACGAGCAGTTCCAGCAGAACACGCAGCTGTTCCGCCAGGGCGAGGGCACCCGTACCGACATCCTCGAGTCCGAATCGCGTTATGAGCTGGCCACGGCCGAGGAGATCGAGGCGCGTGACGCCCAGGATGCGGCCTTGCGCGAACTGGGGGCGCTGATCGGCGTGCCGGCGGTCAACGTGACCGAGCTGGCGCCGCTGGGGCAGGGATTCGACGCCTTCGCCCTGGAACCGGCCAACTTCTCCACCTGGCATGAACTGGCCTTGAGCAACAACCCGGCGCTGGCGTCCCAGCGCCAGGCCGTGGAGGTCGCTCACTACGAGGTCGAGCGCAATCGGGCGGGGCACCTGCCCAAGCTCAATGCCTACGCGAGCCTGCGCAAGAGCGAGTCCGACAGTAACAACACCTACAACCAGCGTTATGACACCAATACCGTCGGCTTCGAGGTCAGCGTGCCGTTGTTCGCCGGCGGCGGCGTTTCGGCCTCGGTCCGCCAGGCCAGTGCCAACCTGGAACAGGCCGAATACGAACTCGACGGCAAGACCCGCGAAACCCTGATCGAGCTGCGGCGCCAGTACAACGCCTGCCAGTCAGGGGCGAGCAAGCTGCGGGCCTACCGCAAGGCTCTGGCCTCGGCCGAGTCGCTGGTGCTGTCGACCCGGCAAAGCATCCTCGGTGGTGAGCGGGTCAACCTCGACCTGCTCAACGCCGAGCAACAGCTCTACAGCACCCGTCGGGACCTGGCGCAGGCGCGCTACGACTACCTGATGGCCTGGACCAAATTGCATTACTACGCCGGCACCCTGCGCGAAACCGACCTGGCCAGGGTCGACGAAGCCTTTGTGTCGAAAGCGACCCTTCACTGACTTCCTTTGCTGGCTTTCTCGACAAGTTCAACAACAGAGAGGCGATACCATGGGTGTTTTTGACTATGAAAATGCGGGTTCGGCAGTCTCCAAGGCGCTGTACGGTGATGCGATGGCGATCACCTTGTACTCCTACCACAACATCGACAACGGCCTGGCCGTCGGCTACCAGCAACACGGCTTCGGCCTCGGCCTGCCGGCAACGCTGGTCAAGGCGCTGATCGGCGGCACCGATGCCCAGGGCGTCATTCCCGGAGTGCCCTGGAATCCCGATTCGGAGAAGGCGGCGCTGGCGGCGGTGAAGGCGGCCGGCTGGACGCCGATCAGTGCCAGCCAGCTGGGCTATGCCGGCAAGACCGATGGCCGGGGCACTTTCTATGGCGAGAAGGCCGGCTATACCACCGGGCAGGCGGAGGTGCTGGGCAAGTACGACGCCGCAGGCCACCTGACCTCCATCGGTATTGCCTTTCGCGGTACCAGCGGCCCGCGCGAGACGCTGGTCACCGACACCATCGGCGATGCAATCAATGATCTGCTGGCCGCCATCGGTCCCAAGGACTATGCCAGGAACTACAGCGCCAATGCGTTCGAGGGCCTGCTTGACAGCGTCGCGGCGTTTGCCCGTGCCAACGGCCTGGGCGGCAAGGATGTGCTGGTCAGCGGCCACAGCCTGGGTGGCCTGGCGGTCAACAGCCTGGCGGATCTGAGCGCGGATCATTGGGGTGGCTTCTACCGGGACGCCAGCTATATCGCCTTCGCCTCGCCGACCCAGAGCGGTGCCGGTACCCACGTGCTGAACATCGGTTATGAAAACGATCCGGTGTTCCGTGCACTCGACGGCTCCAGCCTGACACTGGCGACCCTGGGCGTGCATGATGGCTACCAGGCTTCGGCGACCAACAATATCGTCAATTTCAACGATCACTATGCATCCGATACCTGGAACGCCATGCCGTACTCCATCGGCAACATCGCCACCTGGCTATCGCACCTGCCGACGGCCTATGGCAACGGTCTGCAGCGCATCGTCGACTCGACGTTCTACGACCTGACCAGCAAGGACTCGACCATCATCGTCAGCAATCTGTCGGATCCGGCGCGGGAGAAGACCTGGGTACAGGACCTCAATCGCAACGCCGAGGCCCATACCGGCACCACCTTCATCATCGGCAGTGAAGCCAGCGACCTGCTCAGGGGTGGGCGAGGCAACGATTACCTCGAAGGCGGTGGCGGCGATGATACCTTCCGCGATGACGGTGGCTACAACATCATCCTGGGCGGCAAGGGACACAACACTCTCGACCTGCACAAGCCCCTGGACAGTGTCGAGATCGCCAATGACGGCCAGGGCACGCTGTACATTCGCGATGCCCAGGGGGGGATCACCATTGCCAAGGATATCGGCACGCTGGTCAGCAGCGAGCCCTATCTGGTGTTCCTGAACCGGGATGTGGCCCATCAGGTCGGCAACCACAGCCTGTCCGGCGGCCAGTATGTCGCTTCGCAGGTCGGTGACGCGGGAGCTGATACACTGACCGCGAAGGCATCCGGTGAGTGGCTGTTGGGCAATGCTGGCAACGATCATCTGGTCGGTGCGGCCAAGGGCGGCAACCTGTTCATCGGTGGCTCAGGCAACGACCTGATGGAGGCGCGCGGTGGTGGCAACACCTTCCTGTTCAACGGAGCCTTCGGCCAGGACCGCATCACCGGGTTCCAGGCTTCGGACAAGCTGGTGTTCATGGGCTATGCCGATACGCAGGGGCACAATATTCTCGATCATGCCAAGGTGGTGGGTAGCGACACTGTGCTGAGTTTCGGTGCCGATTCTGTGACGTTGGTCGGGGTAGGGCTCGATGCCCTGAAGGGAGCCAGCGCAGTGATTGCCTGAGTTCTGTTGGGCTGATGCTGACTGGCCGCCTGCGGCGGTTCGCGGGCGAGCCCGGCTCCTACAGTGGATCGCGTCGTACACTGGTTTCGTGTACGACATCAACCTCTGTAGGAGCGTGGCTTGCCCGCGAACCGCCCATGGCGGCCAGGCGACCTTGTCTCAAGGCTGCTTCAACAGCACAAAATCGTTCTTGTCGAACCGCCCGCTCAGTACTGGCACCAAGGCGCCAGTCGGCGTGCCCTGCAGCTTCTGGTAGTCCTGCCTGTCCATCACCAGCCACGCCGGGCCGGTCACGGCCTGGAGCTGTTCCGGTGTCCCGGTGAACACCGGCTGCAGGTCTTCATCGAGGTTGACCATGAACTTGATCGCCTTGGCGTCCTTGCCCATGGCGTGCAGGACCACGGGGGCTGGCGCCTCGTGGATCAACTGCCGGGCGGCCCGGGTGAAGGTGCGGGTGTCATAGGCGGTACGCTCGACCGGCTCGACGATCAGGATATAGCTCGCCCACATTGCCAGCACCGCACAGGCCGCCAGGCCCAAGGCGCGCCAGCGGGCCTGAAACAGCGCAAGCACGGCGATGATCTGCAAGGCCCCCACCAGCCAGGGCGCAACCCCCAGTGTTGGCAGTTCTTCGGGGAAGCGCCGATGCAGCAGGATCATCCCGCCGATCAGCAGTCCCGGCAGCAGCAGCCAGATGCCCTGGGTGAAGCCACGCAGCCAGGTGAACAGTCGTCCCTGGCTGGTCTGGAACGGAAAGGCTGCGACGATGGCAATCATGGGGATCATCGGCAGGATGTAGCGCGCCTTCTTCGCCTGCGGCACCGACAGCCCTAGCATCACGATCAGGCCGGCGGCCAGGCAGTAGAGCGTCAGTTGCAATGCCGGGCCCCGCGGCTGGCGACCACCGGCGAGCAGCGCCGCCACCACCAGGACCGCCAGCGGATAAGCCAGGGCGTAATTGCCGAACGAGCTGCTGAAGTAATACAGCACGCTGCTGGAGCCTTCACTGCCGTCCATGCGGCCGGTGAACTGCATGCGGATCACTTCATTGAGGAAGAAGCTGCCGCCATCGAGCCAGGCCAACCAGAGCAGCAGGGCTATGCAGGCCGCCAGCAGGCCCAGGGCCTGGAAGCCGAACACGAAGAAACGCCGCCATTGGCCGCCCAGCAGGTAGTAGCTGCACAGCATGCCGGTGGGAATCACCAGGCCGATCGGACCGCGGATGGCGAAGCCCAGCACCAGCAGGGCGAGGATCCAGGCATGGCGCTTCGGTGCAGCGAAATGCTCGGCCGCGTAACCCAGGTAGAACACCGTGAAACCGACGGCGGCCAGCAACAGGTCCAGCGAGACGGCGCGGGTCTCGGTGATGAAGGTGTTGCTCAACAGCAGCAGGGCGATGCTCAGCAGGGCCCAGCGTGGGGAATAGGGGGCGACCAGGCGATACATCAACACCACGATCCAGGACGCAGCGAGCGCACTCGGCAGCCACGCCGCCAGGGCATTGACGGTACCGAAGGGCAGGGCGAACAGCCAGACCAGCAACGTCGAAAAGGCCGAGTAGTCGGGGTAGGGCTCGCCGTAGGTGGTCGGGAAGAAGCTTGGACCGTGGCGCAGCATTTCCTGGGCGAACAGCACGAAGCGTGAATCGAAGCCAATGGCCGCCTGCTGGTAGACGCCAGCAAGGAACAACAGCAGGGCGATCAGGCCCAGGCCCAGGGATTGACGATTGAGGGTATCGCGAGAGGTCAATGTCACAACGAAGTCCTTGTGAAAGGAGGATGACACCGTTTTGAGGGCGCTGAGGAAATCTGTAGGAGCGTGGCTTGCCCGCGAACCGCCGCCAGGCGGCCATTCAATGACCGCACAGGGGGCTTTTGGACCGCTATCGCCAGCAACCCGGCTCCTACAGAGGCACGCCGGGGATCAGGCTTCTACCTGGCCATGGCGGGTTACTGGCAGATCCAGCGACGCGCCGCGACCGATCGCGAAATAGGTGAAACCCTTGCGCTGCATGCGGTTGGCGTCATACAGGTTGCGACCGTCGAAGATCACCGGGGCCTTGAGGCGCTGATGGATGCGCTCGAAGTCCGGAGCCTTGAACTGCTGCCACTCGGTGCAGACGATCAGCGCGTCAGCACCCACCAGGGCGGCTTCCGGTGTGCCCATCAGCGACAGGCCCGGCTCATCCGGGTACAGGCGCTGGGTTTCCTGCATGGCTTCCGGGTCGAAGGCACGGACCTGGGCGCCCGCGGCCCACAGCGCTTCCATCAGCACACGGCTTGGCGCATCGCGCATGTCGTCGGTGTTGGGCTTGAACGCCAGGCCCCAGAGGGCGAAGGTCTTGCCCTTGAGATCGCCCTTGTAGAACGCGTTGATGCGGTCGAACAGCTTGTGTTTCTGCCGCTCGTTGATCGCTTCCACCGCCTGCAGCAGATCGCTGGAGCAGTTGGCTTGCTGGGCGCTGTGGATCAGGGCGCGCATGTCCTTGGGGAAGCACGAGCCGCCGTAGCCGCAGCCCGGGTAGATGAAGTGGTAGCCGATACGCTGGTCGGCACCGATGCCCATGCGCACGGCCTCGATGTCGGCACCCAGGTGTTCGGCCAGTTCGGCGATCTGGTTGATGAAACTGATCTTGGTCGCCAGCATGCAGTTGGCCGCATACTTGGTCAGTTCGGCACTGCGCAGGTCCATGAACATGATGCGGTCATGGTTGCGGTTGAAGGGGGCGTAGAGGTCACGCATCACTTCGCGGACTTCCTCACGCTCGCAACCGATGATGATGCGGTCCGGGCGACGGCAGTCTTCGACGGCGGAACCTTCCTTGAGGAATTCCGGGTTCGAGACGATATCGAATTCCAGGTCGCGACCGGCTTTTTGCAGGCCTGCCTCGATGTGGGCGCGCAGAGTGTCGCCGGTGCCGACCGGCACGGTGGATTTTTCCACCAGGATCAGCGGTTCCAGCCGATGCCGAATCACGGCGTCACCGACCGACAGCACGTACTTGAGGTCGGCCGAGCCATCCTCGTCCGACGGCGTGCCGACCGCGATGAACAGTACCTGGCCATGCTCGATGGCGAGTTTTTCATCGCTGGTGAAGTGCAGGCGGCCACTTTCCAGATTGCTCTTGACCATGGTCTCCAGCCCTGGTTCGAAGATCGGGATATGGCCCTTGCGCAGCAATTCGATCTTGTTCTGGTCAACGTCCATGCACACGACGTCATGACCGACTTCGGCCAAGACAGTCGCCTGTACCAGGCCTACATAACCGCTACCAATTACGCTGATTTTCATACGGAGTCCCTAGGACGGGGTATACGTGGAGAATTGATCGTAAGAACACCCAGGATGACCAGCGCCACCCCCAGTGTCTTGGAAAGGCTGAAGCTTTCGTTGAAGAACGGCAGGCTGGCCGCCAGCAGGTAGACCAGTGCATAGCTGACACTGAGCAGCGAGTAGGCGCGACCCAGCGGTACGTCGCGCAGGGCCATCAGCCAGCAGAGCATCGACAGCGCATAGGCCAGAATCGAAGCCGCTACGACGGCCAGGGCCACCAGCGAGACGTTGCCGGTCATCAGCGCGTCCAGCCACTGGCTTGGCTCGGGCAGGCGCGTCATGCTCCAGCGCATGCCCAACTGGGCGCTGCTGACCAGCACCACGCTGCCGCTGGCGAAGGTGAAACCGCGTGCCAGGCTCATAGATGCAATCCCAGCAACACCACGCCGGCCATGATCAGGGCGACGCCCAGCCAGTGGCGGCGGTCGATCGATTCCTTGAACAGGTAGTGCGCCACCAGGGTGATCAGCACGAAGTTGAGGCTGAGCATCGGATAGGCGATCCCGACCTCCAGTCTCTGCAGTACCAGCAACCACACCAGCAGGCCAAGGCCGAGGCTGGCCAGGGCCAGCCACAACCAGGGCGAACGCAGCTTGTCGAGCGCGCCCAGGGAGGTTTCGCGCCAGCCTTCGACGGCGAACTTCTGGGCCACCTGGCCCAGGCACGTCAGCAGGCAGGCGCTGAGGAGGAGGATCAGGGTCATGGAGCGCTCTGTGGGAAAATCAGGATCACGATGTTGCCCTCGTCGTAACGCTTGTAGTCCTTGGGCAACTTGTCGATTTCACGCAGCTCTTCCTCGTCCTTGACGCGCATCACCACGCCGACCTGGCCTTCGCGGCGGGCCTGCTCCATCCAGCCCTGGATCTGGTCCATGTCCTGGGTGCGGTGCTCGGCTTCCGGGTAGGAGAGGCCATACTTCACTTCACCCTGGGTGTTATAGAGGGTGATATCGGTGCGCTTGACCCGCCAGGCCAGGGCCGAGGCGGCGCCCAGGTCGTTGCTCAGCAGGTGGCGGCTCTTGGCCAGTTCCTGTTCGTGATCGGCGATGAACTGGTCGGGCATCTTGTTGTGCACGATCACGCTCGGCATGGCTGCCGGCAGCAGGGCGATCAGCAGGCCCATGCCCAATGCCGGCAGCGCCCACAGTTGCAGCGGCTTGAACGCGGTCAGGGTATTGAACAGGATCCAGCCGACGATCACCACGCACAGCAGGGTCAGGTGCAGCGGTTCGTTGTCGTAGAACGGCTTCTTCAACTGGAAGAACACCACGGCAGCCAATGCCACCACGCCCAGCAGCAGGTTGAGCAGGCCATTGAGGCGTGATACCCGGGCTTGGGCCCGGTTGAGGCGTTCCATCAGCGAATGCCCCATCAGTAGTGCCAATGGCATCAGGCACGGCATGATGTAGGTCGGCAGCTTGCCGCGGCTGAGGCTGAAGAAGGCCAGTGGCAGGAACAGCCACAACAGCAGGAAGGCGGTGATCCGCTGGCCCTTGCCTTTCCAGGCATCCTTGAGCGTGATCGGCAGCAGCAGTGCCCAGGGCAGGCTGGAAACCACAATCAGCGGCAGGTAGAACCACCAGGGGCGAGTGTGCTGGGCATCTTCGGCGGCGAAACGGCGGATATGCTCGTGCCAGAAGAAGAAACGCCAGTAGTCCGGCTCCTGCAGGTGCACCGCGATGACCCAGGGCAGGCTGACCAGTGCAGCGACCAGCACCGCGACCAGGCCGTAGCCCACCAGCTCGCGAAAACGTTTCTGCCAGATCATGTAGGGCAGGGCGATCAGCACGGGCAGCATCAGCGCCAGGAAACCCTTGGTCATGAAGCCCCAGCCGCAGGCAAAGCCCAGGGCTGCCCAGGACAGCAGGCGCGCCTTGCGGGTCTGGCTGTCGATCGCCAACCACAAGGCGACGAAGCTCAGGTTGACCCAGAAGGTGAACTGTGGATCGAGATTGGCATAACCGGCCTGGCCGGCGATCAGGCCAAAGCTCATGAACAGCGCCGCACTGGCGAAGCTCTTGCGCGGGTCGTTCCACAGGCGTCCGGCCAGCAGATACACCAGCAACACGCTCAGGCCCGTGCTCAGGGCTGAAGCGAAGCGTACGCCGAAGAAGTTTTCGCCGAAGATCGCCTGGCCGATGGCAATCATCCAGTAGCCGGCAATCGGCTTCTCGAAGTAGCGCAGTTCCATGAAATGCGGCGCGGCCCAGTGGCCGCGCAGGAGCATTTCCTGGCCGATCTGCGCGTAGCGGGTTTCATCCGGAATCCACATGCCGTGGCCCATCAAGGGGGCCAGGTAAAACAGCAGGAAAGCGAGGAACAGTAATGGCAAAGCCCAGCGTCTGGTCATCCCTGTTGTACCCCCAGCCAGCCTTCACGGCCACTGAGGGTGCCACGCACCAGGCGACCTTCGGGCAGCCTGTCCAGCTGTGCCGGCAACAGGTTGACCAGGGGTTGGAACTCGATATCACGTGCCTTGGCCTGAGCCAGCAACTGACGAAAATCGTTGGCCATCAGAATCCCTTCTACTTCTGCATGGATGGTGTAGACATTCAGTTTCGCCGGGCTGAACCGGTCGAGGATGAATGCGTTGAAATCTTTCGCGGCCAGGTCCGCCCCGACGACTTCGTCGAAGGTCGGCAGGTCCACGGGAATTTGTGGGGTACCCGGGCTACCGTCCGCCAGCCGTGGCAGGAACAGGCCGTGTCCCCGGCAGTCGCTGTTGTAGCGAAAGCCGAAATGTTCTTTGGCTTGCACGACGCGCTCGTCCGCCCGCCAACCGGCGGTGGCAGAACACTCGACGGCTTGCCCGGTGATGTCGCTCAGGCAGTCGACGCCGCGGCGGATCTGTTCGATCAGCTCGGCTTCGCTCCAGCGTCCGGCATTGGCCTGCCAGCCGTGGTGATCCCAGGCGTGCAGGCCGACTTCATGACCGGCGGCCAGGGTCTGGCGCATCAGGTGCCCCAGGTCCCGGCCGATCGGCTTGCCTGGCCAGGCGGTGCCGGCCAGGAGAATGTCCCAGCCGTACAGGCTGGCTGCCTTGGAACGCAGCATCTTCAGCAGGAACTGCGGCTTGATGAGGCGCCACAGGTGGCGCCCCATGTTGTCCGGCCCGACGCTGAAGAAGAACGTCGCCTTGACCTGGGCCTCGTCGAGCAGTTCCAGCAGTCGCGGGACACCCTCACGGGTGCCGCGATAGGTGTCTACATCGATACGAAGTCCAGCTTGCATCAGCGTTTTTCCGCGATTTCGATCATGGCTTCCTTCAGGAAGAAGTCCAGGGTGTTACCGATGGTTTCGCTCATCTCGACGGTCGGCTCCCAGTTGAGCAGGCGCTTGGCGTTCTCGATGCTTGGCTTGCGGTGTTCCACGTCCTGGTAGCCGGCGCCGTAGAACGCCTTGCTCTCCACTTCGCGGAAACCGGCGAACGGAGGGAAGTTGCTGCGCAGCGGGTGAGCTTCGAACTGACGCAGCAGTTCTTCGCCCAGCTGACGGATGCTGGCTTCGTTGTCCGGGTTGCCGATGTTGATGATCTGGCCGTTGCAGCTGTCGTTTTCGTTGTCGACGATACGGGCCAGGGCCTCGATGCCGTCGGCGATGTCGGTGAAGCAACGCTTCTGCTCGCCACCGTCGAACAGGCGGATCGGGGTGCCTTCGACCAGGTTCAGAATCAGCTGGGTGATAGCACGCGAGCTACCGATACGAGCCGAGTCCAGGCGGTCCAGGCGCGGGCCCATCCAGTTGAACGGACGGAACAGGGTGAAGTTCAGGCCCTTGGCGCCGTAGGCCCAGATCACGCGGTCCAGCAGTTGCTTGGAGACCGAGTAGATCCAGCGCTGCTTGCTGATCGGGCCGACGATCAGGTTCGAGCTGTCTTCGTCGAAGTTCTTGTCCTGGCACATGCCGTAGACTTCGGAGGTCGACGGGAAGATCACGCGCTTGTTGTACTTGACGCAGTAGCGAACCAGTTTCAGGTTCTCTTCGAAGTCCAGTTCGAATACGCGCAGTGGGTTGCGGGTGTATTCGATCGGCGTGGCGATCGCCACCAGCGGCAGGACCACGTCGCACTTCTTGATGTGGTACTCGATCCACTCGGAGTGGATGCTGATGTCGCCTTCGACGAAGTGGAAGTTCGGGTGGCTGCGCAGGCGCTCGATGGCGTCGGAGCCGATGTCCAGGCCATAGACTTCATACTTGTCGTCACGCAGCAGGCGTTCGGACAGGTGGTTGCCGATGAAACCGTTGACGCCCAGGATCAGCACGCGGGTACGGCGCTTCTTGCGAGCCGCTTCGGCGCCACGCAGCAGGGAACCGTCAACCAGGCCCAGCTCGTTGGCCAGTTGCGGGCCGCTCAGGAACAGGCCGTTTTCGTTGCGCTGGCCGGCGTTGATCACCAGCGAGTCTTCACCACAGGCGATGCGCAGTGGGTCAACGCTGATGACGCGACCAGGAGCCTGGCCTTCGTTGCCCTTGACGACTTCAGCGCCCCAGACGATCAGCTTGTGCTCGCCCACGGCGCAGAATGCACCCGGATAAGGCTTGGTCACGGCGCGAACCAGGTTGAACAGTTCTTCGGCAGGCTTGCTCCAGACCAGCTTGCCATCGGCAGCGGTACGGCGGCCGAAGTAGGTGGCCTTGGACTCGTCCTGGGCGGTTTCGCTCAGCTTGCCCTGGGCCAGTTGCGGCAGGGCGTCGCGCAGCAGGTTGGCGGCGCTGTCACGCAGCTTGGCGTGCAGGCTCAGGGCGGTGTCGGAGCGCTCGATGGCAACGCGGTTCTGCGCCAGGATCGCGCCGGCATCGGCACGCTTGACCATGCGGTGCAGGGTCACGCCGGTTTCGGTTTCGCCGTTGACCAGCACCCAGTTGGCCGGTGCGCGGCCGCGGTAGCGTGGCAGCAGCGAGCCGTGCAGGTTGAACGCGCCATTCTTGGCGGTCGCCAGCAGGGCTTCGCTCAGCAGGTTGCGGTAGTAGAAGGAGAAGATGAAGTCCGGGTTCAGCTTGGCGATACGCTCGATCCACAGTGGGTGGTTGGCGTCTTCCGGTGCGTGCACAGGAATGCCCTTGAGGGCGCACAGTTGGGCAACCGAACCGTAGAAGGTGTTTTCCTTGGGATCATCGGCGTGGGTGAACACGGCAGCGATTTCATAACCTGCGTTCAGCAGCGCTTCGATGCCTGCGCAGCCGATATCGTGATAGGCAAAGACGACAGCTTTCGGATTCATGGTGCAACCTGATTGGAGGTAGTTGTAGAAGGGGTTTGCTCGACGGTGCTGCTGGCAGACGGCTGACTGCGCAGCACTTTCTCGATGAAGAAGCGTGGACGGGCACGGACGTCGCTGTACATGCGACCCAGGTACTCACCCAGCAGGCCCATGCCGATGAACTGGCCACCGGTGAAGACGAACAGCACGGCGAAGAGCACGAAGGTACCGTCGCCGGCCCAGGCGGCGCCAAAAATCAGGCGCAGGAAGATCAGCAGCAGGGAGAACAGCGCGCCGAGACCGGCCATGCCGAAACCGATGATGCTCAACAGCCGCAGGGGCGTGGTGGTCATGCAGGTGACCAGGTCGAACATCAGGTTGATCAGGCGCATCGGGCTGTACTTGGAGTCACCGTGCTCGCGCTCGGCGTGCTGCACCAGCACCTCGGTGGTGTGGCGGGCGAAGCTGTTGGCCAGGATCGGGATGAAGGTGCTGCGCTCGCGGCAGGCGAGCATGGCGTCGACGATGCTGCGGCGATAGGCGCGCAGCATGCAGCCGTAGTCGCTCATGGCCACGCCGGTGGAGCGTTGCACGGCCAGGTTGATCAGGCGCGATGGCCAGCGGCGGAAGGCCGAATCCTGGCGGTTGTTGCGCACGGTACCGACCACGTCGTAGCCCAGCGCAGCCTGGGCCACCAGGCGCGGGATTTCTTCCGGCGGGTTCTGCAGGTCGGCGTCCAGGGTGATGACCACGTCACCGGTGGACTGCTCGAAACCGGCCATGATTGCAGCGTGCTGGCCGTAGTTGCGGTTCAGGATCACGGCAACCACCGGGCTGCCTTCGCGCTCGGCGGCTTCCTGAAGAAGGTCGGCGGAACGGTCGCGGCTGCCGTCATCGACCAGGATGATTTCCACTTCCTGGGTCAACTGGGCGCAGGCGGCTTCGGTACGGCGCAACAGCTCGGGCAAACTCTGTTCTTCGTTGTAGACCGGTATGACGATCGACACGCGCTGAATCGGGTAAGGTTTCAAAGGCTTCTTTCCAGAAAGGTTTCAGTAGTGCAAGCGATGATCTGCGTCATCGTGTGGCAGGCCAGATTTCAACACGTGAACGATGACCTGTGCCAGTGATGCAGGCAAGAACGAGACCAGCTCGTAGGAAGGTGCCGAACACACACGATGAACATCCGGCGATTAAAGCCCAAAACCGCAAAAGGTAAAGGAGTAAAGCAGCGTTATCTTCATGATTTTCATCAATTCCCTGACGTAAGGTCCTGGACGGAGCCTACGTTAAACGTAGATATGTGAAAAGCCTATGAAAGATAGATCAACAACGTGTCCTTTTTGACATATAGACAGGCTTTATTCAGGAAATCGGGTGGATGTGAAAACTTGTAACGCTTTTTGACTTGCAGTTGGTGTTTTTTTGCTCAATTGGGCCGTAACCGCTTCGAGCATAAGGATTTTTCTGGCAGGCTCCCAGTGCTGTACGAAAATAAGTAATCTGCGAACAGATTTTGTATTCGGGACGCCTGGATGAATCAATACACGCCGCGCAACTGGCAGCCCCACGAACGTCCCAGCCTGCCGGGTTCACCCTCGACGCCCCTGCATTCGACGCCCAGGCGCCTGGCTTATGCGATGGTCGGGCTGCTGGTGGCGCTGACGGGCGGGTTGGGCAACGCCCTGGTGGTGGCCAATTTGCCTTACCTGCAGGGCGCGCTGGGTGCCACCACGGCGGAAATGGCCTGGTTGCCGGCGGCCTATGTGATGACCAACGTCTCGATGAACCTGCTGTTGGTGAAGTTCCGTCAACAGTTTGGCTTGCGCGCCTTCACCGAGGTGTTCCTGGTCCTCTACGCCCTGGTGACGTTCGGCCACCTGTTCGTCAACGACTTGAGTTCGGCCATTGCGGTCCGTGCCGCCCATGGCATGGTCGGTGCCGCTCTGAGCTCCCTCGGCCTTTATTACATGATCCAGGCGTTTCCCGCCAAATGGCGGCTCAAGGCCCTGGTGCTGGGGTTGGGCACTTCGCAGCTGGCCTTGCCGCTGGCCCGGTTGTTTTCCGAGGACCTGCTGCAGATCGCCGAATGGCGAGGCCTGTACATGTTCGAACTGGGGCTGGCGCTGGCGGCGCTGGGGTGCGTGTTCCTGCTCAAGCTGCCGCCGGGTGACCGCTTCAGAACCTTCGAAAAACTGGACTTCCTCACTTTTGCGGTACTCGCCACTGGCGTGGCGTTGCTGTGCGCGGTGTTGTCCCTGGGACGTATCGACTGGTGGTTGGAGGCGCCGTGGATCGGTTTCGCCAGTGCCGCATCGATCGCATTGATCCTGGCCGGGCTGGCCATCGAACACAACCGCAGCAATCCGATGTTGATGACCCGCTGGCTGGGCAGCGGGGCGATGATCCGCCTGGCGCTGGCGGTGATCCTGATTCGCCTGGTTTTTTCCGAACAGTCCACTGGTGCGGTGGGGTTCCTGCAAGCGCTGAACATGGGCAGCGAGCAGATGCGCAGCCTTTATATGGTGATGCTGGTGGGGAGCATCGCCGGTCTGGCCGTCAGTGCTCTGACCATTCACCCGGACCACCTGTTCATGCCACTGATCATTTCCCTGGCGCTGATGGCGCTGGGCTCCTCGATGGACAGCTTCTCGAACAACCTCACGCGTCCGGCCAACATGTACCTCAGCCAGTTCCTGCTGGCTTTCGGCGGCACCTTTTTCGTCGGCCCGACCATGGCGCTGGGCACCCGCAACGTCATCACCAACCCGCGCAACCTGGTGAGCTTCTCCGTGCTCTTCGGGATCTGCAACAACCTCGGCGGGCTGATCGGCTCGGCGTTGCTGGGGACCTTCCAGGTGGTGCGCGAGAAAATCCACTCCAGTAGCATCGTCGAGCACCTGACCCTGAGCGACCCGCTGGTGGCCGCCCGGGTGCAGGGCTCGGCCGCCGGCTATGCCTCGACGATCTTCGACCCGGCGCTGCGTACCACCCAGGGCATGCGCGCGCTGGCCACGGCGGCGACCCGCGAGGCCAACGTACTGGCCTATAACGATGTGTTCATGTTGATCGCGCTGATCGCGGTGCTGACCATGCTGTGGATCTTCCTCCGCAGCCTGTGGCTGATGAGCACCACGCGGCGGGTCGCCGGCAAGACCTCCACTTCCATCTCCAGCAGCGGTGCCACACCACGATGAGCGAATCCGTCACCACCACCAATGCCATTGCCGCCACGGCCGAGGGCCAGACACCTCCCGGTGCCTCGGCGACCGAGCCGCGCTCGTTGCGGGTTCGGATCATTTCGTCGCTGGGCTTTGCCGCGATCGCCCTGACCGGCGTACTGATCGTGCTGTACGCCTGGCAACTGCCGCCGTTCAGCAGTGCCATCGAGAGCACCGAAAACGCGCTGGTGCGAGGGCAGGTGACGTTGATCGGCCCGCAGTTGAGCGGGTACGTGTTCGAGGTGCCGGTGCAGGACTTCCAGCACGTCAAGGCGGGCGACCTGCTGGTACGCCTGGATGACCGGATCTACAAGCAGCGCCTGGACCAGTCATTGGCCCAGTTGGCGGTACAGAAGGCGGCCCTGGCGAACAACCTGCAGCAGCGGCGCAGTGCCGAGGCGACCATCGCCCAGCGCCGGGCGGCCCTGGAGAACAGCAAGGCCCAGGCGCGCAAGAGTGACGCCGACCTGGCGCGCAACCAGGCACTGATCGCCGATGGTTCGGTGTCCCGTCGCGAGCTGGACGTGACCCGTGCCGATCATGCGCAGACCCTCGCGGCCATCGCCCAGGCCGAGGCGGCGCTGGAGATTTCCCGGCAGGACCTGCAGACGGTAGTGGTCAACCGCGACTCGCTGGAGGCCGCGGTGACCAATGCCGAGGCCGCGGTCGAATTGGCTCGCATCGATCTGTCCAACACCCGGGTGGTCGCGCCCCGGGACGGGCAGTTGGGGCAGATTGGCGTGCGCCTTGGCGCCTATGTGAACTCGGGGGCGCAGTTGATGGCGCTGGTGCCGGAGCGACGCTGGGTCATCGCCAACATGAAGGAGACGCAGATGGCCGAGGTGCGTGAAGGGCAGGCCGTGACGTTTACGGTCGATGCGCTCGATCACCGTCGGTTCAGCGGTCGGGTGCAGCGGATTTCGCCGGCCACGGGCTCGGAGTTCAGTCTCTTGCAGGCCGATAATGCGACCGGCAACTTCGTCAAGATCGCCCAGCGGGTGCCGGTACGGATCACTGTCGATCCGGGCCAGGATCAGGCCGAGCGGTTGCGACCGGGGATGTCGGTGGTGGTGAGCATCAATACGCGCAGCGAGGTGAAGGCGGTAGAGGAGGAGGCCTTTTGAGCCTCCCCCCGCCGTGATTGGCTATTTGGCGGCCTGTGCCCGGATATCCTCCATCAGCCCATCGATGCGCTTGAGCTGTTCGCGGTTGTCATGATCCCAGGGGTGGAAGCCCGGCTTGAAGTAGTCCAGCCAGGGCAGTGCGATGCGTGGAAACACCCCGCGTGTACCGAACAGGTACTTGGCCATGCGCCACCAGCCACGCAGGTGATGCCCGGCCTTGCGGTCGGCGATCAGCAGGCGGACATGGAAGTCGAACACCACCAGCCAGAAAAAAAAGGTGGTCGACAGCATCGCCCCGGTGCGCAGTAGATAGCGCTTGGGACCCGGCTTGATCACCGTATTCCAGACATCGAAGGCCACCGACTTGTGCTCGGTTTCCTCCAGCGCATGCCAGGTCCACATCTGTCGGTAGCCTTCGACCGAATCGCCGAAGCGGCTCGGGTCGCGCAGCAGGATGTCGGCGAGCATCGCCGTGTAGTGTTCCAGGGCGATGGTGATCGCCAGGTTGAACGACGGCGCAAAGTGTTTCTTCTGGAAGTCGAGGATGGCGCGCAGGCGTCGATCGAGCAGGTGCGCCGGCAGTCCAGCCCCCTGCAGCAGATCGTTGTAGAGCACGTGCTCGCGGCTGTGCATGGCTTCCTGGCCGATGAAGCCCTGGATCGCCTTGCGCAGTTGCGGATCCTCCACCTGGTCGCGGTAGTGGCGCACACTGTCCATGAAGAACAGCTCGCCGGAAGGAAACAGCAGGGAGAGGGCGTTGAAGAAGTGGGTGACCCAGGGGCCCTCGGCGTGCCAGTCCTTGATGCGGTCGGCTGGCAGGTGCGGGTGAATGTCGCGTCGGATCGGCAGCATGGCTGGTTCTCCTGAAAGATCGGTTGAGGGCGGTCAGATCCCGCCCGAGTCCTTGACGTCGTAGCTCGCGGCCTTGTTCTTGCGCCGGCCCAGCGGCGACAGGCGCCGGGTGGCGAACACCACCAGGGCCTGGTAGGCGCTGGGCAGCAGGCGCACGAGCAGGTCCAGTGCATGGGCGTCACGACCGATCAGCACGCGGCGGCGGTTTTTGCGCACGCCTTGCAGGATCACTCGGGCGGCCTGTTCGGCACTGGTGATGAACAACTTCTCGAAATCGGCCCGGGCCTGTTGTTCGCTTTCGATCAGCAGGCCCTTGACGTTGTCGCTGATGCGGCTGGAGCGGGCGATATCGGTGCGGATGCCGCCCGGGTGCACGCTGGTGGCCGAAACGCCGTAGTCCATCAGGTCGAGCTCCTGGCGCAGCGCCTCGGTAAAACCGCGCACCGCGAACTTGCTGGCGTTGTAGCCGCTCATGCCGGGCTGGGCGAACAGGCCGAACACGCTGGAGGTGTTGATGATGTGCCCCTCACCTGACTGCCTGAGGTAGGGCAGGAAGGCCTGGGTGCCGTGAACCACCCCCCAGAAGTTGATGCCGACGATCCACTCCAGGTCCTCCAGGCTCATGCCCTCGATGGTGCTCGACAGCGCCACGCCGGCGTTGTTGAAAATCAGGTTGACCTGGCCGTGCTCGGCGGCCGTCGCCGCCGCCCAGTCGAACATCGCCTGGCGGTCGGCGACGTCCAGCACCTGCGAGCTCATGCGCAGGGGCAGCAGTGCCGCAGAACGGGCCAGGACCAGGGTCTGCTCCAGGCCGGCGGCGTTCCGGTCGGCCAATGCCAGATGACACCCCTCGCGGGCCAGGGCTATGGCCAGGGCACGCCCCATGCCGGAGCCGGCACCAGTGATAGCGGCTACCTTGCCGTCGAATGTCTTCATGAGTGGCTGCCTTGTGCGGGTTCGATAGGGAGGGGCGCAGCGTCGGCAGGGTGTTGGAAACTGTCGCCGACGGTGAGGTAGTCGCGCAGGGCGAAATGCCGGGTGACCTGGCGAAAGCGCCAGGTGGACCCGGGCCACAGGGTGGTGTTCTTGCCGGTGCGTGGGTCCAGGTACCAGCTGCGGCAGCCACCGGTGGACCAGATTGCTCGCTTGAGTTGCTGTTGCAAACGGCTGTTGTACTGGCTTTCGACCTCCGGCCGGACTTCCAGGGCGCGGATCCGCTGGTCGCGCATCTGTTTCAGTGCCTGGAGGATGTAGTCGACCTGGGCCTCGATCATCAGGATCATCGAATTGTGTCCCAGGCCGGTGTTCGGGCCGATGATCATGAACAGGTTGGGGTAGCCGGGCATGCAGGTGCCCAGGTAGGCATGAGCGCCTTCTTCGCGCCAGGCCTCCATGATATCCAAGCCGTTGCGGCCGATCAGCAGGCCGTGGGGCAGGGGCTCGGTGGCCTGGAAACCGGTGCCGTAGATCAGGCAGTCGACCGGGTGGCGCACGCCGTCGCGGGTGATCACGGCGTCGGCCTCGATGCGCTGGATCGCCTGGGTCACCACCTTCACATGGCTACGCGTCAGGGCCGGGTAGTAGTCGTTGGAGATCAGGATGCGCTTGCAACCGATGGTGTAGTCGGGCGTCAGCGTCTTGCGCAGGGTCGGTGCCGCTACCTGCTTGTGCAGGTGGCGCAGGGCGATCTTCTGCACCAGCTTCATCAGCCTGGGATGGCGGGCGAAGGCGATGACCCGGCTTTCGAGCGCCCAGTAGATGGCCGAACGGGCCAGGCGCTGGGTCACCGGCAGGTGCTTGAACAGCCAGCGTTCGCCGCTGGACAACGGACGGTCGGGCTTGGGCAGGATCCACGGTGGCGTGCGTTGGAACAGGCTCAGGTGAGCCACGCGCGGAGCGATCTGCGGCACGAACTGGATCGCGCTGGCGCCGGTACCGATCACCGCGACGCGCTTGCCTTCCAACGGGTACTGGTGATCCCAGTACTGGGAGTGAAAGCGCTTGCCGGCGAAGCTCTCCAGCCCCGGAATGTCTGGCAGCGCCGGGCGCGACAGCCCGCCCATGCCGCTGATCAGCACCCGGGCACTGACCTCGCGCCCGTCGGCGAAGCTCAGTTGCCAGCGTTGCTGCGCTTCGTCGTACACGGCTTTTTCCAGGGCCATGTTGTAGCGCAGGTGGGGCGTCAGGCCGAAGTCGCGGGCACAGCGCTCCAGGTAGGCGCGTATCTCCGCCTGGGGGGCGAACTGCCGGCTCCAGTGCGGGTTGGGGGCGAAGGAAAAGGAATAGACATGGGACTGCACATCGCAGGCGCAGCCCGGATAGTGGTTGTCCCGCCAGGTACCGCCGAGCGAATCAGCCCGTTCGGCAATGAAGAAATCGGCCATCCCGGCCTCTTTCAGCTTGATGGCCATGCAAAGCCCGGCAAAGCCGGAACCGATGATCGCGACATCGACCGATTCGCGGCCTACGGGGGGTGACGAGTACGCATTCATGGTGTGTACCTCGATTGTGGCGACGCCTGACTGTCAGTTTCGTCGCTGGGAGAAAACCCGGTGTTGCACAATTAAATTATTTGTTTTAAAAATTAATTTAAATAATTTACCTGAAAATATCTCCGACGCCAGGGGTCTGTGCTGATCAGGCGGTTTACCTGACCGATGGGAGGCAGCGAATGCCAGGAGATCGCCATGGCAGGTGCCAATACCGGCGCCTGGAGAGGTGCAGGGATGCGGAGGGCCAAGTGATGGGATGGGGCGTAGCAGCGGTCGCTTTCGTGCTGGGCAGTGCTGGACTCTGGGCCACCAGTGTTCGTATCGATCGGCGGATCGAAGAGGCGGTACCGGCCGATGGGCGTTTCATCGAGGTCGATGGCGAGCGCATCCACTATGTGGATGAAGGCAGTGGACCGGTGCTGGTCATGATCCATGGCCTGACCGGCTGTGGGCGCAACCTGACCCACTCGCTGTCGCCACGGTTACGCGAGCAGTTCCGGGTGATCACCCTGGATCGTCCCGGCTCCGGCTACTCGAGCCGCTCCCCAGGCGCAGGGGTCAGCATCACGGCGCAGGCCAGCCTGATTGCCCGTTTCATCGAAACCCTGCACCTGGGGCGACCATTGATCCTCGGCCATTCACTGGGCGGCGCACTGGCCCTGGCCCTGGCGCTCGATCACCCGCAGCGGGTATCCGGGTTGGTGCTGGTGGCCCCGTTGACCCATCCGCAGCGCATGTTGCCCCTGGTATTCCTGTCACTGGGCGTCAGGCCCGCCTTCATCAGGCGCTGGTTTGCCCGAACGCTGGCTGCGCCCATGGCGATGCTCGGGCGGGGTGGGCTGCTCAAGGCGGTGTTCGCGCCCGAGCGCCCGCCGGCGGACTTCGCCGAGCGTGGCGGTGGCCTGCTGGGCATGCGTTCGGGCAACTTCTATTGCGCTTCCAGCGAGATCGCCACGGTCAATGACGATCTGCCGCGGATGGTCAGGCGCTATCCGCAGCTGGATCTACCGGTCGGGCTGATCTATGGCGCGCAGGACGAGGTGCTGGACTATCGCCGGCACGGCGAGTCGATGGCGAGCCTGGTACCTGGTATTCAAATGGACATTCTCGAGGGGCGAGGGCACATGCTGCCGGTCACGGCGGTCGAGCCGGTGGTGGCCATGGTGCGTGCCGTCGCCGCTCGGGCAAACGAGCAACAAGGTGTTCCCCAGCAACACGAAACGACGGCAGCAACGCTTTCCTGAGGTGGGTTTCAGGTGTGCCGGACTGCGCCACGAGCGACATTCAAAATGACGTCAAAAAAATAGTTGACGAGCTATCGAAATCGGGCTAGTTTTTTGAAAAAACGTTTTGAATGTTTTTTTTAAAAAATGCAATTGAGCGGTTAGAATAATGAAAATAACGCCTTTTGAAGCATTTTGTCTGTCTACTCCTGCCCGCCGTCTGGCGCGGCACTCGATCTGTGTTTCGGTTTCGTCCGTAGTGATGCTGTCCATGACGGCTGTACGGAGGTTGCCATGAATTCCACCGTAGCCGCACCTGGTATCTGGACTGACGGCAAGCGTCACCTGTGGTGGCTTGGCGCCTTGCCCATGGCGACACCAGTATTGTCCGGAATCTTTGCCCTTGCCACCGGTGTTCAAACCTTGTGGTGGAGCGGGGTGGTGGTGATCTTCGGCCTGATTCCGATGATCGACGGCCTGCTCGGCGAAGACCGCAGCAACCCACCGGAAACCATCGTTCCGGATCTTGAGAAACAAACCTACTACCGCTGGATCATCTATTCCTGTGTCGCCCTGATGTGCCTGTCCGTGGTCACCACGGCCTGGATGGCAGCCGGGGGTGTCGACTGGATCATCGGTGGCGGCCTGATGCAGTGGGCCCAGGCCCATCACCTGCAGGGCGGGCTGGCCGGGCCCATGAGCTATATCACCGAGCGTGCGCAGGTGCATGGCACTATCGGTTGGTTCACCTACCTGGGCATGGCGATGTCCACGGGGGCCGCGACCGGCATTGCGATCAACATTGCCCACGAACTGGGTCACAAGACCAAGCCGCTGGAGCAGTTCCTGGCCAAGGTGGCCCTGGCGCCGACCTTTTATGGACACTTTTTCGTCGAGCACAACCGCGGCCACCATGTGCGGGTGGCGACTCCGGAGGATCCGGCCAGCTCGCGCCTGGGCGAGAGCTTCTGGGTCTTCCTGCCACGCTCCGTCTGGTTCAGCCTGCGCTCGGCCTGGCATCTGGAGCGCGAGCGTCTGCACAAGCAGGGGCTGCCTGCCGTGCACTGGAAAAACACGGTACTGACTGCCTGGTTGTTCAGTGTGGTGCTGTGGGGTGTGTTGATTGCCTGGCTGGGTGTAACGGTGATTCCTTTCCTGGTGATCCAGGGCATCTACGGATTTTCGCTGCTTGAAGTGGTGAACTATGTAGAGCACTACGGCCTGCTGCGTCAGAAGTTGCCCAATGGTCGTTATGAGCGTTGTTCCCCACGGCACTCCTGGAACAGTAATCGTATTGTCACCAACATCTTTCTGTTCCAGTTGCAGCGCCACTCCGATCACCATGCCTATCCGACCCGCAGTTACCAGGCGCTGCGTCATTTCGACGAGTCGCCGCAACTGCCTTACGGTTACGCGAGCATGATCGTCTGGGCCTACGTGCCGTTCCTGTGGCGGCGGCTGATGGATCACCGGGTGCTGGCGCATTATTCGGGAGATGTGCGCCTGGCGAACCTGCAGCCCTCCAAGCGAAAGCAGTTGCTCCGCCAGTACGGTACTCGCTACACCGATTGACTTGAAAGTTTGTATGGCGTGCTCACTTGCAAAGTGTGCATGACGGGAGCGGCTTGCCCACTTTCAGTGGCATTCGCTCCAGGCAAGGAAAGTTGACGAATAAAAACAATAAGTAATGGGAAGGATGTCAGCCATGCAGAAAGTTCTGTTGACCGTACGTGTAGTGACCGCGCTGCTGGGGATCTCCCTGGTGGCCCCGGCCTTTGCCGCGGCACGTATCGAACCGGCCAATGCCGAGTTCACCGCCAAGGGCCCCATCAGTTTCACCAAGAGCATCATCAGTGCCGACTGCACCATCCAGGTCAGTGGCCGGATCAGTGCCGACGGCAGCTATGTCAGCGTGGAAAAGGTCGGTTTCGACGGCGGCTTGAAGTGTGGCCAGGTCGAGGCCACGCATCTGCCCTGGAAGCTGATTGCCAAGGATGAGACCAGCGGGGCGATGTCGGGCATCCAGGTCACCGTGCATGCGCCGCTGGTGGGCGGTGATTGCGGGCCGACCACCGCCGAGGGCAGCTGGAACAACAGCACCGGCAAGCTCCAGGCGGCCAATGTGGCGCTCGATGGCGGTTGCACGATCAAGACGGTTTCGATCCAGATGCCGCCGACTTTTCGGGTTGTTCCCTGAGTCGACGGCAATCCAGGCAACACCAGGAATCTTGAAGTTTGGCTGAAAGGGAAGCTCGGTCGTGGTTGCGGTACTCCGTGTCGTCTCAAAAGGCCATTAACCCCGGCGAAATGAATCGCCATACATGTGAGGAAAAACAACAATGAAAGGCATCAAAACTCTCGTGTCTGCAACTGCAATCGCTGTCTGCATGGGTGCTGCATCCATGGCTTCTGCCGCTACCATCGGCCCTGATGGTCCGTTCTCTGCCACCGGTAGCATCACTGTCAAGTCGCCTTCGTCGTTCCAGGCTCCGGTGACCTGCCCCGTGGTGGCTAGCGGTACCGTTTCGGGTGGCGTTGCCACGATCACCAGCTTCAGCACGGCCAGTGGCAGCGGTCTGTGCCAACTGCCACAGTTCAAGAACCTGCCTTCTCCAGGCTGGGTGATCACGGCAGCTACCGCTACCACCGGCACCATCGCCAACGTGGGCTACACCATCAGCAGCCTGCCCGCTACCAACTGCGGCCCAAGCACCATCAACGTGAACTGGGCCAGCTCCGGTTCGGTCGGCGGCACTCTGAGCGCTACCAACCAGGCTCTGAGCGGCAGCTGCACCGTGACCTCGCTCTCGGTCAGCGCTCCGACCATCACCATCACGCCTTGATGTTGATACTCCGGTAAAGGGCTGATCACCCGCGGAAAGACAGGCATCTTGCAAAAGGTGCCTGTCGAGCAACAAGCGCTACGGCGAAGTGGTAGATAATAATAAGGAGTGGGGCATGAATAATAAGAAGCAGCAATTGCATGTAGCGATAGGACTGGCATTGCTGGGCAGCATAATGGCACCCGGTTCGGTTCAGGCGGGGGGGTTCCAGACGCCGACTTATGGTGCGCCAGGTTGGGGGCGGGCCTTTGGTGGTGGTTCGCTGTTCAAGAACGATCCATCCGCTGCATTCAACAACCCGGCTGCCATGGCGTTTATCGATCAGGCAGTCGTGCAGCAAACCGTTGATTATGCGCGAATCAGTATCAAGTACAAGGGGACGGCCAAGGACTATAGCGGTCGGCCAACTTCCGACACCACGAGTGATCCGCTGACAGGAGATCCTGTCTATCACGATCGCACCGGCAATGGAGGCCAGGCAGGCTTTACAGCTTGGTTACCGACCGGCTTCCTGGTGATGCCAATCAATGATCGGCTAAGTTTTGGCCTGAGTCAGGTTGTGCCACAGGGGATGAAAAGTACTTGGGATGATGACTGGAAAGGGCGTGATTTTGCGGTAGATACAAAGATTGAAACGGTTGGGTTGACCGGCTCTCTTTCGTTCAAAGTGAACGATCAGTTTTCGTTGGGTGGTGGTGTCATCGTCCAGCACAGTAGTGGTTTCGTTAGTCAGAACATTGACCTTCTTGCTGCGGCTGCTCTCTCTCCCAACTTCGGTGGAGTACCGCTTCCAGCAGGTGTAGGGCAGTCCCTGATCCGGGTGAAGGTAGATAATACTTCGGTTGGCTGGTTTACCGGCGTGGTCTGGAAACCGACCGAGGTGGACACAATCGGCCTGAACTATCACGCCAAGATCAAAAATAAGATGGAGGGCAAATACAACATCTACGCGGATGAGGCTTCCAGGCAGCTCATGACCCAGCCTTTCGGGCCTCAAGGCCAGACGCTGGTCGAGTTTGCGTACCCTGGGCTCAAGCTTTTCCCCGATGGAGCCAATGCCTCGACCCAGCTGGATATCCCGGCCACTGCGGGGCTTGATTGGGTCCATCAGTTCAGTGATCGGTTCACTCTGGGCGCCAGTGTCAACTGGACCGAGTGGTCGTCATTCAAGGACCTGACATTGAAATCCGATGGCAATACCCTTGTTGCCATTCCCTATAACTACAAAAATTCGTGGATGCTTTCTCTGGGGGGGGACTACAAGGTTACTGATGACTTCACCTTCCGGGCGGGTGTGGCGCGTGACCAGACTCCGACACGTAACTCGACTCGCGATCCGCGGATTCCCGATGGCGATCGCTGGTTTGCATCTCTTGGTTTCGGTTATGAGATCAGGGCAATACCGGGCTTGAGTGTTGACGGAGCTTATTCGCGCCAGTTTGTGGAGGAAGTCAAACTCAAGACCCAGAATCAGGACCGTCTCGGCGGTGCCTCTCTGGATGGCAAGGTCAATAGCAAGGGCGAAGTGGTCAGCCTGTCGGCGACATACCGTTTCTGACGCTGCATTGATGTGATCTGAGCGCGCATTTTCACTCCTTTTACTGCTCACTGAGGCTGAATCCGTTCGGCCTCATTTTTTTGCCCAAAAAATAAATAAATATTTAAAAATAAAATTTGAAACGCGTTCGCTTCATTTGTAAGGTGATCTTCGAGAAGGCGCTCAATGCCGCCCTCGCTGGTTGTTTCGTACGTAATGAGAGAGGTATTCCATGATGGTATGGTTATTGGCAGGGCTGTTTGCCGCCCTCGTACTCGCCTATCGACAAGCTGCAGCGATTCTCTGGCTCGGTATTGCCGCTGCCTGGCTGGCTGTTGGCTATGTGTTCAATGTGGTTGCCCCGCTGGGCGCGACGGTGGCCGCAATCCTGATCCTGCTGCCGGCCCTGGTGCTGGCGATCAAACCCTTGCGCCGCAGCCTGCTCAGCAGCAAGGCCCTGGCGCTGTTCCGGCAGATCATGCCGGCGATGTCCGACACCGAGCGCGCGGCCATCGAATCCGGTACCGTCTGGTGGGATGCCGAGCTGTTCAGTGGCAAGCCGAACTGGGAGCGCCTGCTCAAGGCGGCTCCGGCGAGCCTGAGCGCAGAGGAGCAGGCGTTCCTCGACAACGAGGTCGAAACCCTCTGCGACATGGCCAATGACTGGGAAACCACCCAGGTCTGGCAGGACATGTCGCCCCAGGCCTGGCAATACACCAAGGACGCCGGCTTTCTCGGCATGATCATCCCCAAGCAATACGGCGGTAAGGGTTTCTCCCATTACGCCCATTCCCAGGTGGTGATGAAGCTGTCGACCCGCTGCTCGGCGGCGGCCATTTCGGTGATGGTGCCCAACTCGCTCGGCCCGGCCGAACTGCTGTTGCACTACGGCACCGAGGCCCAGCGCCAGCACTACCTGCCGCGCCTGGCGCGTGGCGAGGACATCCCGTGCTTCGCCCTGACCAGCCCCTACGCCGGTTCCGACGCCGGGGCCATCCCGGATGTCGGGGTGGTCTGCAAGGGCCAGTTCGAAGGCGAGCAAGTGCTGGGTTTCCGGGTTACCTGGGACAAGCGCTACATTACCCTGGGGCCGATCGCCACGGTTCTCGGCCTGGCCTTCCGTGCCGAAGATCCCGAGGGGCTGCTCGGACACAAGGGTAGCCTGGGCATCACCTGCGCGCTGATTCCGACCACTCATCAGGGCGTACAGACCGGTCGCCGGCACTGGCCGCTCAACGCGGTGTTCCAGAACGGTCCGACCCAGGGCAAGGATGTTTTCATCCCGCTGGAGTGGGTGATTGGCGGTCGTGACCAGGTTGGCAACGGCTGGCGCATGCTGATGGAGTGCCTGGCTGCGGGACGGGCGATCTCGCTGCCCTCGGCCAACGTCGGCCTGAGCAAGATCGCCGTACGGGGCACCAGCGCCTATGCGGCGATGCGCAAGCAGTTCGGCTTGCCCATCGGCAAGTTCGAGGGCGTGCAGGCCCCGCTGGCACGGATGGCCGGGCACCTGTATGCCTGCGATGCGGTGCGCAAGGTCTCGGTGGCCTCGCTGGATGCCGGGGAGAAACCTTCGGTGATCTCCGCCATTGCCAAGTACCACGTCACCGAACGCGCCCGGGCGGTGGTCAACGACGGCATGGACATCGTCGCCGGCAAGGGCATCTGCATGGGGCCGAACAACTTCCTGGCCCGTGCCTACCAGCAGAGCCCGATCGCGATCACCGTGGAAGGCGCGAACATCATGACCCGCTGCCTGATCATCTACGGCCAGGGGCTGATTCGTTGCCATCCGTATGTCTTCCGTGAAATGGAAGCCGCCCGCGCGCAAGGCCGCGCCGGGCTGGAGGCGTTCGACAGCGCGATGTTCGGCCATATCAGCTTCGTCGTGGCCAACACCGTACGGGCGCTCGTTCATGGCCTGAGTGGGGGACGCCTGCTCAAGGCACCGGCCAGGACCGACAAGTCGCTGGCGACCTACTACCAGCAGGTCGAACGGCTGTCGGTGGTGCTGGCGCTGGCCTCGGATATCTCCATGGGCGTGCTGGGCGGTGCGCTGAAACGCAAGGAGAGCATCACCGGCCGTCTGGGGGACATTCTCTCGCAGCTGTACATCCTGTCCTGCGTGCTCAAGCGTTTCGAGGACGATGGGCGTCCGCAGGGCGACCTGCCGCTGGTGCATTGGGCTGCCCAGGATGCCTTGTTGAAAGCGCATGAGGCATTGGCCGAAGTGCTCGACAACTACCCGTCGAAGGCGGCCGCGCGGGTGATTCGCGCCTTGAGCTTCCCGTTCGGTATCCCGCTGCGCAAGCCGTCCGATCGCCTGCTCGGCGAAGTCGCCGAACTGGTGCAACAGCCGGGTGCGAGCCGCGATCGTCTGCTGGCTGACTCCTATATCCCGCAACCGGACATCGACAAGCTGGCCTATGGCGAACTGGCTTTCCGCCTGTTGCCCCAGGTCGAACTGATCGAGACGCGCCTCAAGTCAGCCGTGCGCGAAGGGACCATCGCCCCCTTGCCGATTTCCCGCGAGGCCTTTGTGGTCTGGCGCGTCAAGGCGCTGGAGCTGCAACTGATCAGCGAGGAGGAAGACCAGTTGCTCGGGCGCTATGTCGAGTATGGCGACCATGCGATCCAGGTCGACGACTTCCCGCAGGACTTCGGGCTGCTCGAAGCCCTGCAGCGGCGCCAGGCGCATGTCGAACAGATGGCCAGGCCAGCCACCAGGCGACGCGCGGCGGTCAACGAAGGCACGGCTGTCGCTGACGACAGCAGCTATTGATCTTTCTCGGCTCTGGAACGGAATTCATTCATGTCTGACGGTTATCTTTCTTTCGTCAACTCGCCCTGGGGGCGGCGCCTGGCCCAGTCGGTCGGCTTGCCGCAACCGCTGCCACTGCAGCGCTATCGCCAGGGGCAGGTGGGCAACAGCCTCAATCCGGTGGTATTGGCGGCGGCGTCCCAGGGGCGGCTGTTGGGGGAACTGCAGCGTATCTTCGCTGCCACCGAAACGGTCGCCGCCACACCGGCAAGTGTCGAGGCCCCCTCCACGGTCAAGGTCCAGGGCCTGGTGTTCGATGCCAGCGGCCTGGCCGATATCGCTCAACTGGACGAGCTGTACCGGTTCTTCCATGCCAACGTCCGGCGCCTGACGCATCACGGCCGCGTGCTGGTCCTGGGCACGCCACCGGAGCACTGCGCGGAACTGGCCCAGGCGGTGGCGCAGCGGGCCCTGGAGGGCTTCGTGCGGTCGCTGGGCAAGGAACTGCGCAAGGCGATCACCGTGCAGTTGCTGTACGTGGAGCCCGGTGCGGAAACGGAAATGGACAGCAGCCTGCGCTTCTTCCTGTCGCGCCGGTCCGCCTATGTCTCCGGCCAGGTGGTGCGTATCGCCGAACCGGTGGATGTGCCCAGGACCATCGACTGGCAGCGGCCATTGGCCGGGCGGCGGGCGCTGGTCACCGGGGCCTGCCGCGGCATCGGCCTGGCGATCGCCCAGGTGCTGGCCGGTGAGGGCGCCGAGGTGGTCTGCCTGGACATTCCGCCGGTGGAGGCGGAGTTGCAGCAGGTGGCCGGCTCCCTGGGCGGGGCGGCGCTGGCCATGGACATCACCGCACCGCAGGCCGCCGAGCGCTTGCTGGCCTTTGTCGGCGAACACGGTGCCTTCGATATCGTCGTGCATAACGCCGGTATCACCCAGGACAAGACCCTGGCGAAGATGACCGAGGCCTCCTGGCGCAAGGTCATGGCGGTCAACCTTGAGGCGCCGCTGCGCTTGAGCACGGCGCTGCTCGAGGGCCAGGGGCTCAATCCCGGTGGGCGTATCGTCTGCGTGTCGTCGATCTCCGGGATCGCCGGCAACCTTGGGCAGAGCAACTATGCCACCTCCAAGGCCGGGGTGATCGGCCTGGTGCAGAGCCTGGCGCCGCTGGCCGCGCGGCAGCAGGTGACGGTCAATGGCGTGGCGCCCGGGTTCATCGAAACCCAGATGACCGCGAAGATTCCGTTGCTGATCCGCGAGGCCGGGCGGCGGATGAACTCCATGTCCCAGGGCGGGCAGGCCGAGGACGTGGCGCAGACCATCGCCTGGCTGGCGCACCCGGCCTCGGGTGGGATCAATGCGCAGGTCGTGCGCGTGTGCGGGCAAAGCCTGCTGGGGGCCTGAGCGATGAGTACGGACTTGACGCTGCGTATCATCGATCCGGTGCCGTCGACTGCCCGGTTGCTCTGGGGCGGCTTGCGCAGCCTGCGCAAAGCCAAGGTCGAAGGCGTGCCGACCTTGCCGCAGGAGCGGCTGGTAAGACCGGCCGTGGAACTGCGCGCCGCCGACATCGAGCGATACGCCCGGGCCTGCGGTTTTCGCCGCGAGCACGGCGTGCCGCTGTCGTTCGTGCACACCCTGGCGTTTCCCCTGCACCTGCTTCTTTTGACCAGCCCGGCGTTTCCCTGGCCGGCCAGCGGCATGGTGCACCTGGCCAACCGGATCCGCCAGTACCGGCGGCTGCAGGAGGGCCAGGCGTTGCGCCTGCAGGTGCATTGCGAACGCTGGGTGGCGCACCCCAAGGGGCAGGCGCTGCTGATCGTCAGCCAGGCCCATGGTGATGGCAGCCTGGTCTGGGAGAGCGAGAGCCTGTACCTGCGTCGTGGTGTCGCCGCGCCGGTCGGCGAGCCCTGGCAGGGCGAACTGGAGCTGGATGAGCAGGCGCTGGTCCGAACCCAGCGCTGGTCGCTGGCGGCGGACCTCGGGCGGCGTTTCGCCAGGGTGTCGGGGGATCACAATCCGATCCATACCTCGTGGCCGGGCGCACGGCTGTTCGGCTTCAGGCGCCCGATCGCCCATGGCATGTGGACCCTTGGCCGGGCCTTGGCCGCGCAGCAGCCGCCCCGCGCGTTGGACGCGGCGGGACTCGACTGTGAGTTCAAGCTGCCGATGTTCCTGCCCGGCAGTGCAACCTTGTGGAAGGTGCCGTCCAGCGAATCACGCCAGGCCTTTGAAGTGCGCACGGCGGCCGGAGACAAGCCGCACATGCGTGGGGTGCTCACGCTCACTTGAACACACCGCACAACCTGCAGGGCGGGTTCTGTGGCGAGCGGGCTTGCCCGCGCTGGATGGCGAGGCCATCCTGAAACCGAATGTCACGGTCTGTCTGATTTGACGTGAATTCAGATTTACGACTGCTTCGCAGTCGAGCGTGGGCAAGCCCACTCGCCACAGGTGCCGCACCTGCAGGTCATGCGTATGGAAGGAAACTTTGCATGACCGACTACAGCTTCACACCGGCTCCGGCAAGACGGGTCGCCATTCTCGGTGGCAACCGGATTCCCTTTGCCCGTTCCAATACGGTGTATTCCCATGACAGCAACCAGGATCTGCTGGCGGCTGCCCTGCAAGGGCTGGTCGACCGTTTTGGCCTGCAGGGCCAGCGGCTGGGCGAGTTCGCCGCAGG